>CASFZR010000031.1 GCA_949299185.1 uncultured Spirochaetales bacterium
GGCCGCATCCGCACAAGCTAAGATCACGGCCCGTCTATAAACTTTCGGAAGATCAGGACTAACCTTGATCCTCGTTCAGGCATCATCTGCCTGGGTCATGCCACACCACCATCACCCAGCCAACTGATGCATGGGCCCAGCCGAAAGTAGCTGAGCCCATAACTTATCTTATTCCGTACGCCCAGGAAGTATCCCCCGATGCGTACCTCCGCCTGTAATCCCTGACGGTATAAGCATTGAGTCCGGTAATACTAGCCGTCCTCTTGTACCCATTGCCTTTCTCGAACAGCTCAAGGCACTCCCGCTTCTTCTCGCTAGGGATCCTAGGCCTTCCTACGGACTTCTCATCCATCAAAAGCCTCCCTATCGAGATGGGCCTCGCTCAGGCAAGGGGCCTCGCTCAGGCAAGGCTCAATGCATCAAAATCTTACTCAGGCACCAGCCTTGGTCGTAAGGACGGTATCACAGGTTGCAGATGCATAGTCACCGGTAAGGGAGAATGCAAGCGGAAGCTTAGCGCCCTCTCCAAAACCGTTGACCTCATACTCCTCGACGACTGCACCGGTATCGGTGTTGGTCATCTGAAGATAGGTCTTGAGGTAATCCTCATCGATTTCTGCAGGAGCAGTAGTATCATCACGCCATGTCAGAGAAGAGATGCTAACATCATCGAGGCTGATTGTTGTTCCGTTTTCAATATCAGTAGAATACGTAACCTCGAAGGAAACAAGAGCATTCTCTACAAGAGTAAGAGCCTGGGACTTCGTCTCGTTCGTGCCATTGACGGAAACGGTTACCTCAACGGTATATGTCTTATTGGACTCGAACTTAGCATCGGATGCGATAGCCTCAACGAACTTGCTGGTAGCTGTTCCAGTCGTCGTGGTCGTGCCGCTAGCCATTGTATATGTAACCTCTACATAATCCTCAGCACTACCGATTGTCGCACCAACGACAGCAGAGTTCTCCTTCTGAGCTACGCTAAAGCCTGTGACATAATCAAGCTTAACGGAAATCTCAGCCGTGTTGTTCTTATCAGCAGGATCTCCATATGCGATAGCGGAATCATTGTAAGTTGACTTGAACGTAAGCGTTACATCACCAGCCTTTGTGAACTTAGCAGACGTAGTATCGACAAAATCGGCTGTATACTCAATCGTATACTCATCATCAGCAAGCTCCCTTGAATAGACAACAGCACTCTCGCCGTCATCAGCATCCTCAAGAGCATAGCCTGTTACCTTATAGTCGTCCTTGATGTCCTTAATGCTGCTGTTAACGAAATAGGACTGTGTACCAACAAGCTCAACACCGATTGCATCAAGCGTATATACAGGAACATCGCTAATCACTACACTTCCACCGAGATATGCGAAAGTAACCGTATCCTTAGCAGCATCAACAGTGCCCTCACCAAACAGGGTAGAAGCCATATCAGCGACAGCGACATTGCCCTCGATGTTATAGCCGGTGAAGATGAAGTCAGAAGCATCAGCCTTCTCTCCATCGAAATATGTCACGGCATTCCTCACAGCACCCTCAACATATGCTACATCGGCAATGTTTCCAGAGCCAGAGTTACTAGTACTGTTATCACAAGCCGCAAAGCCAAACAGCACGGCAAGCGAAAGCAGAATTACCAGAAATTTCTTCATTTCGAAATCCTCCAAGATTATTGTTACCACAAGGCTACCCCCCCCCGTAGGCTTTTGTCAAGAGGTATTTTCACTTTTTATCGCTTTTATGATGATTGATGCGTAAGGAACTAATTTCTTTGCTGTTAAATAGTTGGCTTTATTTTGATGGAATGATGTAACCTTTTTCCCGTTCGTTGGTTATGCTTTTCTTCTGCGTTTCAATGGGCCCAGCTTCATTTGCCGGGCCCTGTTGGTGGTTACCTTCTTCCGTATCGGAATACCAATGGCTCCGCTCCTTCCTTGGTGATGGTTATAGTTTCATTGTCCTCTTGGGTGATTGTGAGGATATCACTGCCTAGCAGGATCATATTGTCCATCATCTGGTATTCCTGAGTTGTTCCATCATCAGTGGTGAGTATAAGTGATTGATTGCTTATCTCTGCCTCTGTTGCTTCAATGCTGAAGTATTCTGATGGATTGCCTGACTCCAGGTAGTAGCCTTCCTCCTGGATGATCTCTGAGGGTGAGTCTGGTTCGGTTGGTGTTATCACCTCCTCGTTCTTGTCCGGAATCAGGCTGCTGTAGAAATCATCCAGTCCGCAGGATGAGAACAGCAGGACAGCGGCTAATATGATGAGAATAATCCTCATATGCATTTCCTCCTTTGCTTTCCCATTCAGGCTCCATTGGGTTTCGCTGGCTGTCAAAGCATAAGGAATGTACAGGATGTATCCATCACGGAAACACTCCTCCGTATCTTTCCTCAAATTATGCCGCGGTGTTAGGCTTCCATCCATCGCTCAACAAACAGGGGACGTAATAGACATGATCCACTACTCTTCCTATGACATCTCATTCGACTATTCGATAGAACCATGGAAGGCATTTGGCACCCTTCAGATAGGCAAGATGAAGAGAATCGCGAACAGGCTGGGGTTCAGCACGCTGGAAAGCTTCTACTCCTGCTTCGACAAGACAGGCTTCCATGGAACGATTCCGGAACCATCGGAGCCGGCATATGACATACGGCTCACCAAGAAGGATGCGATGGATATCATAATCAACGAGAACGGTGGGATATCCCCATATCGCCTTACGAAGAGATACGACTTCTCCATCTCGAACGGCTACGCAGGCATAAGAAGCACGGTAGAGCCAAGGCTCAGCACGCTAATATCGAAGATGCCGCCTGGCATAAGCATCCCTAGGCTTCTTTCGCTCATAGAAGACAAAGCCGACAAGATACCCCACTCCTCAGAGGAAAGGGCCTTGGAATACACCTATGAGGGACTGCCATCGGAGATCATCATCTTCACCAGGATCATGCTAAGTCTATCAGGACGGGAGAAGGAGCTATCGAAGAGCTACTTCGATTATCCAAGGCTTACTGAGGACTGCATCAATCCATATATCTCCACGCTGGAGCGCATCGCGTCGATGTGGAACATGAGCCTACGGAACTTCATACTCGGAATAGAGGGAAATACCCTTACCCTAGGGCTCTACGATGAGACGCAAGGTTCAGATAATTCCAAGCCCTCGATACTAAGAAGGATAAGGAAAGCAGCAGGATTCCATAGCTGGCACTCGTTCGCCTCATCCTTTCCGGAAGAACGGCAGATAGGCGTCAGGCATCTGCGGAGCGATGACAACGATGACATACAGATGTATACGGTACTATCGCTTATGAAGCCCTTTGGCATCAGACTATCGGACGTCATCATCTGAATCATCCAGGCATGGTATCCTCAGATCGAGAAGGCTTCACGATAAGGAGGCTTTGAACTTAGATCAAATCATGGTATATTACGCATAGAGGCACTGCCGATAGACGGTACCGACCTCAATCAGTGTGGAATACCCGCATTAATCTTGGCTGGACTTGCGGGTATTCACATCTCTTATAAGAGCCAAAAGTTCGCGAAGAACCTTCAGGAACTCTAAAATCGCTTCTAGAATCTCTTTCATACTGCCCTCCTTATCCAGAACCCCAGAAAGAAGAGCATACCGTTCCTTGTTCCGGAAAAATCAGGAGCAAGGTCGGTACCGCTACCGTTATGGCAGTGCCAAAGGCATGATAGCACAAGCTACAAAGCCATGAATAGTATCTTTTAAGTAAACTTGAGAGTTAGATCTATTTACTATATAAGTATATTATTTATTAAGAAGAAGTAATCCGATGGTATACGAATAGGATCGAGAAATAAGCTCTATACATAAACGCTTCAGTGGCGGTTTCTGGGCAGATAGGAGTCTCTTTATAGTATTATCCTACACAAGGCTTTCAGGCTATCGGTAACCGCTTCATAACTCATGTCAGATGCATACGGATACTTCCGCTGATATGCTATCCATAAAGAACGGAGATGATTGTCAGTCTCAATAGAAGGAATTATTCCAATAATGTCCTTCACTAGATTGACTGTCCCCCTCTTGGCGCATGTCGCATTAAAGGCACTCTTCAATATGGCTGGATCAAGCTGATCCCCATACATCAGGAAAAGGGCCCTAAGATCGTAGAAATCCCTCATCCGTGTATTCAATACTCCTCTTGCAAGTACAGTCTGGATCTTCTCTGCCAATACTGTTTCCAGATTGTATGACAGTAGGTTTATATAGCGATCTTCCAAAAGCAGTTTATAGCGATACTCAACGGGCTGAGGGGTTATGATGTCGCCAGTGGAGATATCAACCTTGATTGGGGTGACAAGTTTCCCCATGATGGCATTAATCGTGATCCGTATTCCCGGATACTCCATCTCATCCATGATGCTTGAGACGTCCTTGATCTCGAATATGACACCATCACCGATATCGATATCCTTGATTTCAGTAATGACCCGCCTTGCATCATCCCTGGAAAGATTCAGATTCTTGAGGCTTGTATCTATATCCATCGTGGAACGGAGAGATACACCGACCATCGCCGTTACGAGTATTCCTCCCTTGAGGATGAGATTATCCCTGTAGCTTGAAACCGAGACACGTTCAAGCAGTCGTTCCATCATATGGATTCTCAGCAGAACTCTTGCATCTGCATTATTGTCCTTTGCGATATTCTTGATACGTCCCTTTATCTGCTCTGGCGTAAGTGTCATCTAAAGCAATACCTCCATATACATGCGGATGATATTCTCTATATGGAACTTTCCTGCATATTCCATAAGAAGATTAAGATTCTTATCCTTTCTGGCAATGTAGGCTTTCATGACAGAGCTAAACTCTTGTATTTCTATCAGGTTCCGACTCCTGACAAGGTCACAGATCGTCCTTTCAAGATCATACATCGGAATATAATTGCCAAAGCTATCCTTTACTATTGTCTTGCCGACATCCAATAGGTCTTCTTTGACGAAATACGCCTTGCACTTACCGTCTGTCTTAAGGCGATGCGCATTATAACCACTGTATACCGTCACAGTGTGGATAAGAGGTTCTCTATCAGACAGGCCATGATAATAGAACGCTTCATCATGAGAGAATACCGCTTTGGGACATCTCCTGCTTATTACATAGAGATCATCGATTAGTACACCTTCCCTGGAATACGCACCCTTTCCAATTCTCTCATACCCATTCTCTTGAATGAATTTGTAGAACCTGTATTTGGAAATGCCATTATGTCTAGCTGTTTCCAGTGTGAGATAATCATCCTCCTGAAACAGCATCCTGCTTTCATCCATCTTTCGCAATCATCCTATTGTGCTTAAATAATAAAGCAAATAAGCACAAAAGTACAGCCCAGAGTGACTTTATCCAAAAGCTGTGGGATGCCTAGAAGCATAGGCTCTATACAGAAAATACACTGAGCCCGTAAGTCAGAGAGGTCTGAATACAGAGATGCAGTATCGATGGTAATCTTGACTCGACGGAGTCGGGAGCCGTGTGAGAATCTGAAACCGGAATTTTACTCTGACTCTTCCCAGTTCTCTGTAATTCTCAAGAACCTGAATTATGGAAAATCCCTTGAAAACCTGGTGATTGACTCAAAAAATCAGGCTATTAAGGCTGAAAACCCGGCTATTGCCCCCCAAAACCAAGCTATTGAGACTGCTATCAGCAAAATGAATGTAAACAAAAATACAAGGAATAAAGCAATGGCTCTATTCAGAGCATATGGCAATGCAATGAAGGTATTTTTGGACGAAATGATATTGCTACGTTGACTGCAACATCATATTCATCAGCAGGAGAATTGATTGTTAAATTAAAAGATTCTGGCCTGATTACAGAAGTCAAAGGACGAGGGAAAGGAAAATACAAGTTCATCAGATAGTCGCCGGTCGAATCCGAAAAATCGGCAAAGGAATCAGATTGCATTCCAGCCCGATATCCTTATGTAGCCCGTCATAGACGAGAAAAGCTCCCTTCTCGGGAGCCTTCTGAGTGCCGCCTCCAGGAATCGAACCAGGGACACAAGGATTTTCAGTCCTTTGCTCTACCAACTGAGCTAAAGCGGCCCGTGCTTTCGCACAAGCAGTAATCTAGCAGGATTGGGAAAGAAATGCAAGTGGCCTGAGCGCTTATTGCTGAAAAAGGCCTCATTGACTATGGCAACTCGTTTCAGCAGATGCAATAACAAAAAGGAAAATATCTCTTTGAGATAGCCTTCCGCACTTCACTCTCCCCTCCATTCAGCCTATCATAGCGCTATGCAGTTCAGTGATTTCGGCAGGAAGCTCACATCCCACTCAGGGATATTGCAGCTCATGGATGATATAGGACGCCCCCTTCCCGGCGGCATCAAGGCATACCCCCTCGGAGGCGGCAATCCCGCCCGCGTCAAGGAGACAGAGGCACTCTACCGCAGGGAGATGGAGAGGATACTCTCCTCCGGCGAGGAGTTCGAGGATATCATCTCACACTACGATGCCCCACAGGGAAGGACGAGGTTCATAGAGGCTGTCGTCTCATTCTTCCGCGAGAGATATGGCTGGGACATCAGCGAGGAGAACATCGCAGTCACCAACGGCAGCCAGAGCGCGATGTTCTACCTTCTCAACCTCTTCTCTGGGCGCACTGAAGGGAGGAGGCAGACGATACTCTTCCCGCTCATGCCCGAGTACATCGGATACGCCGACCAAGGCATAGAGGAAGGCACCTTCAGGAGCGTCGCGGCGAAGTGCGAGTACTTCAGCGACCGCACATTCAAGTACACGCTCGATCAGGAGGCCGTTGAACGATACCTTGATGAGCATGATGAGGTCGGCGCGATCGCCGTATCGAGGCCGACCAATCCCTCAGGCAACGTCCTGACCGATGGGGAGATAAAGACCCTTGCGCGCATGGCACACGAACACTCCATACCGCTTATCGTAGACAACGCCTACGGCCTGCCCTTCCCCGATATCATCTTCATCGACGACGCCGAGCCCATATGGAATGAGGACATCATACTCTCGATGAGCCTCTCGAAGATCGGACTGCCCTCGATAAGGACCGGTATCGTCATTGCCCGCAAGGAGATCGCGACGGCGCTATCCAACCTCAACGCCATCGCCGCCCTCGCCTCCTGCACGATGGGACAGGTACTGTCGGAGAACCTCATAGCCTCAGGTGAGCTTGTAGAGACGGCAAAGGAGCATGTAAGGCCGTTCTATCAGGAGAAGGCAAGGAAGGCAGAGGGCTGGATACGGCAGTACTTCGAGGGAACGGAGTACTTCCTCCACCGCATCGAAGGCTCGATATTCACATGGCTGTACCTGCCATCGCTGAAGATCCCGACGCTCGAGTTCTACTCGATCCTGATGGATAGCGGCGTAGTCACCGTGCCAGGTGAGTACTTCTTCTTCGGCTCCGATGAGAAGCCCTATCCCCATGAACACTATGACAAGTGCCTACGGCTCAACTACTCAGGCCCGGATGACCTGACAGAGGAAGGCATAAGGATCATCAGCAGGCTCTATAAGGAGTACTCATGAAGAAGGCGGGCTATCCCGCCTTCCATCACTCCATAGCCTTGTAGTTGGCGGGCGTGCGTATCACCACGCCTATCGTCGCCTGCGGCAGGAACACCCCGTCACGAGAGCTGTCATTGCCATAGTTGTAATAGAGGTTTCCCGAAAGCCCCAGATAGCAGTCGAGGAAGCTAAGAGGCGCGTAGGTCGCGTAGATATCCAAGCGGATGAGATGCTCGGCAGTCTCCCATCCCCCCACCGGCGTAGACAGGGGATCGCGCCCGGCATCCTCGGAAACGATGGAGCCTGACATATCTATGATCGTGCTATCGATATGAGGAGAGTAGTGGCGGAGCCTGTTCTTTCCCTGTATGCGGTACAGCAAGGCTCCTCCCATGCCCCAGATGCCTTCCTTATCGAGATAGTCAGCACCTAGCGAGAAGACGATCGAATCAGGTCCATGCACATAGCCTGAGTAGCCATAATCCGAGACGAAGCGCCCATGGTAGCCCACTATGTAATCGAGGTTATAGTCATACTCTCCCGTCGCCCTGTCGATCTTTCCGTTCAGATAGAGATAGGGATTGGTGTAGACGAACTCGAAATACGTATCAAGGAAGCCGCTCTCAAGGCGCGGCGAATACCTCAGGTTGAAGAGAAGCCCATAGGCGGAAGGGACTCCATCACCCTCCATGGCCGTCTGGAACTGATCAAGCACGAACTGGAATGACGCGCTCAAGCCCTTCCAGATCGCGGCCTCCAGGGAGAATCCCATGGTATTGTTGGCCTCATCGAAGTACACCCTGTCGATATCATTGGTGTAGTTCTCGAGGTTATGGTTGAGCATGAAGGGATAGAAGAACCTCAGGTCGAAGGCCGTCGAGGAGACGAACATCGTGCCGAAGTCCACGGTTGCCCTGACACGGTCGAGTATATTCACGTCGAAGCGGTGCAGTACCCTGAACTGCTGATCACCGCGGAACTTGCTGCGGGAGAAGTCCATCAGGCCACCGCCAAGGTCCCTCTGCAGGTCAAAGCGCGTTACGGAGATGTTATAGGTAAAGTAGTTGTTGAGGAAGGAGAGCGTTGCTATCTCCTGATAGCGGAAGTTATCGCCGATGATCAGGTTTCCTGTGATACCGCTTCCGACGCTATGGGGAAAGCGCCCGGCGATGAAGCTTACATAGTCGTTTCCCGTTGATACCCCCACGCGATACGGCAGGTCAAGCGGTATCGTGGCATATGAGAGATCCGTTCCCTCCTCCGGACCGGAGAATACGGTATAGAGCCGGCCATCATACCCAGAGATCAGCCAGCCGAGGCTGGATTCGTACATATGATGGTTGTTGTTGCGCAGGAACAGCTCCGCCTCAAGCGAGAGATAGTCCCCATAATAGAAGCGTCCGCGGGCCTGGGCGAACGGCAGCTCATAGCGATACGGCAGAGCCACCTCGTTCCTCATGTCCTTAGCAGGCGCTCCCGCATCCTTGTTGCTATAGTCGAAGGCATCGTACGGCGCCGCATTCCCCTGCACGTTAACGTCAAGCTGAAGCTCTATGCCCATCTCCGCGTGCTGGAAGACCACGCGGCGCTCAGTCACCTCTGACACGAGGTACTCGTACTCCGCCCTGTCCACCGCATCGAGGGAGGATGGATCTATCCTCTCCAGCGCTATCTCCAGGCCTCGCGCGGAGAGCGGGGAGAACGAGGAAGGACCTATGACGCCGCAACGCCTGCAGAGCGCATCGACTCGCCTGTACACCTCATCCCTCACCGTGTAGGCCCGCTGCATGTTCGATGCGAGGAGGCAGGGTGCGGAAAGCGTGAGAAGCAGTAATGCGATGATCAGAGACAGGCGTCGTTTCATTGATTTTCCTTATAAGATCGTATCAATAGGAATCTACAGGATAAGGGAGAAGATGTGAATACTTCCGGTGCATCGCGTGAAGCTGTTATAATCACCGGAAGGAGGCACTCGTGGACAGGGCGGAGCTGAGGAAGGAGATCAGGGAGAGGATACGCGGAATAGACCGGAAGGCCGAGTCAAGGGCGATACTCTCCATCCTCACCTCGCTTGAGGAGTACAGGGATGCTCCAGTGATCCTCGCATACTCGCCGCTCTCCGATGAGCCCGATATATCAGAGCTACTGCAGGATGGCAGGGTACTGCTTCCATACATCACCGGACGCGATATGCGCTTCTCCTCATCCAGGATCCTCCACAGGTCACCATATGGCTTCATGGAGCCGGAAGGCATCGAGGCGCCATATGACAGGGCGCTGATGCTCGTCCCCCTTCTCGGATACAATCCAAGGCGCTGCCGGCTCGGCCGCGGCGGCGGCTTCTATGACAGATACATAAGGAATAACAGGAAGCGGATCACTACGATAGGGCTGGCCTTCTCCGTCTCGTTCGACGAGAGGTTCGAGGAAGAGCCCCATGATGCGGTGCTTGACGCGATCATCACTCCTGCGGGACGAATTCCTGCGTCCTGAGCATCTCGAAGAAGCGGCGGACGCTCTCATCATCCTCACCAGAGAGCAGGCGGCGGCGGAAATCCGGATCATGGACCCAGGAGAGGATGGAAGCCACCGCATGGAGGTACGCGCTCTCCTTCGTCGGACAGGACGCGATCACGAAGATGATATGCACGGGATCGGGGAAACGGTCATCGAAGATGATCCCCTTCTCGGATATCCCCAGCGCTATATGCGGCTTATCTATATGAGGGCACTTGCCATGGGCTATCGCGACACCATGGCCGATACCTGTCGACTGAACGCGCTCACGGCGGTGGACAGCCGCCGCGAAGTGCTCCTTATCGGGAAGCTCGTCGAAGAGCGTGCATGATGCGATGATATGATCGATCGCCTCGTGCTTGTCATCCTCGCCTACGAGGCAGAATACCCTCTCCAGATCCTTCACTTCTTCTCCCTGAGATACTCATTGATGGCCGCAGCAGCCTTCCTGCCCTGTCCCATCGCGAGTATCACGGTAGCGGCACCAAGCACGATGTCACCGCCTGCGAACACGCCCTTCATCGAGGTCTCGTTCGTCTTCTCGTCGACGATGAAGTTGCCGCGCCTGTTCGTCTCGATCTCCGGCGTCGTCTTCTTGATAAGCGGATTGGAGGCATTGCCGATGGAGACTATGACGGTGTCATACTCGACGGTATGATCAGAGCCCGGGATCTCCACGGGAGAGCGGCGGCCGGAGGCATCGGGCTCACCAAGCTCGCAGCTGCGGATCACAACGCCCTTCACGAGGCCGTTCTCATCACCGAGTATCTCGACAGGCTGGGACAAGGTGCGGAGGTTGCATCCCTCCTCCACGGCATGTTCCACCTCCTCCTTCCTCGCAGGCATCTCCTCACGGGTACGGCGGTATACGATATCCACGGTCTCAGCGCCAAGGCGGAGCGAGGTACGGGCGGCATCCATGGCGACATTGCCGCCGCCGAAGACTGCAACGCGATGGGAGCGGAAGTACGGCGTGAGCGCATGATCGGTATCATAGGCCTTCATGAGGTTGGACCTAGTCAGGTACTCGTTGGCCGAGAACACGGAGATGAGGTTCTCCCCGGGGATGTTCATGAACTTAGGAAGCCCGGCGCCAGTGCCGACGAAGACGGCATCGTAGCCATCCTCCTCCATAAGCTCCCTTATCGTCCTCGTGCGCCCGATCAGCACGTTGCGCTCGAACTCTATGCCCATGGCCTCAAGCTTTGCCAGCTCCTTATCGACAAGGCGCTTGGGAAGGCGGAACTCAGGGATACCATAGCTCAGCACCCCGCCCATCTTGTGGAGAGCCTCGAACACGGTCACGCTGTGGCCAGCGCGGCGAACGTCCGCGGCACACGCGATCGAAGCCGGTCCCGAGCCGACGACGGCGACCTTCATGCCGGTGTCAGGAGCGATCTGCGGAAGCTTGACATCATCGCCCTGATGATCGGCAACGAATCTCTCCAGGCGTCCGATAGCCACGGCCTTGTCGATATCCTTATGCATCTTGCCTACCGTGCAGTGCAACTGGCACTGGTTCTCCTGCGGGCAGACACGGCCGCAGATGGCAGGAAGCAGGCTGTTCTCCTGTATGATATCCATGGCGCCGGAGTAATCACGCTCCGTAATCCTATGGATGAAGGCAGGGATGTCTATTCCGACAGGACAGCCCTGTACGCATGGCTTGTTCTTGCACTGCAGGCAGCGGTTAGCCTCTACCAGAGCCTCGTCCTCGGTATAGCCGAGCGCAACCTCGGACATGTTATGTATCCTCACCGCCGGATCCTGCTGCGGCATCGCCTGAGGGGGAATCGCGGCCCTGTCCTTAGCGCTAAGCTCCTGGGGAAGCGATGAGAGGATCTCCCTCGCCTCCTTCTCTATCATCTCCGGCGTCTTCATACGGCACCTCCCAGCGCGCGGCACTTATGGTACTCCTCGGCCTCCTGGGCCTTGTAGGTACGCTGCCTCATCATCATGTTGTCCCAATCCACGAGATGGCCATCGAACTCAGGGCCATCGACGCAGACGAACTTCGTCTCGCCGCCGACGCTCACGCGGCAGCCCCCGCACATGCCCGTCCCGTCGATCATTATCGTATTGAGGGAGACGATTATCGGGGTATCGAACTCAGCCGCGGTGAGGGTGCAGAACTTCATCATGATAGCCGGACCGATCGAGACGACGAGATCGACGTCCCCCTTCTCCAGCATCGCCTTCAAAGGAACCGTCACCACACCCTTCTCGCCATATGAGCCATCATCGGTGACGATCGTGAGATCCGGATCGATCGTACGCATCTTGTCCTCCTCGATGATCAGCTCCTTCGTGCGGGCGCCCATGATGATGGAGACATCATTTCCCGCCTCCTTCATCGCCTTGGCTATCGGATAGAGCGGCGCGACTCCTATGCCGCCGCCGACGCAGACGACCTTGCCGAACTTCTCTATATGGGTAGGAGAGCCGAGAGGACCAAGCACGTTGCCGATCTCATCGCCCTCCTCAAGCTCTGCCAGGAGATACGTCCCCGCGCCCACGCGCTGGAACACGATGGTGATTGTCCCCTTCTCCGGATCCGCATCTGCGATCGTGAGGGGAATACGCTCATTCCAGTCTCCGCCCTTCTGGACGATCACGAACTGCCCGGCCTTGCGCTCACGCGCGATCATCGGGGCCTCGATCTCCATAGAGAACACATCGGGCGAGAACTGCTCCTTCCTTACTATCCTGTTCATATGCACTCCGTAACGAGGAGAGTATAACGATATTGGAGATGAAAACCAATCGCCCATGCCGCTCAAGGCGCATCTTGATGCTTTCCATGGCTTTGCCAGATGAAAAGGAAAGGGTGCCATTCCCTTCTAGGAACGACACCCATGTGTGCGGTCCGACCGGCTTATCTGCCGATCCTTATATCTATCCTGCCCTTATCCGCCTTCTTCAGCTTCGGGATCCTCACCGTGAGGATGCCGCTCGTGTTATCAGCGGTAATGGCTTCGTGATCCGAATCCTCAGGAAGGATGAACGAGCGCGAGAACTCGGGAAGATGGATCTCCGAGGAGATCATGCGCCTCTCGGCCCTTGCCCTCTCCCTCCTTTCCTTCCAGGTGGTGGAAGAGGAGATGGTTATCACCCCGTCCTTCACCGATATGCTTATATCATCATCGCCATAGCCAGCGACCTCGGCCTCTATCACATACTCGCCATCCGTCTCGTAGATATCCACAGGCGGGATCTTCGTCGTACTGACGTCTGAGAAGAAATCAGAGAAGAGCGAATCAAGTCCTGGGAATCCTGGGGTTATGTTTCTGGTTATAACGTATCTCATCTTAAGTCTCCTTGCAGGGCCTTTCCGGCCACACCAATACTTCGCAGAAGCCGTGCCAACTTAATTATCTCATTTATATGCAAGCAATTATACTTTGAGCGTCAAACAGCCTCATCCAGCTACCATCCCCAAATTGACACAATGATGGAAAGCCTCGCCCTTTTAGTGTCATTCTGACACTCAGGGGAGGAAAAAAGCGGGAAATGGTGTACAATCGCCGCATGAGCATAGAGAAAGTAAGGGAATACCTGAGGCAATACGGCAAGGATAGAGGCGTGATCGAGTTCGACCAGTCCTCGGCGACGGTAAGGGAAGCGGCTGCGGACCTCGGAACGGAGGAAGGCCGCATCGCGAAGAGCATGTCTTTCCTCATCGGAGGAAGCCCTGCAATCATCGTGCTTGCGGGGGACGGGCGCATAGACAACAGGAAGTTCAAGGACACCTTCCACGAGAAGGCCCGCATGATAGCCCCGGAGGACGTCGAGGCCATGACGGGACACCCTGTAGGAGGCGTATGCCCATTCGCCATCAACGATGGCGTCACGGTGTACATAGATGTATCGGTAAAGCGCTTCGACACCGTCTTCCCCGCGGCAGGTACCCCCTCAAGCGCCATAGAGCTGACGCCTGAGGAGCTTTTCAGGATATCGAAGGCGGCGGACTGGGTAGATATCGCCAAGCTCTGATCACATCAGTGACACGGGATCGGTATCGACCTCAAGATAGAGCGATGAAGGCAGGCGGAAGCGGGCAAGAAGCTGCGACGTGAAGCGCAGCAGGAGCGACATCGACGCTGAGCGCAGCAGGACGTGATAGCGGTAGTACTGCGCCTTGCGCTCCACGGGAGACGGGGATGCAGAGAAGAACTCCACGTCCTCGAATCCAGGCTCCAGCTCCTCGGCGATGCGCTCAAGCTCCTCCGCGGCCTCCCTCGTCTTCGCCTCGCTCCTGCCTCTGACGGTGAGGTTTATCAGGCGGGTATAGGGAGGGAACATCGTCTCCTTGCGGCTCCTCATCTCCGTGCGGTAGAAGGATTCCAGGTCATTCTCCGCCGCCGCGCGGATCGCCGGCGTCATCGGCTGCGTGGTCTGGATCACCACGCGTCCATCGTCACGGTAACGGCCAGCCCTGCCCGCGACCTGATGCAATAGATCGAAGGTCCTCTCGGCGGCACGGAAGTCAGGCACGGAAAGCGATGAGTCCGCGTTCAGCACGCCAACGAGCGAGACAAGCGGGAAGTTCAGCCCCTTCGCGATCATCTGGGTTCCCAGGAGTATGTCTATACGGCCTTCACGGAAGCCCTGCAGTATCTCCTGCGTGTTTCCCTTATGTTCCGCGGCGGTATCCGTATCGAGACGTGCGACCGTGGCCTGGGGAAAGAGCGCGCGTATCTCCTGCTCGACGTTCTCCGTGCCATAGCCATGGGGAGAGAGATCGTATGAGCCGCACTCCGGGCAGACCCTCACAAGCGGCCCGGAATAGCCGCAGGTATGGCATACCAGACGTCCTTCCCTCTTATGATAGGTCAGCGATACCGAGCAGTTGGGACAGGTTATCACATGGCCGCAGGATGAGCAGGCGTAGCCATAGGTGTAGCCGCGCCTGTTTAAGAAGAGCAGCACCCCGCGCCTCTGATCGAGGCACTCCCTTATCGCCCTCTCCAGCTCCGGCGTCACGTTGCGCTTGGAACCGATGGAGTTGACGACATCTATGCGGGGATAGTGCCCCTCTCCCACCCTGTGCATCATGTCGATGCGGAAGATGCGATGCTCAAGCATGAGCTTCCACGCCTCAAGCGATGGAGTGGCGCTGCCCATGATGAACTCAGCCCCTTCCTTCCCTGCCCTGTACTGGGCGACCTGACGGGCATGGTAGCGCGGAGCGGATCCGGACTTGTACGAGGTCTCATGCTCCTCATCCAGTATGATGAGCCCAAGGTTCCTGAACGGCGCGAAGACGCTGCTTCTGGCCCCTATGACGATATCGACATCACCCGAGGCGATCTGATGCCAGGCCTTGAGGCGCTGCGACGGGGTTAGTGCGGAGTGCAGTATGGCAACGCGGCCTGAGAAGCGGGAGTACACCTCATCCGAAAGCTGCTCCGAGAGCGTTATCTCCGGAACCATGTACAGCACCTGCCGCCCCTTTCCTATGATATCCTCGGCACGGCGGAGGTAGACCTCGCTCTTTCCCGATCCCGTGACGCCGAAGAGGTAGTAGACGGAGGCGCGCTCCTCGCGTATCAGGGAAAGCGCCTTCTCCTGATCCTCAGATAGCCTCTCTATAGGACGGAATGACACAGGCTCGTAGAACGGGCTCATCTCGCTCTCGCGCCGTCCGGAGGGGATCATCATCGACAATGACTGCCCGGTAGGCGTGAAGTACATCGTCCGCATCCAGCGCGCTATATCCAGGAGATTGTCATCGAAGACGGGCTCATTATCGATGACGCGCTCTATCGCCTTAAGCTCATAGTCCCCCTCGGGCCTGTCATTGCTGACGGAGATGATGAAGCCCGTCATGCGCCGCCGCCCGAACGGGACAATCGCCCGCTTCCCGAATGAAGCTTCCTCTTCCAGCCCTTCCGGCACGATATAGCTGTAGCTGGCCTCATAGGGAAGCTGGAGAAGCAGCTCGGCGTACCTCAACGCGCGCTCCTTCCCTCCAGCCCCAGCTCGCGGCGGACGAAGAGGAAGTTCTCCCAGATAGGACGGCGGAGGGACGGATCGGCGGCATACTCCTCAAGGGAGGGAGAGACATATGCAGGTATGTGATTGATGGTATAGCGCCTTCCCATCAGGCCCACGATAGGCTCGTTGCGGCGGAGCATATAGGCGACGGCGGCGCTGCCGAGTACCATGATCGCGCCAGGCCTATACTCCTCCATCTCGCTCCTCAGATGGGCGCGGCATGCATCCGCGAACTCTACGGAGAATGCAGGAACGGGACACTTGATGATCGAGGTGAGCGACCACTCCCCCTCAGAGAGCAGGAGCGAGTCCTTCCACCAGCGGCGGAATGAATCTATCCTCGTCCCCTCAAGCATCATCTGGCCATCTGGCACGCCTAGGATGAACATCAGCCTAGAGCCGCGCTTTAGCATCGGACGCGGCATCACCGTACGCGAGAGATAGCCGCTGCAGTCATGGCATGAGGAGAGATCATCGGAGATGGACACGGGCCTTGCGGGAGATGAAGGGTCCTTCAGCTCATATGACACGATCCTCCGCGACTCGGCAAGGGGATCGGATGAGAACACCCTCCCCGCCTCATCGATGAGCGACATAAGATACTCGCGCGTCTCCTTATTCTCCATATCCATCCTCGAACCACTGATACTCATCAGGATCATAGCCCACATGGGCAAGGTAGAGCCCGTCGGGAGGCGCGGTCCTGAGCGCGAGGTGCCTGTCACGGCCATCGAGCCGCGCCTTGAAGGCCTCCGCATCCTCTCCTGCAAGGGCACAGTCGATCATCGTTCCCACCATGCTCCTCACCTGATGGTACAGGAAGGCGTTTCCTGCCGTCCTATATCTTAGCACGGGAGCGCCGTATGCGTCGGTGATCGTATCCCACTCAGATACGTAGATATCCCTGACGCGCGAAGAGGAGGCATCACGGGCGGAGGCGAAGGTCGTGAAGTCATGGGTGCCGAAGAGCAGCGGAGCATAGGAGGAGAGAAGCTCCATCGAGGGAAGCATCCTCACCGGCGTGACACGGCCGCTGTCGAATGGCAGCATCGCCGCGCTCTCCTTCACCAGATACCAGTACTCGCGCGACATCGTCGAATAGCGCGCGTGGAAGAGCGGCGGCGCGAGGCATGAGGACAGAACCCTTATGCTCTTAGGAAGCCTCGTGTTCAGTATGATGGAGAAGCGCTGGGGATCTATCGAGGAGATGGTGTCGAAATGGCAGGCCTGATCAAGTGCATGGACCCCGCTGTCGGTACGGCCTGAGCCATAGACCATCGTCGCGCGGCCAAGCACCTCCGAAAGCGTCGAGGATATCGTCTCCTGCACGGAAGAGGCTCCATCCTGCGACTGCCAGCCATGGAAGGCCGAACCATCATAGGCGACACGGAGCATGATACGCCTCTCTCCCTCCTTCGGCAGGTCATAGACCTCCGGGCGTTTCCAATCGCTTCTCACTCCGCCACCACCATCGCCACGGCGTATTCCCGCTCATGGGAGAGCGAGAGATGGAACGAAAGGCCCGATGAGATGGAGAGGGCGCGTCCCTCAAGATGGAGGTAAGGCTTTCCCGCATCATCCTCCCTCACGGTCACATCGGTGAGGGAGAATCCCCTTATGCCCGTACCAAGGGCCTTGGCAAACGCCTCCTTCGCGGCAAAGCGCGAGGCAAGGTACTCAGGCGATGTGGATACCGAAAGCTCCTCAGGGGAGAATATCCTCTCCAGGAAGCGCCTCTCCTTCCCCTCGAAGCGGCAGCATCTGCATATATCCACGCCGATGCCCCTTATCACAGGCCCTTTTCCCCAAAGAGTATCCTGACGCTGGACGGGCGGGCGGAGACGGTAAGGCCGTCTGAGGC
This sequence comes from uncultured Spirochaetales bacterium, assembly GCA_949299185.1. Taxonomy (GTDB): domain Bacteria; phylum Spirochaetota; class Spirochaetia; order Sphaerochaetales; family Sphaerochaetaceae; genus Ornithospirochaeta. The sequence continues at coordinate 17,913 of CASFZR010000031.1, forward strand.
GAAGATATCGCCATCGTAGTCAAGTGTTATCGGGACACGGGTGATGCCGGCCCCAGAGACCTCGGAGAAGTCCGCATAGGCCTTTATGTGCATCGGATCGACTAGATAGATGATGCTGTCGTCGCCTGTTATCACGACATCGACGGTACTGGGAACAAGGGAGAGAGCCTCATAATCAGCGGGAAGCGTCACCTCCAGCGGAAGCGTGACCACCCTGTCATTGACGTTCAGGAACCGCACTGATATGACGATGAAGAGCGCGATGAGGATCGAGAATATCTTGGCTACCCAGTTGTTGAGAAGGGTGGATATGACCTTATTCTGCTTCATTCACGGCCTCCTTTGCATCCTGCGGCAGCACATCGCGGTAGCTGAAGAGCGAGAGGAGGGTGCGCTTTATCGTCGAGTTCGAGAGGTTGTAGTAGATATTGGCGTTGTATGCCAGTGAGATCGCTCCGGTCTCCTCGGAGACGACCAGGACGATCGCGTCAGAGGCCTCGGCAAGTCCGAGAGCGGCCCTGTGCCTCGTTCCGAAGGTCGCCTTTATCCCCTTCTGCTCAGAGAGCGGCAGATAGCAGGCGGCATAGGCGATCCTGCCGCCGATGACGACCGCGGCACCGTCGTGGAGCGGCGTGTCATGATCGAATATCGTCAGGAGCAGCGTGGATGAGAGGTCCGCGTTCACCTTCGTTCCCGAATCGAGTATCGACTGGATATCCGTATGGCGCGGGAAGACGATCAGGGCTCCCCTCTTCTTCTCAACGAGTATGTTGCAGGCATTGAGTATGGAATCGATCTGCTCGCTCGTCGTCTGCACGCCGATACGGAAGAATCTCGACTTCCTCGTGAATGAGGAGGAGAAGGCGCGCCTCAGCTCCGGATGGTAGAAGACGCAGAGGATCATCAGGAATGGAAGCATGAGCTTCTCTATGATCAGCGTCAGCACATCAAGGCGCAGGATGTAGAAGATGAGATAGGCGATCGCCACCGTGAACACGATGCCTAGTATCTCCGTCGCCTTGGTGTCGGATATCGCGACATATACGCGGTAGATCACGAAGGCCAGCACCGCCGTCTCCACGAACAATCTCACATAGCTTAAAGCGCTCAGCTCCGCGAATACCTGGAACATTCCATCTCCTTCCTTGCAGAATCGTAACGTGTTTTACCTTGCCTTGTCATCCATCGGCCCCGTGATTCTCATCTCGATTGTACCACAGAGGAGAAAGGAAGGCTCCTTGCATCGAAGCCGTAGCGTGAGGAATCGACAACGCTCCTATCGGCGACCACTGCGATCGCCTGATCGGAGAGGGATGCGAGGAACCTCTCCCTGGAGGCCATTATATCCTCCCTTGATAGGGAGCGTATCTCACGGCGCTTCTGCTCCCTCTCCTCATCGGTGATGCGGTAGAGGATCCTCCGGATATCCACAAGGGATCTGATCGCCGGCACCGTCGGCTTGAGCGAGCGTGAGAACTCGGCTATTAGCGCGTCCGAAAGCTGCTCCTCCGTGACGCTGAATCCCTCCACGGCCCTTCTCAGGTCATCGATCGTGCCATCGAGGCGGGGATCGCGGTAGGAGTAGAACGACCATATCCTCTCGACGTAATCGAGGTAGGCGCCGACGCCATACGCTCCTCCCTTCTCACGCACCAGGCTCCAAAGTCCGGTGGTGGAGAGGATGGAGAGGAATATCCTGTCGGAGGATGAGAGAGGATCAGCCATAGCCCTTCCCCGTCCTGCGATACCCACGAACGATACCGATGATGAGAGCGTGAACGCAGAGAGGCGCGGAAGCTGAGGGACGACGCGCTCGATGCGCCCTGCCCCGTCTCCATCGGGAAGCGCCGCGAGGAAGCCCCTAGCCGCCTCCACGGCCTCTTCCATATCCTCACGCTCCGCGGTGACATGGACGATCGCCCTCGCCCGCGTGATGATCCTATCCCTTACCGCGATAAGCCTTCTGCCAAGCGCGGCTAGATCGGAGGAGAGCATATCCTCCACCGTGTACCAGCAGCTTATCCCCGTGAGCCTCTCCCCGATATAAAGCGAGGGGCTGAGCGAGGCTGCTGCCGCGCTCATGGCATAGGTCTGACCGCTCTGGACGATGGAACTCTGATAATCGGTGGAGATATCCGTAAGGGCGGCGCGTATCCTCCTCTCATCATCGATCCTCCCCTCCTTGAAGAGACGGAGGAAGAGATCAAGGCCATCCTTCTCCAGCCCCGGAAGCGACTTGAGGCGGCAGACGAGGAATACCCTGGCCTCACCGGAGACGGTGGAGCCTGACTCCACGAAGAAGGCATAGCCTCCGGAGACGAACCTAAGCTCCGTCTGCAGCGTCGAGTAGTCCATATCACCGGCATCGCACATCGACAGGAGCCTGGAATAGAGGTTCGCCGCATCAAGCTCATCATAGTCCAGATCGGAGATATCGAAGACGATATCCGTATAGACGACACCGCCCGTTACCATGGGCGCGGAGACCACCTGGCCGCTGATCTCATGTCCTATCCTGTCGAATGAGGATGGAAGATCCTCAACGGTGAGGCGAGGAACCGAGGATAGCGCCTCCGCAGAATCAGGCCAGGCCTGGAAGGCATCGAAGGCAGCCTCCTCCTGGGCCGAGTACTCATCCTTCCTCTCCTCAAGCGCCGCGGCTATCGCGCTATCGATACGCTCACGCTCCCTGCTGTCCTTACGTACCACGGCAAGCAGGCGGTGAGGGTTATCGAGGAGGTTCCTCTCGATCCAATGCTCGAAGAAGCGCGGATCCTCCTCCCAGCGCCTCCGTATCGAGGCGATGATCGACGAAGGGGCGAGCATGAGCGCAGGGTCCGTACCGAACGTGAGCGCCTTCTCCGCCTGGAAGAAGAGCCTCATTCCCATTGGCATCCCTCCGGGGATCTCCTTGAGGGAGAACTCCATGCGCCTGATGGCGGCCTCCACTGCCCTCTCACCGAAGCCGTCGCTGACGATCTTCCGCAGCGAGGAGAGTATGTACTCCTCGCTCCTCTCCGCATCCTCCTCCCTCGCGCCGGAGAAGCCGGCGGAGAAGACTAGGTCACGGTAGCTCGATGACATGCCGCTCTCTGATGAGAGATCGGTACCGAGATCCGACTCCGCGATCGCCTTGTACAGCGGACAGCCCGATGAGCCAAGGAGGAGATCGACCATCAGCGACAAGAGCGTACTCTCCCCTGCCTGGGCGTTATCGCCGAGGAGCCATGAGACCATGACGGAAGCCCCCTCATCGCCATCCTCGGCAGGAGATGCGGCGACGGCCTTCCGCGGAGATGACCAGCGCGCAGCCGGCTGGATGCGGTCGGTACGTCTTCCTCCATCACGTTGGGAGAGGTACTCACGGTCGAGGTACGAGAGCTTCTCCCATATATCCATATCCCCATAGAGGAAGAGCGTCATGTTCGCAGGAACGTAGAACCTGGAATACGCGGCCCTGTACTCCTCATAGCTCAGGCGGCAGATCTTCCGTCCGTCCCCTCCCGATTCATAGCGATATGGCGAATCACCGAAGAGCGGCTTCGTGGAAAGCGACGAGAGGACGAACTCATGCTCTGCCATCTCTCCGAGCATCTCGGAAAAGACCACCCCTTCGAAATGCAGGCCGCCCTTCCCAGAGAGCCTGATGCCCTCCTGCATGAAGGTCTCCCTCCTAAGGAGAGGAGAGAAGACTGCGTCGGTATAGACGGAGAAGATATTGTCAAAGTCCTTCATCACCGTTGATGCCGCAGGATAATACGTCCTGTCCACGCCGGTGAGCGCGTTGAGGAACGTATTGCAGCTGTTGCGGGCAAGGAGCATGAAGGGATCCTTGACGGGATAGCGCTCGCTCCCGGCAAGCACGGTATGCTCTATGATATGCGCGATGCCCTTGCTGTTCTCAGGCGGGGTATAGACGGTGTAGCAGAAGAAGCGCTCCCTGTCGGAGGAGCGGACGTAATAGACCTGGAAGCCCGTCCTCTCATGCTCGAACAGCACGCCCTCCGCCTTGTAATCAGGAAGAGCGCTGACATCGATGACCCTGAATCCTGAGCCACGCTGGCCTTTCTCGATTTGATTCATGTGACGAACTTAGCATTGTTTGACGGCGAAGGCAATCCACGCTACAGTCTACTCATGCTTTATATCGGTCCTCATGTATCCATCGCGTCATCGGTAGCGCTCGCCCCGGAGAGGGCCGCATCGCTCGGAGCCACGGGCTTCGCTATCTTCACCAAGAACCAGAGGGTATGGAGCGCCCCGGCTCTCGACAATGAGAGCATCGCCTCATTCAAGGCGGCCATGGAGAGGCATGGCTATGCTCCTTCGGCAGTCCTTCCGCACGCGGGCTATCTCATCAATCCGGCGACTCCAGACGAGGAGCTGATGAGGAAATCAGAGGCGCTCTTCTCAGATGAGGCCGGACGTGTCGTAGCCCTAGGACTTGATGTCATCAACATCCATCCCGGGGCATACAAGGAAGGAGAGCGCGAGGACGGGCTAAGGCGCTCGGCGGCCATGATGGACAGGATACTCGACACCTACCCCTCGCTCAGGATCGCGGTTGAGAACACCGCGGGCGCCGGCACGGTGCTTGGCTCCACCTTCGAGGAGCTTGACGCTCTGATCTCCTTCGCGCGCAACAAGGACAGACTCGGGGTGACGCTCGACACGGCCCATCTCTTCGGTGCAGGCTATGATGTCCGTGAGGATATCACGGGAGTGATGGATTCGTTCCTCTCGCGCTTCGGAAGGGATAAGCTCTACGGGATGCACCTGAATGACTCGAAGGTTCCGCTCTCATCGCATAAGGACAGGCACGAGAGCCTAGGCCTGGGCCTGATCGGCCTTGAGCCGTTTCTGCAGATAGTACGCATGGAGGCGGCAAGCGGCATACCGCTGGTGCTTGAGACGCCTGATGAGTCGAGATGGAAGGATGAGATCGCCACTCTTCTCCCTGCCTAGAGATACTTGAGGAGCATCCCTCCCGCGATGCGGGCCCCGCGCTCAAACGCGAGGCGCTCCGCGCTCTCCGCGTCCTCCCCCTTCTCCGCGACGAAGATCGTCCTCTGGGCGATCATGCTCCCGGTATCGGTATCGATGATCGACGCGCGTCCATCGATGCGCACATAGACGGCATCGAACGCCTCACGGTAATCAGAGACGCCGAGGTATACGATCACGATGTAGCGCTTCTCAGGATAGGCCCTGATCAGGGACGCTAGCATCTCCCTCTCATCCTCGCCAGTCGCGGCTATCGTGTCATAGTCCAGCCCCACGGTGCGGAGCTGTTCGGAGAAGATCTCCACGGCATCGTCGGAGTATACAGAGAGGCCATCCATCATGTATGAGGCGATGGCTATTATCGTGTCCTCAGGAGCGAAGGCAGGGGGTATCACATAGGGATAGGCGACGCTACGCTCCTCCACAAGCTCAAGAAGAGGATCCAGGAAGCCTTCCCCGCCCTTCCTCTCTATCTCCTCGATGGTATCCTCCGGAAGGTGGATCGAGAAATGCAGCACTCCCCTTCTCACCATATATGGGTTGGTGACATTGAACTCGAAGCGGCCATTGCCTCCGCTCATCGCGGAGACGCTGTCCTCGAAGAGATTACCGGAGTTATCCATCATCGTATAGCTGACGTCGATACGGCCATTGCGGACGGGAGGAGGGAACGGCCCCTTGTTCCTAGAGACGGAGACACGGCAGATGGCATCGCCGTATGGCTCATCGATGCCTATCGTTATGTTCGACACATACTCCATGGCCCTGGAAAGAAGGCTCTCAGGCGTATGGACATCACCGCCCTGTACCCCATCAAGGGAGAGGGATAGCGCGTTGAGTACGTCCTCAAGCGCCGCTATATCCTCATTGGCACGGTAATGGGCGGAGGCTGATGAGAGCAGGCGGCTGATCTCATCGCCTCGCTCTATGGCCTCGATGTACTCCTCGCTCCGCTGGGCATAGAAGCTCTCCGAAGGGGTAACGGACAGTATGAAGTAATAGTAGCCGCCATCGGCCGCGACCGAGTACGTGCCGTTGATATACGTCCCGAAGCGGCTTATGCGATCTGTGCTGTAGAACTCACGGTAGTATGGGACAAGCACGGAGATGCCAAGCTCTCCCTCCATGGCCTCCAGGACATCGCGATAGGCCCCGGCCCTCGCGGCGCTTTCGGTATCACCGAAGCCCTCCCCGACGAAGACCACCGATTCGGGAATACGCGGAGGATCGAGTATCCAGTTGGGACCATCGACTGGAACGAAGCCCGATGCGCAGGAGAAGAGGAGAAGGAGTGCTGCAAGGAGAGGTATGATGCGTCTCAGAAGCGGCCTCCTCCTCCGAGGATGAGCATATGCTCGCCCTGGAGATTAAGGTATCCGAGCCTCCAGAAGAACGAAGGGGTCGGAGAGTGTTCATAGGAGACGGAGAAGCGGCCCTTCCAGTCGAAGCCATCGGGTCCTGCGCCGAGGAGGAGCGAGGCATCGGCCTGTATCCTGCCCTCTTCCACAAGGGTGAAGGAGAAGGTGGGGAATATCCTCCAGAGATCGAGCGATGCTCCTAGTCCTATGCCGCCGTAGTAATAGGACTCTCCTCCGCTGAGGAGGTAGGTCAGCGACAGCAGCGGCGTGAATGGATAGATCAGGTCGGAGCGTCCCACCGTTCCCGTCACCTCGACCGATGGCGAGGAGAAGTCAAAGCCGGTGGCCGCCGTCAGCGAGAGCGTCCACTCCCCTCTATCCTCAAGCCGCAGGCCCGGGACGGGATCGGAAAGGAAGACTGGCTCCAGCAGTACCGCGCCATCGTAGCGTTCGGCGACCTCGAAGAGGCCGCGCACGCGGTTATCGCCATCGAGCGCGGCAAGGCGCGTGCCGCGGCGGTAGTAATCAGGGGTAAGGAATGAATACGATCCATGATAGACATAGTCGAGCCTGAGCCCCGGCGCCATCAAAGACTCCTCATAGAAGAGGATGTTCCTCACCTCCGTCTCCACGGACTCAAGAAGCGCCTCGCGGTCGCGTCCTATCGCATTGATCGTAAGCGAGAGATCCCCAGAGACGGCCTCGAAGGTGGCGAGGGTACGGTCATCGAATGACTGGGTATCCTCCTCGTAGCTGCCGATACGCACGAATATCTCCCCACGTCCCTCCGTCCAGCGGTCGATACTCTCCTCAAGTACCGCCCTGATATCATCGGGAACGGAGTCATCGAACGCGATCTCATTGGCGCTGATGGCAAGGGCTGGTATCAAGAGCATAAGGAGAAGAAGAAGCGGTCTCATCCCGTTACCCCCTCTTCCACGATGGCAAGCACCAGATCTGCCGCCCTTCCCATCGCCTCGACAGCTACCCATTCCCTGCAGGAATGGAGGTTATGGCCGCCAGTGAAGATATTGGGAGACGGGATGCCTCTTTCCGCGAGCCACGCGCCATCGGTACCGCCCCTGATGATGCGCTCATTGAGCGTGAGCCCTATCCTCTCCGCAGCCCTGTATATAGCCTCATGGGCCTCTGGATGGAGGACATTGGCCTCCCTCATGTTCCTGTACTGCATATCAACGGAGACAGAGGCACGCACGCGGTAGAGCAGCTCCGCGCTGCGCACGGCGGCCTTCACGGCCTCGATGCGCCTCTCAAGCTCCTGGAAATCGAAATCACGGAGGAAGAGCGAGACGGCAGCCTCCCCTGCGTCTCCGGAGACGCTGTCCACGCCATAGTAGCCGTAGCGGCCATCGGTCGCCTCAGGGCTCTCAGAGGCAGGAAGCGCTGTGACGATATGGCAGGCCGCGGTAACGGCATTGTGTATACGTCCTCTTCCTGATCCGGGATGCACGACGGAGCCGGTGATCCTGATCAAGATAGATGCTGCATTGAAGCACTCCGTCTCGACATCGCCCTCCCGCGCCCCATCGACCGTATAGCACCTCTTCGAGACCATCCTCTCGTACGGGAAGGCATCCATGCCGGATCCAGTCTCCTCATCGGGGGTGAAGAAGACCTCGATCGTAGGATGGGGGATATCCTCGGAGACGATCCTCTCCAGCACGGAGAGGATTATCGCGATACCGGCCTTATCATCGGAGCCAAGGAGAGTGTCGCCGGATGAGGTGATGATCTCCGAGCCTATGTAATCCAGGAGATCAGGATCGGAGGATGGATCGATAGTGACGCCATCGAGGACTATCGGAGAGCCATCGTATGAGGATATGACCCTAGGCCTCACCCCGTTTCCCTTAACGGCATCGGAGGTATCGACATGGGCCATCAAGGCAAGAGGAGTACCGGAAACATTACCCTCAAGCGTCCCCATCACGACCTTCTCCTCTCCGTAGTACGTCCTGAGGCCAAGCTCTTCAAGCTCCGCGATCAGGGCCCTCTGAAGCTCCTCCTGTCCCGCTGTCGTAGGACGCCTCTTCCCCACCATCGCGGGGTCTGACATCGTATCGTAGGACACGTAGCGGAGAAATCTGTCTCTGATGGCCTCTCTTGGTATCATAGGAGGATTATCGCACACAAAAGCATAGAAGGGACAGGGGCTTGCAGCCGGAAATGAAATGGCCGCTTATGACCATTGACGACAGCTTTCCTCCCCATGATAATCTCATTAAGGAGTTACGAGATGGCTACGGAATCATTCAGCAGGACATTCGAGGTGAACACCGACTGGGGCGTCAAGAATCTTGAGAAGGCCATCGATGAAGGCTCAGTATCAGTCAGGCGGGTAAAGACCCCTGAATACCAAAAGAAGTTCAGGGAAATGACCACGATAACGGAAGAGGATTGTGAAAAGCTCAGAAAGGCCTACGGAGTAGATAAATGAGAGTGTTCACGCTACCAACATTCATCTCTACTATTGGAGACGATGAGGCAAGGAAGGCATTATCAGAATTCTCCGTTGAGAGGAACCTTGATGTACAGAGATTCATAAGGGAAAGCGCCATTCCATATCAGAAGGCTCACAATTCGCGAGCATATCTGCTCGTTGACGATTCCTATAGGCTTAAAGGCTATTTTACCCTCTCTCTTGCCTGCATGAGGATTCCAGAGGGGATATCAAACTCACTGAAAAGGAAGATGAGAGGCTTCGGCCGCAACTCCGCATCCACCGTCCCCTGCTTCCTCCTCGGCCAGCTTGCTAGGGAGGATTCCACGCCGAAGGGTATGTTCAGCCTTGCGGATATCGTGGATATGGTGACTGGCTATGCCCTCCATGTGCAGGAATACGTAGGCGGACGCTTCATATCCCTAGACTGCACCGATGAGCTTGTTAGCCTCTATGAATCC
>CASFZR010000032.1 GCA_949299185.1 uncultured Spirochaetales bacterium
CATCCAATGACTTGTTGTCGTTATTGCATGATACGAACGCAAGCAATATGAGCAGCAGCAATGCCGCTATCATGATCTTCTTCATCAGTTACCCCCGTAATCGTCGATTACGGTTTAATGGTACCCCCCCCCTGAACACTGGTCAATATCGGACAGATGGGTAATGGAAAGATTAACATTAATCCTTGATGAACAATGCGGGCCAGGAAGGCCCGCGGTGTTCAGCTTATATTACGTATAGCAATCAAATCAGTTACCAGTAGAACCGCTACCTGTTGATGCAGAGGACTGCGGATCAAGCAGCTCCTCGTCTATGATAACAGTCCAGTCAACCGTACTTTCAGCCCTATTGTCAGACTTAACCTTAAGAGCGTTCTCTCCAACGGTTGGGTAGCGTTCTCTCCAACGGTTGGGTATTTTATCAACAGCTGGAAATCCGTTCCGCTCTGGCCAACCTCTACCTTTCCCTTCGACTCAGCGAGGTTGATCACGACGGTGTGCCCATCTATCTCAACCGTGACATCTGAACAGGTAATAGCATAATCAATGGTGCTGTCAGAATTAAGAGTTGTCTTAATATCAAGCGTAGCCGTGCCGCTTACTACAGTCGCGAACTTCGGATCCTTGAAGCCTTGGGTATAATCATCGAAGGTCAGCGTATAAGGCGTGTTATTGGTACCACCGGTAATCGCCAGCGTATTATTGGCAGCGGACTCACGAGTAGCAACAGATGATGTACCAATATCCGTTCCTGGCTGAGTGTTTCCTCCATTCTCTCCTTCGCCGGTTCCACCGGTTTCAGTACCGCCTTCACCAGCAGGAGTATCATTTCCCTGTCCAAGCGCTTCGGCAACAGCGTCGATAATCGTCTTTATATCGGTCTGGAAATTCTCCTGCGACAGCCCGTTTATGATATCCGCAACGATCTTGGCATCGCTCCATTTGACCTTGTATTCCTTAGAATCCTCATCAACAGGCTGAGCCATATAGCCGATAGCGCAGAGATCAGCAGAGAGCTTCACATTGTATGTGCCGCCCTTGATGCTCAGCGTCGCAGAAGAGCCGAATACAGTGCCGGTTGAGGAGACTGTGAATGAAGCAGATGAGGACTCAGATACCGTTACGGAGCCGCTTCCATCCACAACGACCGAGCCTGTAGTGGTATATGAGCCTCCGTTTATCGTGAGTGAGCCAGCATTGCTGATGATGGCCTGGCTGCCTGCATCAAGCTTTCCCTGCCCTTCTATCGTCATCGTGCTGCCAGAAGGAATGCGGAAGATCGTCTTGGTGGATTTGATCTCCGCCTTATCGCTGATGATAAGCTTGACGTTCTTTCCAGATACATCGATCGTATCCTTGACCTCGATAGTCGTTCCGGCTGGGACAGAGACAATGATTTCCTTATCTTCGGAGGTTCCCTTCAGTGCGTCCTTAAGCTCAGCCTCGGTCTTTACCTCTGTCGAATACATCCAGTCAGGAAGGCCGACCTCGCCGGAAGTGGTGTTATCGCATGAGGAGAGCGCCAGGAGCAGCCCTAATGTGATTATCAGTATCGTCTTTCTCATAAGTTCCTCTTAAGTCGGTATGATGAATAGGTTTCACCCCCATCATAACGTCTCCGCGATTATTTTGGAAGGATGAAGAAAATGTTGTATGATATTAGAAAGGATATTCAAGATGGCAAAGGCGGAACAGACAAAGAGGACACTGGCATCAGCGATGAAGAAGCTTCTGGCACAGATGCCATATGAGAAGGTCTCGGTTTCCATGATCGCAGAGGAAGCAGGCATGAACAGAAAGAGCTTCTATTACCACTTCACGGGGAAATCGGACCTGATCAACTGGATACTCGACACCGAGTTCAGGGAGTACCTCGAGACCACGCCTGAGGAGGAACAGGGATGGGAGGTCATGGAGATGCTCGCTTCCTACTTCTACAGGGAAAGGCTGTTCTATAAGACGATACTGCTCTCTACCGGATATGCCACGCTGATGAATATCATGCTGCCTGTGATATCGAAGTACATCAGGGATATGCTGGAAGTCCATGGTGGCAATGACGAATTCATAGTGCTTGCCTCTGATGGACTTCTCGCCGCGATCTTCCGCTGGCTCCTGTCACCGAACGTGGAGAAGCCCGATGTGTTCGTAAGCGATCTCAGATGCCGCATAACACGGCTCTGCGAGGAATGCCTGAGGCATCTCAGATAGGCGATTGCCTGAAAATGTCTAATGATTTCCACCTCTCGCGATATTATCTTCTGCCTTAGGAGGAATTCCATGAAGAATACGCTTAAGGAAAACGCGGAAGCCCTCGCCCTCAAGACGGTACTGGGCTACATAAATGGAAAGGATCCTGACGAGGCGATCGCGAAGGTGCTTGAATGGGTAGACAGGTATGATGAGAAGGAAGGTACAGTCGCGAAGCAGAGAAAGCTCATCCACGAGGTCCTTGGAGACAAGGACAGCAACTGGTATAAGCTCGTAAGGAGCTTCTGGACGGATATCGATCCGGAGGTCAGGAAGAAGACCTTTGAGAACTTCATCATCAACGCGACGATACTCGGGGGAAGAAGGAAGGCAGAAGCGAAGAAGAAGTATGGCTGCAATATCCCCTGGACGATACTGATCGATCCTACAAGCGCGTGCAACCTGCATTGCATAGGCTGCTGGGCCGCGGAGTATGGCAATCATCTGAATCTCAGCTATGAGTTCCTTGACTCGCTGATCAACCAGGCGAACGAGGTCGGAACGAGGATGTTCCTGTATACCGGAGGCGAGCCTCTTGTCAGGAAGGCCGACATCATCAGGCTATGCGAGGCACACCCGGACAGCCAGTTCATGGCCTTCACGAACGGTACCCTCATCGATGATAAGTTCGCCGAGGACATGCTCAGGGTAAAGAACTTCGTACCGGCTATATCGGTGGAGGGCTTCGAGGAAGCGACCGACTCAAGGCGCGGACAGGGAACGTATAAGCAGGTCGAGAGGGCAATGAGGATACTCAGGGATCATAAGCTTCCATTCGGCGTCTCCTGCTGCTATACCCACGAGAACTACAAGGTCATAGGCAGCGAGGAGTACTTCGACTGGATGATCGATCAGGGAGCGAAGTTCGCCTGGTTCTTCACCTATATGCCGATAGGCGTAGGCTCGCCTACCTCACTCATGGTCAAGGCAGATGAAAGGGCCTATATGTACGATAAGATCCGCGCATACAGGAAGACGAAGCCGATATTCACGATGGATTTCTGGAACGATGGAGAGTACGTCAGCGGATGCATAGCCGGAGGAAGATACTATTTCCACGTAAATGCGAACGGCGATGCCGAGCCTTGCGCCTTCATCCATTATTCCGACACCAATCTCAAGGATCATTCGTTGATAGAGGCGCTGCAGGGACCGCTCTTCTCGGAGTACGCGAAGCATCAGCCATTCAGCCCCAACTACCTCAGGCCATGCCCGCTTCTTGACAACAAGGGCGCACTTGCTGATATGGTTCACAGTGCAGATGCTGAATCGACGGATCTCTCCGCGAAGGAGGATGTCGATGATCTTACGGCAAAATGCTGCGAGGCGGCAGACAACTGGAAGGGCGTTGCGGATGCCATCTGGCAGAAGACCCATCCGGGCTCACCGCTTTGATTAGGAGTATATATGAAGAGATTATTCACCTCTGAATCGGTTACCAAGGGACATCCGGACAAGGTATGCGATCAGATTGCCGATGCGATCCTCGATGAGCTGCTGAGGCAGGACCCGTATTCAAGGTCGGCCTGCGAGGTAACGACAGAGCCGGGCGCCGTGCATATCATGGGAGAGATCACCACGAAGGCTAAGGTGGACTATGAGGAGGTGGCGAGAAGGACGATCAGGGAGATAGGCTACACGAAGGCGGAGTACGGCTTCGATGACAGCGCATCGATCACGGTCTCGCTCCACGAGCAGTCAGGGGATATAGCCCAGGGAGTGGACAGCTCATATGCCGACAGCTCCACCCTCGGCGCCGGTGATCAGGGCATGATGTTCGGTTATGCCTCGGCAGAGGGCGATGAGTACATGCCGCTTGCCGCCGTGCTTTCGAGGAAGCTCTCGATGAGGCTTACCGAGGTCAGGGAGAACGGCATGCTCCCCTATCTGAGGCCCGATGGCAAGAGCCAGGTGACGGTGGAATATGATGGCAGGAAGCCTGTGAGGATCGAGGCGGTCGTACTTTCAGCGCAGCACGATCCTGATATTTCGATGGAGACGCTGAGGAAGGACCTTATGGATAAGGTCATCCTTCCTTCGCTTCCCTCCGCGATGCTCGATAAGGACACGCATTTCTTCATCAATCCGACCGGCAGGTTCGTCCTTGGCGGACCAGCTGCCGATACGGGCCTCACCGGACGCAAGATCATCGTGGATACCTATGGCGGCTACGCCCATCATGGCGGCGGCGCGTTCTCCGGAAAGGATGCCACGAAGGTGGACAGGACCGCGTCCCTCGCGCTGAGGAACATCGCGAAGACGATCGTGGCCTCAGGAGCGGCAGAGGAATGTGAGCTTCAGGCGGCCTATGCGATAGGAGTCGCAGAGCCAGTATCCCTTGAGGTTAACACCTTCGGAACGGGAAGGCTGAGCGAGGAGAGGATCATAGAGTGGATAGGAAGGCACTATGACCTGCGTCCTGCCGCGATGATAGAGAGATTCGATCTCAGGAAGCCGATCTACTACAAGGCCGCAGGACAGGGATCGTTCGGAAGGCCCGATGTCACCTTCCCTTGGGAGGTGATAGACCAGGAAGCGCTCGCTGACCTGAAGTCACTTATCTGAACCATCGGCCGGGTCTTCGGATCCGGCCTTGCTCATCATCGTGGGGATGAAGCGCTTGGCAAACTTCCCCGTACCCCTGTTCTTCAGGTAGATGAAGCCGATGATTGAGAATACCGTCGCTCCTATGAACGTGACGAAGAGATCCTTCATCGTGTCTATCAGCCCGATATCCAGATAGCCGTTCAGGCCAAGGCTCTCACCGTTGACGACGGTATCGGTTATCCCCTTTATAGCCACGACCTTGTTGGAGCGCGCGGGGTCGAGGGTAACGGAATAGATGGCGTTGACGACGGTATCCTTCTGCATGTCAAGATGGAAGAACATATCCATGAAGAACTCGAAGAACTCCCATATCACGCCGATGGTCATCGAGAACGTGAACGCTCCGATAGCCACATACAGCGGAGCAAGGTTCAGCTTGGTATTCTCGTTGCGGTTGATAATATCAACAAGGGAAAAGCCCACCGCGGCGGCAAGGAAGCCGGTAACGGTATGGAGAGCGGTGTCCCATCCGGGAACGCTTATATAGTACGCCCTTATCTCCCCAAGTATCTCAGCGGCATAGATGAATATATATACGATGACCTCAAGCGTGTCAGGGATATCTATATGCCAGTTGTTCTCTATGAACGAGGGCATCGTATAGAGGAAGAGGACAAGGCAGCATAGCATGACGTTCTGCCAGTCGCGATTAAGTATCTGGGCGATCATGACGAGGATGACGGAGGTCCTTAGGAGGACGTAGAGCGCGAACATCCGCGGATGCCGCCTGATCTGTTCCTTAAGCGAGATGTTGTGGAAACGTCGCCTTCTTCCCTTCTGCTTCATGTACACAGTGTACAGCATTTCATAAAGTGTTCACACCCCGCCGTTTTCTCGCTATCTTCTGATAAGGAGACAAAGCTATGAACGATCTCATTTCAGGATACAGGTCATTCCTTGACAAGGGAAAGACAGAGAGGGAATGCGTCAGGGAGATAATCCGTCTGGCCGAGGCTGCCGGATACAGGGATATAGAGACAGTGGACAGCCTTAAGGCCGGCGATAGAGTATATGTCGTCAAGCATGGCAAGTCCATCGCGCTGTTCAACATCGGTACCGATCCCATAGAGAAGGGCATGAACATACTCGGGGCCCACATAGACTCCCCTAGGCTCGATATAAAGATGAAGCCCGTATACGAGAGCGACGGCATCGTCTACCTCGATACGCATTACTATGGCGGTATCAAGAAGTACCAGTGGGTGACGCTTCCCCTCGCCCTCCACGGCGTCGTGATAAAGAAGGATGGCACGGAGGTGCGCATAGAGCTTGGAGAGGACGACGAGCTAGCGTTCTGCATCTCTGACCTTCTTCCCCATATGGCCCAGGAACAGATGAAGAAGACCGCTTCGGAGCTGATTCCCGGGGAGGATCTGGATATCATGATAGGCCTTGCCGATGAGGAGGGAGAGGACAAGGAGAAAGGCAAGAAGGCGATACTCTCCCTGCTCTCCGAGCGCTATGGCATAGAGGAGGATGACTTCCTCTCCGCCGAGATAGAGGCGGTTCCTTCCGGCAAGGCGAAGCTGATGGGTCTGGACAGGTCTATGGTACTGGCATATGGTCAGGATGACAGGGTGTGCGCATACACCTCGCTTATGGCAATGCTCTCGCAGGATGCCGTGAAGCGCACCTCCTGCTGCCTCCTTGTGGATAAGGAGGAGATTGGGTCGGTCGGAAGCACGGGCATGGACAGCGTGTTCTTCGAGAATGCTGCGGCCGAGGTACTTTCAAGGCTCTCTGGCTATGACGGGCTGAAGCTAAGGCGCATGATGAGCCAGTCGTACATGCTCTCAAGCGACGTCAACTCGGCCTATGACCCTCTCAACGCCTCGCTCTTCGACAAGAAGAACTCCTCATTCCTCTCCGGCGGCGTGGTGTTCAACAAGTACACAGGCTCAAGGGGCAAGAGCGGAGCATCCGACGCCAATGCTGAGTTCATAGCGAAGCTCAGGGCGAAGATGGATGAGAACAAGGTAAGGTTCCAGATGGCGGAGATGGCGAAGGTGGACATAGGCGGCGGCGGCACGATCGCCAAGTACGCAGCATACTACGGCATGAACGTCATCGACTGCGGAGTGGCGGTCATGAGCATGCACGCTCCTTGGGAGATCACTGCGATCAAGGACATAGAGAGCGCAGAGGCCTGCTACAGGTCATTCCTCACGATAGAGTGAAGCACGGCGGGCTTTCGCCGTACCTCAGCGCTTCTTGAGTATCAGGGCCTCGTATGGCTGGAGGACAGCATCCTTCCCTATCGAGGTCCTTTCCATATTAGACAGCACCACTCTGCCATATCCTGAGAGATCGAGAGGAAGGGCCGTCTCCTTATCGGAGAAGTTCGCCACAAGGTAATAGGATTCATCGCCAAGCGTCCTCTCGAAGGCATACAGCACAGGATCATCGGGAAGATCGAATGAGAGCGAGCCGCGGCGGATTGCCTCGCTACCATGCCTGAGGGCTATCATGGCCTTATAGAAGGAGAGGACGGAAGAGGCATCACCTTCCTCCTTCCTCACGTTCCATTCCGTGTAATCGGGATTGACGCCGAGCCACGGATGTCCGGACGAGAAGCCGGCATTGGCAGAGTCGTCCCACTGCATCGGGCTACGGGCGTTATCGCGGCTGATCAGGCGGGCCTCGGCGAGCGCTTCCTCCGGTGACGAGCCGGTAGCTATCTTCTCAGCATAGAAATTGCGCGTGTCGATATCATCATAGTCATCTATCGAATCATATGAGACGTCCGCCATGCCGATCTCCTCTCCCTGATAGACATACGGCGTGCCAGGAAGCATGTGCATGATGGCACAGAGCATCTTCGCAGAGCGCGCGCGGTACTTCTTGTCATCACCATAGAGGGATACCTGCCGCGGCTTATCGTGGTTGCTGAGGAACCTGGCCCACCAGCCATCCTCCTTCAGCACCTCATATGTCTCTATGATCTTCCGCTTCATGGCAAGCGGTGACCAGGTCGCTATCTCCACCACGGGAGGCACGAATGGTATGCACATATCGAACTCATGGCGTGAGTGGCTGGCGTAGTCATGGTAATCCTGCAGCGTACGGCAGTTCACCTCGCCAACCGTCATCATCGAATAAGGCTGGAACACCCTGTTGCTCAGCTCATTGAGTATCTTATGCGTACCCGGAAGGTTGCTGCAGATATCCATGGCAAGGGAGAAGCCTGTAGAGAGCGGAGGGAGCGGAGAATCCTGGAAGCCCGGAGCCTTCTCCAGATAGCTTATGGCATCGACGCGGAAGCCATCGACGCCCCTGTCTCCCCACCATCTGATCATCGCTATGATATCTTCCTTGAGCGCATCGCACTTCCAGTTCAGATCCGGCTGTTCCTTGGAGAACAGATGGAGATAGTACTGCCCCCTCTCCTCTACCCACTCCCAGGCGCTGCCGCCGAATGAGCCGGCCCAGTTATTGGGCTCATGGCCATCCACGGGATCATGCCAGATATAGTAATCGCTGTACTTTCCTTCCCTGGAAGCCTTGGACGCGAGGAACCATGGGTGAAGATGGGAGGTATGGTTGACGACGAGATCCATTATCAGGGCGATGCCGCGCTCGTGGCAGCCATCGCGGAGGGCCTCGAAGTCCTCGAACGTGCCGTAATCCGGGTTGATTCCCTGATAGTCAGAGATATCATAGCCGTTATCGAAGCAGGGGGAGGAATAGATCGGAGAGAGCCAGATGGCGTTCACCCCGAGGGAGGCTATGTAATCAAGCCTGCTGATTATCCCCTTCAGGTCTCCTATCCCATCGCCATTGGAATCCATGAAGCTGCGTGGGTATATCTGATAGATAACGAGGTCCTTGAACCAATCCTGCTTTCTCTTCTGCATATCGAATCTCCTACCCTGAATGATAGCAAAGGGGCCGGGATCAAGCCCAGCCCCTCAGTATCGTGGACAATGTGATTATCTCTCCTCAGCCTCGATCTTCCTCACCTGCTCAGGGGTAAGGAAGGCAGATGGAGCAGGTTCTACGCCCATCTTCCACTCGATGAGATTCACGATTAGGAACGTCAGCGCTCCTACCGCGCAGCCGAATACGACGGGAAGCACTCCCAGATAGAAGTCTCCGCCGGAGAGGATCTGCCAGAAAACGACGCCGATCGTGCCGGTGACGATAGAGATGCTTCCGGAGTGCCTGGTAGCCCTAGGGACCACCATCCCCAGGCCATATGCGGCGAACGGGCCAGCGCACCTGATGGCGAAGGCAAAGGTGTTCATCATGACGATGTTGATGCCGAATAGCGATATGAACATGGCGACGATGCAGAATACGACGTTGCAGAACCTTGTCCAGAATATCGTCTGCTTATCATCGAACATCCTTGCCTTATCGCTGTACTGCAGCATGATGTCGTTCATGAACATCGTGGACATGCACAATAGGTTCGAGTCAGCGCTGCTCATCGTGGCAGAGATGATGGCCGCGGATACGACTCCAGTAACGATCGTAGGAGCGAAATGCTCGGTGACGCTCATCATGGCAGTGGCTCCGGTGAGGCCTGGGATACTGTCCTTCATGGCGTAAGCAGCAAGGCCGAGAAGAGTCGGGAATACCGCCATGGCAGCCATCAGGACACCGGAGAGCAGGGACGCGCGGAAAGCCGTCTTCTCATCCTTCGCGCTCTCGAAGCGGCTGATCATCTCAGGACCGGAGAGGAAGGTGCAGAAGTAATTGAAGATGTAGCCGATGATCACGACCCAGCCGATGCTATCGAAATCAAGCTTCTCTCCCGGAAGCTGTGCGGAGATCGCATCCCAGCCACCGCATCCGCTTATGACGATAGGCGTCGCTATCGCAAGGCCTACGAGGATGATAAGGAACTGCACGAGGTCGGAGATCTGGTCAGCGATCATTCCTCCGAGCGTGGTATAGAGGATGATTATGATACCTGCGATGATGAGGCAGACATTCATCGGGATACCGGTAAGGGTCGCTACGACTGAGCCCGAAGCCGCTACCTGGCTGGAGGTAAGGCAGAACAGGGCAAGGATGTTAAGGACGGCGGAGAACACGGAACTACCCTTTCCGAATCTCCTTCCTATGACCTCAGGGATCGTTACGGCCATCGTCTTGCGGATACGCGGGGCGAAGTAGGCCAGAGGGATCATGGCAATAGACGCGGCGAGAACGTACCATATGGCGCTCATGCCCCATGAGCCGAAGGCCTTATCCGCCAGTCCGGTGGTAGAGCCTCCTCCGATGTTGTTTGCAGAGAGCGAGAAGGCGACCATGAAAAGCCCCATCCTGCGACCTGCGATCATATAATCCTTGCTGGTCTTTATGTTGATCTTACCAACGACGAATCCGATGACCAGCATACCGATGAGATAGCCGGCGACTATGATTAATGCTCCAACATTAAGGTCCATATGACCTCCTTTGCATTGATACATAAAGTCTCACCTATAACGGACGGACTTGCAACAAAAAGAGGCAAAGACAAGTAATTATTCATAATATTCCGTTAACAATTCATTATGATTAATAATATTATACTGAATTAAATCCGAGGATTCTTACAATATCCTTCCCCTTCAAGCATACAGGAGTCACCCCATGAAAGGATAAGATATCATTGACTAATGGCTATATAGGGGCTATCTTATTGATAACGATTATCGATAATGGAGGCTTTATCATGAAGTATGTATGCAACCTCTGCGGTTATGTCTATGACGAGGCAGCAGGCGATCCTGATAACGGAATCGCACCGGGAACGAAGTGGGAAGACGTACCAGCTGACTGGGTATGCCCGCTTTGCGGAGCAGGAAAGGAAGAGTTCTCCCAGGAGGGCTGATCCATCGGGGCCATCGGAAGGTGGCCCTATTTCATCCATTGCGATATTGATTATATCAACAGGGGGGGGGTATACTCTTTGCCAACAAGGAGTTATCCATCATATGAAGAAGCTACCGCTCGTATTGCTTTCAATCGCGCTGATTCTGTTTGCATTCTCCTCATGCAGCAACAGCACAGGAACACCTGCGCCATCTCAGGAAGATATCGATGCCGTGAAGAACGGAATCAACGTAGAGACGATCCTTAAGGATGCCTTCTCCGGCAAGGATGGTATCGACGTAAAGTACGAATACCCTCAGGCAAAGGCCGCAGAGGAAGCATCCATTAAGGCCATAGCCACATTCAATGGCTACACCTCCGGCTCCCTGCAGATAACCGCAGGACGCATTGAGTTCGTGTTCAAAGGAGCAATAGACGGTACATCATTCTCCGCAACCACCTACTCCGCAAAAACCACGGCAAGGCTTGAGGTATCATCAGGAAACGGCAATCCTGTTCCAGTATCGATAGATATCCCAGAGAGCGCCAATGCAACAGCGGAAGTCAAGGCAACGATCACCGATGGAGTACTCTCAACGACAAGCATACATGTAACGATCAACAACCTCCCTGAGTCCTCTACCGCGACCATCACGATAGCCGATGAAGAAGCAACAACGGTGACAGGATCAGGCAATGAAGCAGATGGTGGCGGCGCAACAGGCGGTGGTGGCGGTGGTACTGTTACACCTCCAGGGGAAGAAGAGAATCCAGGAACTGGTGAAGGAGGAGACGATCCGGTAACGCCTCCTGAAGAAGGGACATTTGAAGCACCTACTCCGATATTCATAACGACGAGCATAGAACTCAATTTCCCTGAATCTCCAGTGACATATACAGCAAAAGCCATACAAGAAGAAGGAGAAGGCACATCTGATAACGATGAAGCTCAACAAGAAGGCCTTGATATGATGCAGAAAATGATAACACCTGCAATCATAGGCTTCTCGAATGAGAATACGATTACTACAGATACATACGACACAAACATATTCGGAGAATCTGTAAAACTGAACGTCAAAAAGACTACTGAAAATAGTTATGAATACGTCTACGAAGATCCAAATGGCAAACTTTCAATCAAGATTGAATACTATACGGACGAAGATGGTAATGTAAGTTTTAATTATAATCAGATAAGGGTATTCAATGATTTTGACATGGGAGAAGGCATAAAAGTAGATTACTATGCCATTACCAGCGGTACTGATATAAGACTGAATGAAGATTCAGGTAACTGGGATGGAACTACAGATTCATACATACTATTTGGAGAAACAGCAGCTACGAATACTTTAGGTCATGCTCTTCTTTCTCCAATTAATGCAATATTCCATTCTGATGATAGGATTTCTGGATACGTTACTTATAAAGCAGTTGCCAATGGCCTTATACAAATTAGCATAGAAGATTACCAGAAATATAAAAGCTTGATTGGAGTAGATAATATTGGAGAAATCATAAATAGTCTTTCAAGTCAAATCACAGAAATGGGTCCTATGTATCAGACGGTTTATTACGATAGACAGACAAACACATTCGGAACAGACTTTGATATGCAGAGATCAAAAGAAGGATTATTAAAGATGATAGAAGATAATGAAATCTATAAGGACTGGAACCTCGCGGAAATCCTTGCAGATGACAGTTTATATCCAGAGGTAACCCCTCCTGATCAAACAGAATGAGATCAGTTATCTTCATTCCTTGCCCCAGCCTCCCCGCTGGGGCATTATCGTTAATAGGCTATCACTCCTAGGATCGCGGCTATAAGGATCAGTGTTATCGGGGAGATCTTCTTCCTTAGAATCGGACGAGTTCCCCACATTATGAGCGCAAGGATAAGGGTGATGATGGCGGCCTTCATATCGAGCATGTTTTCAGATATGCAGCTGCTTGCTGTCATATAGAGTCCTGTTGCAAGGATTATGCCGATGATGCAGGGCTTCAAGCCTCTCAGCACGGCCTGAACGTAACTGTTTTTCAATACAGTCCTCAGAGCGGAGGTTATTAGCAGGATTACGATGAATGATGGAAGAACCACAGCAGTGGTGGCAAGTATCGCGCCTAGGAGCCCTGCCTGGCTGCTGCCTATATACGTCGCAAGATTCACCATTATAGGCCCAGGGGTACTTTCACTGACAGCGATCATATATGCAAGCGCCTCATCATCAAGCCAGCCGTATGATAACACCACATCCCGTATGAGGGGGATGGCACCATACGCGCCTCCGAAGGCGAAGCAGCCTACGCGAAGGAATCCCAGGAGCAGATCGAGGTAGATCATCTTCTCGCCATCCTTCCTTCGTCTATGACGAAGATAGCAAGGCTGATGGCTGCGGCTATGAGCATCAGGCTGATTGAAGAGAAATTCCAGGCGAGGATATCTATCAGAAGCATAGCCACGAAGGATGAGACCATCACTATCCGGGGAAAGACCCTTTGCTTCATCTTACGGATCATATTGAAGGCCGCGTCGAGTATCAGGATACCGACAGCAAGCCTTATCCCATTGAACGCGTTGGCGATCACCTCGATCTCAAGGAAGTCATCGAGGAACATCGAGATGATATATATCACGAGGAATGAAGGGATGATGATTCCAAGCGTCGCCACTATCGCGCCGATCAGCCCTGCCTGACGATAGCCTACATAGGTCGCGCAGTTGATCGCTATCGGACCGGGAGTAGACTCCGCGATGACTGTCACGTTCATCATCTCGTCATGAGTGATCCATCCCTTCTTATCAACGCAATTATCCTCAAGGACCGAGATCATCGCATAGCCGCCACCGAATGTGAAGAAGCCTATCTTCATGAATGTCAGAAGCAGCTCGGCCAGTATCTGTCCTTGTCCGTCCAGCTTTCCCATCCTAGCCGCAGAAGGCCATCCTTACAGATAGCTCATGCCTCGATTCTCCTGGAACGATGATGAGTCCTGATTCCTTCTTCAGGCCCTTGGCGTACATATTGTGAGCATCGGTGGAACAGGTCTGGGGCTCCACGCAGATGAAGGATCTGTCAGGAGAGGTGAATACGACGACATGATCGAAGTCATCGCTTCCTGTTATCTCTATCGAGTACGCTTCCGATACAAGGCTGCTTCTGATGGTGCTGTCGGAGAAGAACACGGTATCGATATCCATTCCTGACACATCCTTCTCACGGCCATAATCGGTCCTTGTCCACCGCCCTGACGGGAGCTTCTCCTCGCTGGCCTCCATCTCATACTCAAGCGTCGAGGAGAATCTCATGCCTTCCTGCTTGCAGAAGAACGGATGAAGGGCAAGGCCGAAGGCAAGAGGTTCCTCACCTTCATTCCGGATGGAGAAGTCCCAGATCACGGCTCCTCCCAAGAGATGGAGGTGGAGATGGAAATGACCATCATAGGGGAAGAGGCTACCAAGGGCTGAGAACGGTATCTCAGCCTCTATGGAGTCATCGGCATGGGAGATGATGCCGAACCTGGCATGGCGGAGAGTACCGTGCATCTCTCCTTCGATCGTACGGCCATTGAATGTGTAGCAGCCGCCGCTTATGCGGTTAGGGGTCGGAAAGAGTATAGGGATGCCGTATGTAACGCCCTTCCTGATCCGCTCCTCGTCGGCCTCGATCGTCTCTATGCCTTTGTACTTCAGGGATACGACGGTAAGCCCGTCATTCTCATCTGCCGTAAGCGAAATCCTGTCATCATGTATCGTGATCATGGATCGATTATATCATGAAGAAGGCCGCCTTACGGCGACCTTGGATTCAGTCGATATAGAACAGCATCTCGCCGTATGTCGGATACGGCCAGCTCTTCTGCCCTACTATAAGCTCAAGCTCATCAGCGCTTCTCCTCACCTCCTCCATCGCGGGAAGGATCTCATTGCGTGAGAAATGGGCAAGCGAGGAGCCTTCATACTCAGAGGCGACGGCAACGGCTTTCTCAAGCTCCCTTACGGCCCTGTGAAGATCGCTCGCGAGGGACTCAACCTTCGCCAGCCTGTCCGTCTCGGCATCGAAGGCCATGTCGGGAAGGACCTTCTTCTTAGATTCAAGGCCGAGGGCTATGCCTGTGGCGAACTCCATGACGGCAGGCAGCACCTGTCGGTTGATCATATCGATCAGGGTAAGAGCCTCGATATGTATCGTCTTGGAATACTCCTCGTTGAGTATCTCATAGCGGGAATAAAGCTCGATCGAGGAGTAGATGCCGAATTCCTCGAAGAGCGAGATATTCTTCGGAGATATCATGGTGTCGTAGGCATCTGGCGCGGAGATGAGGTTCATCAGCCCCCTCCTCTTCGCCTCAGCCACCCACTCGGAGGAGTAGTTGTTGCCGTTGAACACGATCCTCCTATGCTCGATGTAGGTATCTCTGATGAGATCGGAGACAGCCGCATCGAAATCATCCGCTGCAGAGAGGATTGCATGGAACTCCCTAAGCTCCTTCGCTACCGCGGTGTTGATGACGGTATTCGGGCCCGCGACGGAGAACGATGAGCCCAGCATCCTGAACTCGAACTTATTGCCTGTAAAGGCGAATGGGCTCGTCCTGTTACGGTCCGTCGTGTCCTTGGGGAATACAGGAAGCACATGGACGCCGAGCTTCATATCCTCCTTGCTCTTCCCGCTGGAGGACTTTCCCTCGGCAATCGAATCGAAGATCTCCGTCAGCTCATCACCGAGGAACATGGAGACGATGGCCGGAGGAGCCTCATGGCCGCCGAGCCTGTGATCGTTTCCCGCAGACGCGGCACTCATGCGTATCAGATCCTGGTACTCATCCACCGCCTTGATAACGGCCGCGACGAAGAGCAGGAACAGGGCATTATCCTTGGGATTATCACCGGGATCGAGTATGTTCTGCCCCTTATCGGTTGAGAGCGACCAGTTATTATGCTTTCCAGATCCGTTGACGCCGGCAAAGGGCTTCTCATGCAGCAGGCACACGAAGCCATGGCGCTCAGCGACCTTCTTCATGATCTCCATCGTGAGCTGGTTGTTATCCACCGCGATATTCGTAGTCGTGAAGACCGGTGCAAGCTCATGCTGAGATGGAGCGACCTCGTTATGGGAGGTCTTAGCATATATGCCAAGCTTCCAAAGCTCCTTATCGAGATCCTGCATATATTCAGAGACTCTGGTCTTGAGGGCTCCGAAATAGTGATCCTCCATCTCCTGGCCCTTCGGAGCGCGGGCTCCAAGGAGGGTTCGGCCCGTATATATGAGGTCCTTACGCCTGGCAAAGTCCTTCTTGTCTATGAGGAAATACTCCTGCTCGGGCCCTACGGTCGTATTCACCCTCTTCACATCGGTCTTGCCGAAGAGATGAAGCACCTTCACGGCCTCTTCTGATATAGCCTCCATGCTTCTGAGAAGCGGGGTCTTCTTATCGAGGACCTCTCCGGAGTATGAGCAGAAGGCCGTAGGTATGCATAGCGTCTCGTCCTTTATGAAGGCATAGCTCGTCGGATCCCAGGCAGTGTATCCCCTAGCCTCGAACGTGGCCCTGAGGCCGCCTGATGGGAACGATGAGGCATCCGGCTCTCCCTTTATAAGCTCCTTCCCGGAGAACTCCAGCAGGACCTTGCCGCCAGCGGCCGGGGAGATAAAGGCCTCATGCTTCTCAGCGGTTATCCCGGTCATCGGCTGGAACCAGTGCGTATAGTGCGTGCAGCCCTTCTCGAGCGCCCAGTTCTTCATGGCGTTAGCGACGGAGTTCGCGACGTTTATATCGAGGTCCTTGCCTTCATCGACGGTGCGTCTGAGCGCCTTATAGACATCCTTGGGTAGGCGCTCCTTCATCACGTCATCGTTGAAAACCATCGAGCCGAAGTAATCTGATACAGTCTCCATTATCTCCTCCGGTAAGCAATTAAGGGTGCTATAGCATACCCCAGCTACAACACCCTTGCTGCGATTCCATGATTAGCAAAGATGCCGAATATAGTCAACCTCGTATCCTGATTCTTGAAAACATGTCCCATTCCGGATTATCCTCTGGGTGACAAAGGCGTCAGGATATGGCGCCTTTTTCTCTTTTCATAGGAGGAATGATGGAAGGCTACGATAAGAACGATGTACTCGGATACGTCAAGGAGAACGGCGTGAGGTTCGTCCGCCTCGCCTTCTGCGATATATTCGGACAGCTGAAGAACGTCTCGATATCAGCATCGATGCTGGAGAAGGCCTTTGAGGAAGGGGTGAGGTTCGATGCCTCCGCGATACGCGGCTTCCTGAATATCGAGGACTCGGACCTGCTGCTATTCCCAGATCCTGAGACTCTGATGCCGCTGCCATGGCGTCCCGTGGATCATGGAAGCGTCATAAGGCTCTACTGCTCGATCCGCCATCCGGACCTGACCCCGTTCGAAGGCGATGCGAGATACCTCCTGCGAAATGAGGAGGCTAGGCTGCGGAAGAGAGGGCTCTCGATGCTTGCCGGAACGGAGTGCGAGTTCTACCTCTTCCGCAACAACGACAGCGGCGAGCCGACGCTTGAGCCGATGGACAGGGCTGGATACCTTGACGTCGCTCCGATGGATAAGGGAGAGAACATCAGGCGCGAGATCTCGCTGATACTCGAGGAAATGGGCATCTTCATCGATACCAGCCACCATGAGAAGGGGCCAGGGCAGAACGAGATCACATTCAGGCCTGAGCCTCTCCTGAACGCGGCTGATCAGCTCATAACGTTCAAGTCAGCGACGAAGATGCTTGCCGCCCGCTCGGGGCTCTATGCATCGTTCCTTCCCAAGCCACTGTTCGATCAGTCAGGATCAGGATTGCACATAAGCCTCTCCTGCAGGAAGCGTGATGGCTCATTCGATGAGCTTAAGGAGCATATGGCGGCAGGCATACTCGCTAGGATACCGGAGATCACGCTGTTCCTGAATCCGGTAGCAAACTCATATGACAGGTTCGGGCTCTTCGAGGCCCCAAGCTCGATCAGCTGGGGAACAGGCAACAGAGGACTGCTTCTGAGGATGCCTGAGGTCAAGGCGGAAAGCGCCAAGCGCATAGAGGTACGCTCCGCAGATCCCTCATGCAACCCATACCTTGCGCTGCTCCTGCTCTCGGCAGCGGCCGAGGATGGAATAGAGAGGAAGCTGAGGCTCTCAGAGATAAAGGAAGGCGAGAGGCTTCCGGAGAACCTGCATGAGGCAATCGAGAGGGCAAAGGACTCTGATTTCATCCGATCTATCCTGCCAGAGCATCTTGTCTCCTGCTTCATATCCGCGAAGCAAGCGGACTGGGAGAGCGCGTCGTCCTCTGGCTATCCGAAGGTCACGGCAAGGGACATGGAATTCCTGGTGACGTAAGATGAGGGTACTTGCCGTCTCCGGCGGGGAAAGGAGCCTCGCCAGCATAGAGTCATTGATCAAGGAAGCAGGAGGAGTTCCCTACCCCGCTCCATCAGGCGCGCAGGCACGGCAGCGCGTGCTTGACGAGGAGTGGGATGAGGTCGTCATAAACTATCCCCTCTCCGATGAATCAGGGATTGAGCTGGCAAGGATGATACAGAGTGAGACATCGATACAGGTGGTGATGCTCATCCGTTCGGAGGACATGGTGATGATCGGCGATGAGCTGCAGAAGGCAGGCGTCATCACGGTCGAGAAGCCGATAATACGTCCGGTATTCATCCAGGCCCTGCATCTAGCGCTATCGATAAGGCAGAGGCTGATGCTTGCCGATGCAAGGATAAAGAGGCTCGAACGGCGCATAGAGGACATGAGGTTAGAGAGCAAGGCGAAGTGCCTGCTATCGCTCAGACGGGGAATGAGCGAGGAGCAGGGACACAGGGAGATAGAGAAGATGGCCATGGATATGAGGATCACGCTGCGCCAGGCCGCAGCCATGATACTCAGGGAGGAAAGCGATGTCTAAGCATATATTCGTAACCGGAGGCGTGGTATCCGGACTGGGAAAGGGCATTACGGCGGCGAGCCTCGGAAGGCTCCTCAAGAGCCGCGGCATAAAGGTCGCGGCACAGAAGCTGGATCCATATATGAACGTGGATCCTGGTACGATGAGCCCGCTGCAGCATGGCGAGGTATATGTCACGGACGATGGAGCGGAAACCGACCTCGATCTAGGTCATTACGAGCGCTTCATAGATGAGAATCTCAACAAGTTCTCCAACCTCACGTCGGGAAAGACGTTCTGGAACGTTCTGCAGAAGGAAAGGAACGGGGAGTATCTGGGATCGACGGTGCAGATAATCCCACATGTCACGAATGAGATAAAGTCCTTCATATATGCCCTTGGCGATAAGACCGGGGCCGATGTGGTGATCACAGAGATAGGAGGCACCATCGGAGACATCGAATCACAGCCATTCCTGGAGGCAATCAGGCAGATAAGCCATGAGACGGCAAGGGAGGACTGCCTCTTCATCCACGTGACACTCGTGCCGTATATCAGATCATCGGGAGAGCATAAGTCGAAGCCTACGCAGCACTCGGTGAAGGAGCTGATGGGAGCCGGGATCTTCCCTGATATCATCGTATGCAGATCAGATGAGCCGATCGAGGAATCGGTAAAGGCTAAGATCGCGCTGTTCTGCAACGTCAGCCGTGAATGTGTCATAGAGAACAGTACCGTGCCTATCCTGTATGAGGCCCCGATGATGCTGCAGAAGGAAGGAATCGATGACATCGTCGTGCGGATGATGGGCCTTGGTGGACATGAATCCGACATGACCGAATGGAAGGCGATGCTCTACCGCGCGGAGCATTGTACCAGAAGCGTCAGGATCGCGATGGTAGGCAAGTATACTGAGCTGCATGACGCATATCTATCGGTGAATGAGGCCCTCAGGCACGCCGGATGGGCTCATCAGGCCACCGTTGATATCCGCTGGGTCGATTCCGAGACATTCAGGGAAGAAGACGTAAAGGACGTCGATGGCATACTCGTCCCCGGAGGATTCGGCTCCAGAGGCATAGAGGGGATGGTGAAGGCCGCGACCTACGCCAGGGAGAACAGCATTCCCTACCTCGGCATCTGCCTTGGCATGCAGATAGCCGTGATAGCCTTCGCCCGCTCCGTACTCGGATGGACGGATGCTGATTCGGCGGAGTTCTCTCCTGATACGAAGCACCCGGTAATAGCGCTGATGCCGGACCAGCAGGGAGAGATTCCCAAAGGCGGAACGATGAGGCTGGGAGCATATCCATGCTCGATACGCGGCGGCTCGATGATGGAGAGCATATACGGTACCGATTCGATATCAGAGCGCCACAGGCACAGATACGAGTTCAATAATGAGTACCGTCATGATTTCGAGGAGAATGGCATGAGGATAGCAGGGACAAGCCCGGATAACCATCTGGTCGAGGCTGTTGAGATTCCGGGACATCCGTTCTACCTCGGGGTTCAGTTCCATCCGGAATTCAAGTCACGTCCGAACAGGCCGCATCCGACGTTCCTGTCATTCATCGAGGCTTCACTGAAGAAGAATGAAGGTCGCTGACAGCTCCCCGTCGGTCAGATGGAATGAGGCTACGTCTCCCCTATCATCAAGATAAGGAGAAAGGCGTAGCCTCTTCATTCCATAAAGACATTCCATCGCCCCATCCGCGGGAATGAAGGAAAGCATCATCCCTCCATTGAGCAGTAGCAGTTCCTGTCCATCTCCCTGCTCTGTGCATATCACGCCAGCGGGGAGGGAAAGCATCAGGGACATCTCTTCCTTGTCGGCATCGATCACCTTCCATTCCCGACCGTCCATCGACCGGAGAGCCGCTTCAAGGCTGCCTATGTCAAGGATAGGCGGTTCTCCATAAGGAGAGAGCAGCAGGAATGACAGGATCAGGCAGCCGGTCAGGACAGCGACAAGGGAAGATGCTGCAATCATGCGACGAACGGGGAACGATGGTTTTACCCGCCCCTTATCCTTCTCCTTGATAACCAAGGCCTTAAGGGACGAGCCAAGCTTTTCAAGCATCGATGCTATTCCTGATGCGCCCATAGGATGATGATGGGCCACGCATCCCCCAAGTCAAGCACGAAGGAATGGCAACAAGTGGAATAATATTAATACAATTACTTACATTATTGAATATTACGAATATAATTCCCGTAAGGTTTGCCTCTGAGGCATCGCTATGGTAAAATATTCGTGAAAAAGGAGTGAAGATGAAGCTTATCCTAGCAATAATACAGTCGGCGGACGAGGCCGATACAGTACAGGAGCTTAACAGCCAAGGGTTCTTCGTAACCAAGCTCTCGACTACGGGAGGCTTCCTGAAGGCAAAGAACACCACGCTTCTCATCGGAACGGAAGATGAGAAGGTAGAATCGGTTATCGATACGCTCAAGAAGTTCGCAGGACACAGGATGCAGCTCAGCCCGGTCACCGGCGCCGATATGCGCATATTCTCCCACACGGGATCCAACATGGTGGAGGTTCCTGCAGGAGGATGTGTCGTCTTCGTACTGGATATAGATAAGGCAGAGAAGTTCTGAGATCACACCATCAGGATCCGAGCAGGGTACACCCCTGCTCTTTTTCTTTGCCTTCTGGAGTGATGCCAGAGAATGATCATGGATAGTCAGCCTGAGTAAAATCCAAAATGAAGTTGAGGAAAATCCAAAATTCAAGTGAGGAACCTGAACTCTATTCTATTAACTATGTAAAAATACTGAAATTCTCATAATTCCTTCTGTTTCAATGAAATCATAATGCATTCCCAGTTGAATGTTCTT
>CASFZR010000033.1 GCA_949299185.1 uncultured Spirochaetales bacterium
CGCCTGAGATCATCGGGGATCTCGAATTCACCGCAGGCGCCAGCACGGCCTTCTTCGTGGAGGCACGGGAGACGGTAACGGCCGTGGCGCTGCCGCTGGGCTACTGCCGGGAGAGGTTCTGGAACGATAGCCGCTTCCTCCACGCGATCCTCCGCTCCCTCTCGGATAAGTTCATGAGGATTGCCTTCACTGAAGGCGTGTCAGAAACCGTGGAAGAGCGCGTGATCAGCTATCTCAAGGACTTCAGCAATGATGGCGCGCTTGACGGGGTCGAGGACGCGACATACATGCTCCGCTGCAGCCGACGGCAGCTGCAGCGCGTACTTAGGAAGCTCACAGACAAGGGAATCATCAAGAAAGCCGGAAAGGGACGATACATACTATCAAACAGTAATACGATTCTCTAATAGGAATATTATATCGCATACCATCGTATCATATTCCCTTCAGCGCTGATCCCGATCCTGCCGGTATTCCTGAGCCAGGAGAGATATGAGCGCACGGTACTGCCGACAAGCACATACTGCTGCATCGTCATCTGCAGCCCGTAATCGCGGAAGACGCGCTCTATCACCTCATCAGAGGACAAGGGCTCCCTGCACGCTGAGCAGATACGGTCAGCGACCTCCTCGACCTTCCGCATGTTGTATTCGGCAAGCGGCACGATATCCTCGGTGGCGGCGGCATGGGATGGGATGAAGAGCCTCGCGCTCATCGCGCGGACACGCTCAAGCGTCTCCATGTAGGAGGCGACATCGTAGATGAACGTCACGCCATACTTATCGAGCGTCTCACGGCTGGAAAGGCAGTCCGCAAGATACACCACGTCATCGGGAGTGCGGAAGCCGGCCATGCTGAAGAAGTGCCCAGGAAGGGGAATGATCTCCCAGCCCTCCGGAAGCACATCCTCAGATAGCTCCTCTGCATCGCTCTCCTCTGCCATGAGGAACTTATGCCTGAGATCCTCAGGAGGAAAGCCGCCGAAGAGGAAGGAGGGCTCAAGCACAGGATAGCGCGTGAAGCCGCACTCGATTCCCGGAGCGAATACGCGGCATCCCGTCTGCCTCTGCAGATACCTGTTACCACCGATGTGATCTGCATTGGAATGGGTATTGTAGATCGCCTTGAGCTTCCACTTATTCGCATCCAGGATCTGGCATACCTTGCGCCCCGCGTCCTTGTCGCTGCCGCTATCGATGAGTACGACCTCATCCTCTCCCGTCCTGACAAGCCCGATCTTCGCTGGGCTCTCTATGTAGTAGCTGTGGCCAACGGCCTGGGTCAATTCATACATATAGCCATTATATCCTGCGCTCGAGAGTGCGCCAGGAAAGAGGAGAGAGATCTGAGAACGTGATGACGTATCCCAGCCCGTTCGGAACGCTCATCTCCAGGAACGTTCTTCTATCAAGGGCGAAGAGGGCTATGATGGCGGAACGCATGATGCCAGAGTGCATCACGATCGTCGCCGAGCGCTTCCCCTCCTTCTCGCAGGAGCTTACGACATCCATGACGGCAGGCCTCGCGCGCTCCATCACATCACTGATCGTCTCCTCATCAAGATAAGGCTCATCGCGTACCCATGACTCGAAGTACGCGTCTATCTCGGCCTTGCTGGAGAGGATCCAGCCCTCCATGGAATGGAAGGCAACCTCCTTGAACGCGTCGCTTATCACGGGAGCCTTATCAGGAAATAGGATGCGGCAGGTCTCGACGCACCGCTTCAAGGGAGAGGAGTAATACGCGTCGCTCGCGGGGTAATCAACGCGCTCCCGCAGTTCTTCCAGCTCCTCGATACCTCGTTCCGTAAGATCGACATCAAGCCAGCCCGAGAGCATATGACGCACATTAGCCTCGCTCTCCCCATGCCTGACCAGCGTAAGGGTGAAATCCATGGCCGTCTCCGCTCAGAGGTAGCTCACGGTCTCTGAGAGATCCTTCCTCTTCTTCGGCGCTGCCTCATGCTTCTCAGCGGCATATCCGAGATCAAGGAACATGAGGATCTCCTCGTTATCAGGTAATCCAAGGGCCGCATGGGCCTTATCGGGATCGAAGAAGTTGATCCAGCAGCTGTCCAGCCCTTCATCGGATGCCGCGAGCATCATATGGGTCGCCACGATCGATGCGTCCTCCGCGCCGGAGTCGCGCCTGTCCCCAGGATAGATGAAGACATTGGACTTATCGAAGGCAACGGCTATCACCACGGGAGCGCCATAGCGGCATGGGGTAATGCCATCGACCTTCCTCAGCCCCTCCTCGGACTGGATCACGTAGATCCTCTGCTCCTGCAGGTTCTTTGCAGTAGGAGCAAGGCGACCAGCCTCAAGCACGGCAGCAAGGGCTTCCGCCGGAACCTGCCGGCCATCGAACTTCCTGCATGAATACCTATTCCTTATTATTTCCTTGAATTCCATATGAACACCTCCTGCTTCATTATAGCGGTATCCTGATCTGAACGATGAAGCTGCCGCCATCCTGGAAGCAGCGCATCATGCCATGATGATTCGTCACCACATTCCTGACACTCCTGAGCCCTATGCCTCCTCCCTCCTTAATAGAGACAGGAAGGTTATCGTTCCATATGATATCACCACTCATGCTGTTGCGGATCTCGATGAAGAAGACACCGTTGCGGATATCAGCATCAAGCCTGAGTGATGGCTCAGACGCCTTAGAGGCACCATCCACGGCGTTTTCCAGGAGATTGCCGAAGAGCGCCACAAGCTCAGGTCCGGATAAAGGCAGATCCTCAGGGACATCCGCGGAGAACGAGCAGCTGATACCAGCGGCGGCGCATCGCCTTGCGCTGATCCTTATCAGCGAATCAACGACCTTGTTCTGGCACCATGCAGGCATCTTCGTCCTCTCTATGTCAGCATCGGCTTCCGCAAGATACCTTCTCATCGCATCCATGTCACCGGCCTCCGCATACTCACGCATGAGGGCCACATGATGCCTGAAGTCATGACGGTAGCGCCGCGCGGTCTCGACGAACTCATCCTCAGCCTCAAGCTCATGCTCGAGGATCCTATGCTGGCTGCGCAGAAGGCGCATCTCTCCCTTCTCATTGAGGAGACCTATCATCCTGATCACCACCGCGAATGCAGCCGTGACAAAGATAGATGACACGGCAAGGATCATGGCGTGAGCCCCAAGCGGCATGTAGAGGTACACGGCAAAAGCCATACCAGATACGGAAAGGCATGACACGAGGGAAAAGACGAAGAGCGTTCCCCATCCTTCCTCGATTCCGTCAGTTGCCTTCTTGAACACCGCCTTCAGCTTCCATGCCAGCAGGATGATGAAGAGGGCGGATATCATGGTACGTATCACCCATATGGAGATCTCGCTGCCATTGAAGTACGCGTCCGAAATGAGATTGCTCACGCTGGCGGCAAGCATGAAGTAGGTCGCGTACATCAGGAATATGAAGAGATTGCGCAGTATCGGCCCCGAGGAGGCATATGGCAAGGCAAAGCAGTAAGCGAAGAGTAAGATGAAATACATCAAACCGCTAACGACGGAGGTCTTTCCGAGGGGGAAGAGCAGCAGTAACACGAAAAGCTCAAGCACCGCCGAAATCACAAGCCAGAAGCGCAGCGGATGCCTCACGCGCGGGCTAGGATCCGAAAGGATATACATGGTAAGCGAGTGGGAAAGGATCAAGGAGGTTCCCCTCAGAAGCTCGTAGTACTTTTCCATGATGATAATCTAACTCACTCAGGGCCAGAAGTCTCCATGATCAGGCCTCTGCATGGATAAAATGATCATATATCGTAAATGGCTCAGGTATCAGTGATCTTCCTCAGCGGCCAAGCTCCCCATAGAGATCATCTGGCACCTGTTCGCACCATTCATTATGGGTGTTCTCTCCCGGAACCTCGATAGCGATATGGCTGAACCAGCTATCCTTTGCCGCCCCATGCCAGTGCTTCACCTCCCGTGGAATGGTGATCACATCGCCAGGATGAAGCACGACAGCCTCCTTCCCCCATTCCTGATACCATCCTCTTCCGGAAGTACAGAGAAGAATCTGTCCGCCGCCTTTATCAGAGTGGTGGATATGCCAGTTGTTGCGGCATCCTGGCTCGAAGGTGACATTCGCCATGAACACCGTCTCCTTCGGATCCGTAAGGGGCTTGAGATAGGATTTCCCGATGAAGTACCGGGCATAAGCATCATTCGGCTCCCCGAGGCCGAACATGCCACCATCCTTTCCCTCATCATCCTTGTATACCTCAAGCGCTACCCTGAACGCGGCCCAGGCGTTGGGCCATCCGGCATAGAACGCCACATGGGTAAGGATCTCCCCCATCTCGGCCTTCGTCACTCCGTTCTTCTTCGCAGTCTGCATATGGTACTGGAAGGAGGAATCGATCAGCCCCTTTGATACAAGCACTGTAACAGTGAGTATCGACCTCATCTTCAACGAGAGCTGTCCTTCCCTAGACCACACCTCTCCGAAGAGTATGTCATCATTGAGATGGGCGAACTCATCCGCGAATCCCGTAAGGGCATCGCGCCCTGCTGTCTGCTTAACCATGGCTTCTCTCCTGACCATAGGACAGTCTAATCACCCTTCCGAACGATGTCTAATACTTATTATTAATGATATCCAATGCCTGAAAGGCATCATGATGCTATGATTGGTACATGGAACTAAGGGTATTGAGATACTTCCTAACGATCGCGGAGGAAGAGAACATCACGAGGGCCGCGGATATCCTCCATATCACGCAGCCTACGTTATCACGCCAGATCATGCAGCTTGAGGAGGAGCTGGGAACAAAGCTCTTCAAACGAGGCAAGTACCGTATCAAGCTTACAGAGGATGGTCTCTTTCTCAAGCATCGGGCAGAGGAGATACTCTCGCTTGCCGACAGCACCACGAAGGCTATGCTGCACCGAGATGACAAGAAACTCATCGGCGAGATATCGCTAGGATGCACGGAAACCCATAGCATGGAGGAACTCGCGGCGATGATGCGGCGTTTTAGGATGATCCATCCCCATGTTGATTACATCATGCGGACGATGAATGTCGATGGCATCAAGGAAGGCATAGAGAAGGGCGTCATAGACATAGGCCTCATGACAGAGCCTGTAGATACCTCCAGGTTCGACACGCTCCACCTCAGAGGAAAGGAACGATGGGGAGCTATAGTGCGAGATGACTTGGAGCTTGCAAGGAGTGAGTCCGTCACTCCTGCGGACCTTGGGGGATGCAGCCTGATGATTCCCCTGAGGAACGAGGTACGGAACTCCCTTGAAAGCTGGTTCGGCAAGTCCCTACGCTCCCTCGATATACCGGTACGCTACAACCTCGGCCGCAATGTCGCGGTATTGGTGCAGTCGGGAATCGGGATAGGCATAGGCTTCGATCTCTTCTCGGAACATGAAGGATTAAGATTCATACCGATGGAACCTCCGCTGGTGACAGGAAGCGTCCTATGCTGGAAGAAGGATCAGGTATTCTCCCCAGTCACAGGGAGCTTCATAGATTTCCTAAGGAATGAGCTACGATAGCCTGTTGATTGATGACTATGCCATCAATGGCTAGAATACCTCTGATGCAAGACGCTGAAGAGGAGCATGGCATATGGTTTATCTGATAGCGGCCCTTCTCTGCAGCGCGATGGTCTCTATCGTGCTGAAGGCCGGAGGACGATGGGAGTACGACAGGTACGGGATGCTGACGATCAACTATCTCTCATGCCTCTTCCCATTCGCCGCATCACGCATGGGACAGCCTGCCCCGGCCATCGATTCGGATCTGGCGCTCTGCCTCGCCTTCGCGGCGGCGAACGGCCTGCTGTATATCGAGGGAATGGTCATGAACCAGATCAACGTGCGAAGGAACGGGGCGATGCTCCAGGCCGCGTTCTCTAGGCTCGGCGTCATGGTGCCGACCTGCCTCTCGATCATATGCTTCGGTGAAAGGCCATCCATCAGAGGGATCATCGGGCTAACCCTGGTGCTTGCGGCCTTCCTGATGATGAATATCCCTCAGGGAAATGGCAGGAATGAGAGGACGAAGCCTGCATTCTTCCTCCTGATTCTCGGCCTCCTGTCCAACGGCCTTGTGGACAGCATGCTCAAGGTGTTCGAGGTATTCGGCAGGAGGAGCCTCGATGACTGGTTCATGGGATCGACCTTCATATTCGCCTCCTTGCTATGCCTGATCATAACCATCGTAAGGCATGGAAGGATCGGAAGGAGGGAGCTGGTTCTGGGGCTATGCCTGGGTATCCCTAACTACCTCTCATCGCTCCTGCTGCTCAAGTCGCTCTCAAGCGTGAGCGCGTATATCGCGTATCCGACATACAGCGTAGGAGCGATCCTGGTCGTCATGGCGGCAAGCGCCACCGTCTTCAAGGAGAGGCTATCCAGATGGAGCCTTATAAGCATCGCAGCCATAATCCCCGCCATACTGCTGCTGAATATATAAGTCAGGCCTCTTCCAGAGCGCAGCTCAGACGATAGGGAACGCCCCTAGGCCCCCTTACCGAGTAGATCCCGTATTCATCGTAAAGGATGGAACGAGTAAAGACAGTAGGATCATAACGGCGGAGCAGCCTTATCATCATCACCTTCCGCTCCCCTCTTGGCACGTCCGTCTCAAGCACCTCACAGCTGAAGAGGATCGCGGCGACGGGAAGGGTGACGTAGATGAAGATCGTATCGCGCGCCCTGATCCCACGATGGCTCCTCCATGCTATCGTATCAACGCCATCATCGAACGCGTGTACGATATCATAGACCTTCGGATTGGCAGGTATCAGCCATTCCCTAGGCTCCCTGGGGATATCCTCCTTCCGCCTTCCGCCAGCGGCGTCATGGCTCATATCCACAAGGGCGATGACCTCATCGTACGGGACAGTACCATCAAGGCTGATCGACACCCAATTCCCTCGCTGTTCCCCCAGGGATATCCCATCATGATGGAGAAGCTCATCGAGCGCATAGATATCACGGGCCATGACGGAAAGGGAATCACCCTTCAGCATGGCAAACCGCCTTCCATTGCCCTCATGGAGGAATACGGACTTACCTCTGCCTGCGGGGACAGGGCAAGCGCCATATCTCTCATCTATATATGCGATGACGCTATCCTGAAGCGATCTATCTGCCATTTAATCCCTCCACGACGGCTTTCAACCCAATTGGCAAAGGCGATCATCATATAGCATATCACCATCAATAAGGACATATTCGGATGATGAGAAGTCAAAGCCTTCGATGGAAACGAATCCTATCCTTCTGGCCCTGAAGGACCGGATTGACCGGATCTTATCGGCTTCTTCTGCTGCAAGAGCCTCAGTCATACTCCCCTTCAGGAACTTTACTTCGAATACATCGTAGCCGTTGACGAATTCAAGCACCACATCGAATTCACCATTCCGATGGCTCTTGCTATCATTATACCAGAAGCTTCCGATATCGATGATTCCTTCGAGCTTCCCTGCCTTCGCAAGACGGGAGAAGTATTCCTTCGCGATATCCTCGAACCTATAGCTTATATATGTATCGAGCGACGGCCGGATCAGGCTGTCATAGACAGCATCAACACCAACGCTTTCTATCCTTGAACGATTAGGATACACAAAGGTGAAATAAAACCTGAACAGATTATCACTGATCGTGTAGAATACGCGCCTGTTGTTATCCTTCTCATTTATCGGATACGACTTATCAATGATATCATTGGAAGCCATCTTCGAAATCCAGCGAGACAGGTTTCCCGTGTTCTTCTGATCGAATACTTCCTTGAGTTCTCCATATGTCCTCTTCCCGTTGCCTATACGGCTAAGGATGCTCAATACAGGACCGATCTTGCTGAATTCCTTTATCAACGTGTTCTCTACAAGGGCCCGGACGCTTCCTCTGGGATCGACAAGCAGCTTCTTGATATTCTGCTCCAGGGAAAGGGATCCTTCTATATCCTCTAGAGCCGCCGGGGACCCGCCGAATATCGAATAGCACGCTGCCTTATCCCTGTTGCTCCAGGACTCGATGAATGATGATGACTCAAGATAATCAAACTCATTGATCTTCAATGTGGCATGGAACCTGTCAAAAAGAGGATTAGAGGAATCTAACAGCTCTGCCATTACAGAGATAGCTGAACCTGAAAGAATCACGCGGACCGAGGTTCCCATAAGGCTATCGATGATCTTCTGCATCATCGAATCGGTCTCCACCCCGCCATAAGCGTCCTTCAGCTCATTATATTCATCTAGGACAACAATGATAGGAACACCTAGCCCGGAAAGCGCACGGAAGATATCGTGAAAGGAATCAAAACGTCCCCATACTCCCCCAAGCGCCAGTTCTATTTCCCTTATTAATTGCACGCAGTTGCTTTCATAGCTTTCACTAGTGCATTGAAAATAAATGACATTTCCTTCATATGCTTCCAGAGCCTTGTGGATGAGCGTGGTCTTTCCCACTCTCCTCTTGCCATAAACAAGGAGAGCATGCTTCCTGGCTGAGAAGAATCCATGTATGGCCCTAATCTCCTCTTGGCGGTGATAGAACATAATACCCTCACTTACTGATTTTAAAATCAATGAAGATTTTTCATTGATTCTTAAATCAATGATACCTCATTTGACAGTTTTTTCAAGGAACCTGCAGGGAGCCATCCCTCCTCCTGGTCTGGGTCCAGACAGTCACATCATCGACACAGGGGTATCTTCGGGCCTTCTCCTCATCTATATCCACCCCTAGTCCCGGACGGTCATTGGGATATACATAGCCGTTCCTGAACTCAGGCAGGCCATCGAAGACCTCAAGGAGTACCCCTTCCTGCTTTCTAAGTTTCTGTATGACGAAGTTCGGAGGCTCTATCCCGGACCACTCCTGGATCCCGAAGTTGGGAGCGGCCATGTCGATATGGACATTGGCGGCATGGGCAACCGGCGACATATCCCCAGGGCCATGCCATGCCGTCCTCACTCCGAACTGCTCAGCGAATACCTGCAGCTTCCGCGCGGGCGTTATCCCGCCGATCTGGCTTATATGCACCCGGATGAAATCTATAAGGCGCTCGGCGATGAGGGTCCTCCACTCCGCAGGATTGTTGAAAAGCTCGCCTATAGCGATCGGAGTCGAGGAGCGTTCCCTGATCCTCCGGAGCCATCCAAGCTGCTCCAGCGGTACGGGGTCCTCAAGGAAGAACAGGTGATACGGATCCAGCTCAGAGGCAAGCTGGACAGCCTCTGCCGGCGCTATCCTCTCATGGACATCATGGACCAGCTGTATCTCATCGCCAAGCCTTGTCCTGATGCCTTCGAAGAGCCTCACAGTATCCCTGATGTACTTCTGGCTATCGAGGTATACGCCGGGCCTCGCTCCATCGGGTGCAGTCGGCGGGGTGATCCCATAGCCCTCCCCGCCATAGCCTCCGCACTGGCAGCGGATCGTACCTATGCCCATCTCCTGGAAGCGCCTTATGTTGTCGCAAAGCTCCTCGATATCCCGTCCGTCGGCATGGCGATACACGGGAACCGCCTCCCTGACCTTACCGCCAAGAAGCTGGTAGAGGGGCATCCCTGCCATCTTTCCCTTGATATCCCAGAGGGCCATATCGATTCCAGATATCGCGTTGTTCTCGATGGGGCCGTTGCGCCAGTAGCCATTCTGATGCATGAGCTGCCATAGCTCCTCGATATCCTCAACGCTCCTACCCTTGAGAAGCGGCTCAAGATACGTCTCGATCAGATGCTTGACTGTAAGATACCGATAGGAGAACGTCGCGCATCCAAGGCCATAGAGCCCGGGCTGATTGGTCTCCACCTTCACGACGGCGAGATTGATTCCCTCCGGTGCCGTGCATATGACACGGATCCTGCTGATAGTCGTCGCCATCTAGACCTCCTGACATGATGATAACCCATGAAGCATCAGCACGGCAGGATATCTTCAAGGAGAAAAGAGCATATGCACGGGAGCATGATCACAGTTGCCGACTGATCCTTAGATCACACGATATATCTGCTATAAGCCATGAGCTTCCTTACTGTCTCATCCTCATTAAGATCCTTCAGGACTCGTGTCGACAGATTCGCGCTCTTCTCATGGCCTCTTATAAGCTCCCTATACTGGACCGGGGTGACATGGAAGGTCTGGCTGCAGAAGGATGAGAAGCTCTTTGCGTCCGGAAAGCCGTTGTCAATGGCCACGGAGAGCATGTTCTTCTCCGTATAGGTCAGATCCTCCATAGCATGCTTGAAGCGGATACGCGTGAGATAATCATGGAAATTGAGCCCCGTATGCTGCTTGAAGAACGTCGACAGATATGTGCGGTTGTAACCAGAGAAATCAGCAAGATCACCTAGGGACAGCTTTTCCATATAATGCTCTTCCAGGAATGACGTAACCGCAACCACGTCGATACCATCGCTCGAAGCAAGTGCCTCATCACGCTTCTCAGGCTGGAAGAACCGCAGCAGGCACAGGATCAGCAGCCTGGCATATGCCCTGCTCTCAGCTTCGGAAAGAGCATCCTTCCCGATCGCGGCAAGCATGATCGATGCGGCATCCGCCCTGAGCCTCATGAACGGTTCCCCGAAGCGTGTCGCCTCATCGCTTTCAGAGGGAGAGAAGCAGAGTATCCCATCCTTTCCCGCGATATGGGAGAAGGCACTTGCGGAGAAGCGGATCACCAAGGCGACGGTATCCTTATCCAGAGAAAGCGAGCCATGCCCGGTAAGGGGAGAGATGATGATCGCATCATCGGCAGAAAGAGCGACCTGCCTTCCCCCTGCGCTGAAGATAGCCCTTCCCTTGAGAAGGATATCGAGTTCATATTCATCCTCATGCCAGTGATAGCGGTATGTCAGTATCCTATGGACATAACCTGTCAGCCTAATGCCGGCTGATGGATCCTGGACGATTACAGGGAAGGCTTCCTTGCGCATATCTGATGATATCATATCTGAATATTTGCCGTCCATGAAAACGGTAACGACTGCCTGTTCTTGATATCCATAAGCAGAAAGCAATGCGATTATCGATAATAAGGATATTATCCATATCAGATCCATGGCTTCCTGCGAATCATCAGCCTGAATATTCTCCCTACCGACCTGGGATATGTATTGTAGATTCTCTCACGTTTAAAAGGAGAGAACACCATGAATACGCAATTGATCATCTGCCTTGTGATATTCGTCGCAACGTTGATCAGCTTCATTCTCAACAAGCTTCCGCTCTGGGTCACGGCAATGTGTTCGCTGGGACTTCTTTACATCACCGGATGCGTAGATTCGGCAACGGCCCTTTCAGGTTTCGCGAATACGAATACCATCGTGCTCGTGGGTATGCTGCTTATCGCAAACGGATTCCAGAAATCCAGCTTCGTCAGCAAGCTTTGCGATAAGGTCATCCGCCTTGCCGGAGGATCGTTCACGAAGGCCTATGCCGTATACATCGCCCTTACGGTACTGCTCGCGAACTTCATCTCCAGCCCAGTAGCCTGCTACACGATCATCTGTCCGCTTATCGCATCGCTCTGCGACAAGATGGGAGTAAGCCGCTCACGTGCCATGTTCCCTGCGATGGTGACTGTCGTCGGAACATGCGGGATCCTTCCTCTTGCCACAGCCGTGCAGCAGGCCGCGCAGAGTACCGGATTCCTGGAGATCTATGGCTTCGATATCACGATGAGCGCGATGGATTACTTCATCGGCATGTGGCCGATGCTCCTGCTGATCCCGCTCTGGGCTATCTTCGTCGGTCCCAAGGTATGCCCTCAGGAACCCGTCGTTCCCATCCAGGTACCTACTGAGGCAAGGAAAGGGCAGGCAGGAACGCTGACAAAGGCCCAGGATATGGCATCGATGCTTATCTTCTTCGGAGCCCTGATCCTTCTCGTCCTCGCGCAGTACATCGGGGTCGATATCTGGTTCATCTGCTTTGCAGGCGGCCTGCTGATGGTAATCACCGGCGTCCTCAGCCCGAAGACAGCCATGAAGGATATCGCATGGGATATGGTGCTGCTTTACGTAGGATCGCTGACGCTTGGCACGGCCCTTAATCAGACCGGAGCAGGCGAGGTTGTCGGTAACTTCGTCGCATCCGCAGTCGGAGGAACCACCAACAGCTATGTACTCGGCGCGGTGTTCTTCCTCGTGCCGTTCATCATCACGCAGTTCATGCTCAACAGGGCGGTAATCGCGGTCTTCACGCCGATCTGCCTGCTGACATGCCAGGCTATCGGAGCGAATCCCATTGGTCTGATCGTGCTGGTCTCCGCAGGAAGCCTCACGGCATTCCTTACGCCGATGGCAACGCCGGCAGTACCTGTGGCCATGGCTCAGGGCGGATACGATCTCAAGAGCCTCTTCAAGTCCGGCTGGATCATCACGCTCCTGATAGCTGTCGTCTACATCTTCTACACGATGACAGTATTCCCCTGCTTCTGATAAAAGGAACCTGATATGAGAATAACCGGATACAGAATCAGATACGCGAAGCACTATCTCTTCGTGGAGATAGAAACCGATGAAGGCATTACAGGATTAGGCGAAGCCGGCAACTGGACGTTCCTCAAGCCGACGGCCTCTGCGCTGGAGGAGATGTGCGCCTGGCTCATAGGCAAGGATCCTGCCAGGATAGAGGATATCAACCAGAACCTGTACAGGGCACAGTACTTCAGGGGATCTGTCATAATGAGCGCGATCTCCGCTATCGATATCGCGCTCTGGGACATAAAAGGGAAGAAACTCGGCGTTCCGGTCTATGAGCTTCTAGGAGGACTGACAAGGGACAAGGTCCGTGTATATGCCTCTCCGATGTCGAAGGAGACAGATACGGAAAGCCTTATCAGCAGCTACACGAAGCTCAAGGAAATGGGGTTCACGGCTGCAAAGATCTTCGTGAACGGCCCTATCAGCTCTCAGGATGGCAAGGGCGAGTTCTACTCCTCCAGGATATCCGAAGAGCTGGAGAAGGTAAGGATCGTACGGGAAGCAGTCGGCTGGGATTTCGATCTCATACTCGAGGTTCATCGTGGCATGGATCTCCCAACGGCCATGGCGTTCGCACATGAAGCGGAGCGTTATCGCCCGATGGTGCTTGAGGATCCCGTACCGCCAGATAACTATGAGACGATGGCCCGGGTCGCGGCAAAGACAACCATTCCTATCGCGTCCGGGGAACGGTTCATCAGCGTAAGGGAGTTCGAGATGCTGATGAGGACAGGCGCAGTCTCATTCGTCAGGCCTGATGTATGCGCGATGGGAGGCATCACCGCCGCGAAGAAGGTCGCCGCGATGGCGGAGGCGCATGATGTCCTGGTCATCCCGCATAATCCCCTAGGCCCGGTCTCGACCGCAGCCTGCCTGCAGATCTGTGCATCGATCCCGAATCTCGGCATACAGGAACTTCCAGGATTCTGCCTTGGGGGCCAGGAAGACAGGATGGTCAAGGAACCCATCAGATTCAAGGATGGCTGCCTGATCATCCCGGATTCTCCGGGCATCGGAGTTGAACTCGCGGATGATGCGGAGGATCTCTATCCTTCAGTCAACCGTGGAGGCATGGCAGCCCATAGGGCGTTCGATGGTTCCGTAAAGGACTGGTAAGAAGGAAACGCGGCAGGGACGGAGGCATCCGTTCCTGCTGCATCATTCCAAGGCAAGCTCACCTAATCACCACAAGAACGCCCGCCCATGACATCTTGGGAGTCTTGGACTTCGCCGCATTCATCCTACAGGACGAGCCTGACAGGTTTTCTTACGGCATGTCTTATAAAATGACCCTCGCGCATATACATCCCAGGGAAGGAGCGCGAAGGTCGTATTATCCCTAACTAGATATCAATTAAGCGATGGGGAACCACCCACGGCAGATGAATCAGAA
Organism: uncultured Spirochaetales bacterium; assembly: GCA_949299185.1. Taxonomy (GTDB): domain Bacteria; phylum Spirochaetota; class Spirochaetia; order Sphaerochaetales; family Sphaerochaetaceae; genus Ornithospirochaeta. Next base: position 13,867 of record CASFZR010000033.1, read on the forward strand.
TCCAAGCTCCTGCTGAAGCGCCACGGCCTCATCATATGCCTTCTTATATGAGCCATCTGCCACGATCCTTTCGATGACCTTGTTGACCTCAGCGAGGAAATCGGGGTTGTTCTTCGGCAGTACTGCCTGCTTCCCGACCGTAGCCAGCTGGTCTCCGAACGTGATATTCGCAATGGCAAGCTTTCCCTCGCTTGAGGAAACCATCGACTCTCCGACTGCACCCTCGACCACGAAGCCGGCGATATTGCCGTTCTGCACCTCAATGGCCAGCTCTGGGTACTTCCCAAGCTCAAAAAGCTCCGCCTCAGGGATGACATCACGGACAAGCCCAGACTGGATAGAGCCTCTCTGGGCACCGACCTTGAGGCCGGCAAGGGACTCCGGCGTAGTATATACATCCTCATTCCCTGCAGCCACGACAAGGTACTGCTGGCTAGCCTCATAGACCGCGGAGAAATCAACGACTTCCTCCCTTTCCGGCGTGGATGTGAACGCGGCGATGCCGATATCCACCTGACCAGACTGTATGGCTGGGATGATTCCATCAAACGCCATATCCACGATCTCAAGATCAACGCCGAGGTCCTCTGCGATCTGCTCTGCGATGAATATATCGCAGCCTACGATATTATTATCCAGATCCCTGAACTCATACGGCGCGTACTGAGCCTCCGTACCGACTATGAGCCTCCCCCTCTCACGGATATCCGCAAGAACGGTACCATTCTCCGCAGATCCAGAGGCGAAGACCGCGGAGGAGAACATAAGCAAGGCAGATACCAATACGAGAACATTCAGAAGTTTCTTCATTTCAACACTCCCCTTCATAAGCAAAATCCAACAATGCTGATATCTATACCCAATGGGCATCGACGTTCAAGAAGGAAAGAGGAGAATAATGCTATATCCATCAGGATCGGGAGGCAATCTGCGGCTTCTCAGCCTATCGATCATCATCAGAGGATGAGCTGGAAGTCGGTCCTTTCCGGTACCTTGATATCCTTTTCCTTCCTAAAGTACTCGATAAGGAGATCCTGTACATCCTGACGATAGCGCTCAATGACTTCTGCATCCCGGTATACCCCATATCCGCCTGTACCTGTTGCCCTATAGCTATTGAGGACAAGTGTCAGTTCCTTGTCAGGCTCCTCCAATAAGTCGATATCTCCGAGCATCAGTCGAACGACTCTCTGACCTAGAGGCTTCCTGATATCAAAGGCGTAGGAGACGCCACGATAGAAATCGTAATTGTAGTGTTCCTCCTTTGGGATCGTGAACCTATCGCTGATCATTACCGTGCCATCTTCTACCTCAAGATAGGATGCGCTCCGCTCCATCGCGGCTTTCAGCATCGCTCCTGTAAGCCGTAGCTTTAGAAGCGTATTCGCAAAGGGATAGGCGGCAAGAATGCTACCTAGCGTAACCACGGGACCGAGGGATACGGGATCATTGAAAAGAGATACCGCAGAAACATCAGCCCCAGAGAAGCCAAGCTGGATATCCCCGAAGAAATCCGCAAGGGAAGAGCCATGGACCGCACTCTCAAGCTTTGAGCTATCCTGAAGGATACCATCAATCCTGCCGATAGGTTCCTTCAAAGCCCGGATCAGCTTCTCCTCAATCATCTGATCCATCGTCTGGAAGCATCCTCTTACTGGGAGAGATGCATCAGTTGCCAGTATCTCTGCGTCGATGCTCCTATCACGATTCAATACCAGGCGTGCCACGTGCATCGCCTTCGCCCCTGTCTGCAGCGTAAGGGCTGTCCCGATATTCCTTGGCTCTATAACCGCATGCTGATGGGCTGTTAGGAGAACATCGAAGCCAAGCTCTGCAAGTTCCTTGCCCCTGTTCTCCCTTATCTCTCCATCCTCGTCATCAAATCCGCCATGATAGATGCAGATCGTAAAATCCGGAGATGACTTCCTACCTTCCTCCAAGGCCTCCTTAGCCGCAAGCACTGAGTCGATGATCCTCAGCCCTTCCAGATTCTCCTTCTTCTCCCAGACATTCACATAGTCCGTGATGACACCGACGAAGAGAAGCCGCAGGCCATCTGGCGTATCCTTTATAACGAACTTCCTTACCCCAAGCTCTCCCCTCTCATCGATCAGGTTAGATGCGACGATATCCGCATTGAGGGAGGTAAGGAGATCCTTGAACGTATCGTAGCCGAAATCGAAGTCATGATTTCCCGGCGTGTAGATGGAAAGCCCTGCCCTGTTGAACGCCTCCACCGCCGTAAATGGACGTATTCCATTCTCAAGCTCGTAGCGGATGAGAGGAGAACCCTGCAGGACATCGCCGCCATCCACGATAATAGCCCCCTCTGTAAACCGAGATGCCGCAGCGATATACCCCAGATCCTTCTTCCCCCCTGAGATATAATCGGTAGGGAAGACATATGAATGCGTGTCACTGGTGAAGAAGATCTCTGCCATGCTAGCCTCGCATCAATGCGTTTCGCAGCCTCGAAGAAAACCATTCCACGATGAGGACAAGAATGACAAGCCCCAGGAGGATAGCCCCAACGTCATTCCACCTGTACGAGTTCATGGCAAAGATAAGAGGCGCTCCGATACCGCCGGCTCCTACGATACCTAGGACGGTCGCATCTCGAAGATTCATATCAAAGCGATAGATCAATGTAGATGCGAATGATGGCATCAACTGCGGGATTATACCATAGCGTATCTTGTCAAAGGTATCGCAACCTGCTGCGGAAAGGGACTCCAGTATACCCTTATCCAGATCCTCTATGGTTTCGATAAACATCTTGGAAAGCATCCCTATCGAACATACCGACATCGTCAGAAGACCTGCGAATGCACCGGGGCCAGTGACCATGATAAACATCAGGCCATACACAAACGAAGGAATCGTCCTTATAGCCATCACGAGGACACGGAAAACCAGGGCAATCGGCTTCGGCACGATATTCCCTGCGCCAAGGAACGCAAACGGAACTGAGATGACAGCACCTACGAGTGTCCCTAGGAATGCTATGCACATCGTCTCAAGCAGCAGGTAAGGAACGCCATTTGCCTGAATCGTGAATAGAATCGATGTCGTGGGATGGAGGATGCCAAGGATTATGCCTTTTGCAACAGCAAGCCCAGAGCCTCCCGTCGAATTGGATTCGAGCGCGCTTCCAGACCAAGAAAGGAGAATTACGGTAATAAAGGCGACGATGAGTGTCGCTATCCAGCGTTTCGGCTCTTTCGAGAGCGTCTCTGCAGGTGTAAGCCTGATCTCAGCCATCCTATCCTCCTACGTAAGCTTGCTTCTTAAGAATGAACTCAGGGACTCGATTGCGACAACAGCCACAAAGAGAGCTATCAGGATCATGCCGACACGTGAATACTCCCTCCAGCCTATCTTCTCGTTGAGGATCAGCCCAAGACCGCCGGCTCCTACATATCCAAGAATCGATGCATAACGCACGTTGCCCTCAAAGCAGAAAAGCACCGTCGACAGGAACGAAGGAAGCACCTGGGGCCAGATGGCATAACGTATCGAGCTAAGCCTTCCCATGCCAAGCGCCGCTAATGCCTCATGCGATCCCATATCAACGGTCTCGATCTGCTCATAGAGGATCTTGCCGCAGTAGGCGAAGGTGAAGACTGCAATGGCAACGGTTCCAGCAAGCGTGCCAAGGCCGAAGACATAGGTGGCTATCAATGCGACGACAAGCGTAGGAAGCGTTCTGACGACAGAAAAGAAGAACTTGAAGAATGCCGTCACCGCCTTATGCCTGATAAGATTCTCACTGGAGATAACAGAGAAGGGAATACATAGAAGCGCCCCGATCGCAGAGCCAAGCAAGCTCATCTTTATCGTATCCCAGAGCGGCGTCCATACCTGTGACATATATGCGATATCAGGAGGGAACATATCGAAGAGCATGACGAAGAAGTAGTCGATCCTCTTCAGGAGCGTCGAGAGCCTGAAACCTGTGATCTTCCCGGAAACGACCGTTGCAATCACGAGAATGATGATGACAAGAGGAACCTTGGAGCGTTTCTCGACGACGACCTTGCCGTTAGCCAGCGTATAGGATCTAGGATGAAGGATATGGTCATACGGTTTCATAGCTCGCATCTCCATAGATCGAGGCAAGTACGGATTCGTCAACAAGGGATGCTGGACCATCGAAGACAATCTCTCCTGCGCGAACGCCGATGACCCTGTCACAATACTCCAAGGCGAGTTCTACATGATGTATGTTGATGATAACCGTTATTCCCATGTTCCTATTGATATTCCTGAAATCATCCATTACGGCCTTTGCAGTCACCGGATCCAGGGCAGCGACGGGCTCATCTGCCAATATGATCGAGGGATTCTGTGCCAGTGTCCTGGCAAGTGCGACTCTCTGCTGCTGCCCTCCTGAAAGCTGATCGACCCGCGAATATGCCTTCTCAAGTATGTCAACCTTATCCAGGGCTTCCAGGGCCTTTAGCTTCGCGCTCCTCGGGAATATACCTAGGACACGTCTCCAGAGAGGCAGATCTGGCACGAATGCAGTCAGCACATTGCGTATCACTGTCGTTCTCGTGACGAGATTGAAGGACTGGAAGATCATTCCGATGCCTCGCCTAAGCCTTCTCAACCCCTTTCCTGATAGTCTCATCACATCCGTGCCATTGACAGTCAGAGTACCGGAGGAAATAGGATGCATTCTGTTGATTGCCCTGATCAACGTGGATTTACCAGCTCCAGAACGGCCTATGACAGCAACGAACTCCCCATCCGCGATGGAGAGATCCACGTCCTTGAGGCCCACTGTCCCGTTTGGATAAACCTTAGTTACATTGCTGAAAGTAATCATATAAATACCAATATGAGAGGGGTTGCCCCCTCTCGATATCAAGCGCCTATCACACGCCCGTGTTTCTCATGATCTCCTGAGCGACTCTCTCGTTATCATAGTCAGAAGACGTTGCTGGAAGATATCCCGTGTGGCTGTAGATCGCGATGACATTCCGCCCCTCTTCGGTCTTATTGAGGTTCATGAATGCCGTCTTGAGCGCTTCCACGAATTCCGGCGTGATCGTATCGCTGGTCTTCGATACACAGACCGTATCGTTGTAGATCATAGGAGTGACTCCGACAAGATCGGTCTCTGTCCAGATATCCGCGGAGCGTCCGAACGTCGTTGTCCAGTCTTCCTCATAATCCCTTCTGGCATCTGCGAAGGTGCAGAGGAGATCGACCTGTCCTGAGGCAAGGCGCGCAAATGCCGATGGATAGGAATCGACCTGGACAGTATGCTGCAGATCTCCGATCGTCTTGCCATCGTAGTTGTTCATGAGCCAGATCGTCGGATACACGTATCCTGCGGAACTCGTAGAGCTCATGACAGCCCAGTTGGCAGAATTGAGGTCATCCCATGTAAGCGCATCCCCTGCATTCACCTTCGCGGCAAGCTCCTTTCCCTTATCGGAAGGACCTGCGATGATTAGAGCCCTGTATCCGACTGCCTGATTCTGGCTTGCCGTGATCGGCTCGTTGCTGTTCCAATCCCTTGGATCATCGCTATCGACAGAGAGGCCATCGCGTGTCGCTGTCAGGATGACATCGCATCCATCCTCATAGAGGATGTAGGTATTCGCAGGCATTCCCACCGCGATATCAGCAGTGCCGGCAGAAAGCGCGATACCTACGGCTTCATAGTTCGTACCTACTGAGATATTGATATTCTCAACATCATATCCAAGCGAGGAAAGCTCACTCTTCAGGAGATCCTTAAGAGGCTCCGTGACCATGATGATCTCGCTTGGCTCACGGGAAGGAACATACATGATGTTGAGATCCTCGATTACCGTGTTACCGGATTCAGACACAGAGGCCTCTCCACGGCCCTGCGCAAACAGGCTGAGCGACAAAAGCGCCACAGCAAAGACCAATAAAGCCTTTTTCATACATTACTCTCCTTGCTTCGATGAAGCATTGTTTATCAAGAGACGCGCAGGAGAGAAGACGCAGAGTCCCTGCTCCCTCTCGCCTCTTGCTTTTTCCTTGACCATCCTCAGCGCGGTACTCCAGAGATCAGGGGTGAAGATCCGAAGCTCTATCCATCTGCTCCCTTCTTCCAAAGGGAAGAAGTTGTTATAGATAATCACTACGGAATCGGCCCCTCTCTCATCGAGTGCCCTCAGGACACCCCGCCCCGTATCTGGGTCAGAGACGAATATCCCACTAGGAATCTCCGGCATCTCCTGTACAAGGGAATAGCCGGATTCCTCATCCATCCTCCCAAGCCTGAACCATTCCTCCCTGTAGAGGTTCTCACTCTCAAGAAGCGCCTTGAACTCCGCCGCCCTCCTTCTTCCGATGACCGATGTCCTGCGGTTGAATATGCCTCCGATATATCCGATACGCGTGATCGAGGAGGAAAGGAAGTAGTCAAGGACCTGTCTTTCTGCATTGGGATAATCGACCATGATAGAGTCGTAGGAATAATCAGAGCCGAGGTTGTTTATCAGGAGAAGATTCGCGGTCTGCTTATGGAAATAGTCGATCTCTTCCTGAGAGAACTCTCCTACTGCGATGATCCCATCCAATGGGCCCCCTGCAGAGAGCGTGAGGCTTATACCTGCCGCTCGGGCTATGGGAACAAGGTAATCGAGGAGCCTTTCCTCGAATCCCGGCTTATCCAGAGGGGAAAGCACGAGCATGACGGAAAGCATCGCAATACGCCGTTGCCTTGGTGTCTTATACCCTATCTTCTCAGCTTCGGCTTCGATAGCTGCCCTGACAGATTCCGTTACAGATAGCGTCGGATCTGCATTAAGCACTCTCGATACCGTTGCGGCACTCACTCCACAGCTTCTGGCAATATCCTTCACTCCAGCCATAGCCCTATTAGACACGGACTATGAACGCTCGTCAAATACTTTAGTAAAATTCAGTAAATTTCTAACATATACTTAACAAGGTCGAAACATAGACATGAGGATACACAAACGAAACCGCCGCAAGCCTTAATGATATGCTCCCCTCTAGTAGGACATTGAAATAAACAATGAACTACCTGAAGGGAGCATATCAGAGCTCATACAAGGAGCTGGCTGATCACAGTGCGAGGATGCGCTTCCTCAGGCGCTTCTCCCGCTATGAAGTACTCATCATCGATGAATGGCTGAAGGATGTACCAAGCGACCAGGACATAAGCTTCATGTTTGAGCTTGTCGAGCGGAATGTGCATCCGACGATCTTCTGCTCCCAGTACAGCCCTTCCGAATGGGTGACTAGAATGGGTGCTTCCGTGAAATCGGAAAGCATCACGGACAAGTTCGTCTATGACAGCCTGCTCATAGGATTCAATGACTTACATGAGAAACTACCTCGCAAAGCAGAATCCTAAGAAGTGGTGCTGAAGTGCATATCGGCATCGGTGCTCATTCCGTGAGCACTGGTGCTTTTACGAGCGAATAATCAGTATTCTTGTATATCTAATGAATTCCGGATTCCATCCATTTTAAAAGACAGATAGGCCCATAAGCTAAATCCTTTAGACATAAAAGATAAAGATAAAACTGTTTATATCCCTAGTTCCCGCCGGGTGAGTATGAGACCTGAAAAGAATACCATAAAACAACATTGAGCTGTTTTCTTCGCATGAGTTTCCTTTTCAGTAAGACCCTAATGTTTAGATATATCTGCAAGATTACAAACATACATCATCGCAATACATTGTCTGCAAGCAATATCGGAAGCATGTAAGGAGGATACTTCCTAACATCTTCTCCGATAGAAAAGTTCTTCGGGTGGATGATAATAGAGCCTCCAATACGTCCATTAAACCGTTCAGAAAAAACACTAAGAGAAGAGGTTGTGTAATTCTTGGAGGATTTCACTTCAACCGGGAACACTTTAAAATCAAGTTTGCTGCCATTGGAAAGCAGGAAATCAATCTCAATATCATTCCTTTTTTTAACTTCATTATAATGAGAATAGAAGTACAGCTGACGTCCAGCTGCTGTAATCATCTGTGCAATGACATTCTCATACAGCATCCCTTTGTTCATTGCCAAGCGCCCATCCATAATTGCACGGTACAAGCTGTTATCAGCAAGCTCATTTTCAGAGAAGGCAAGACTTACGAGAAGGCCGGTATCCCCCATGTAAGCTTTTACATTGCTCTCGTTTAGATTCAGGGCAAAGCCAACTGATGGATCATTGCATTTGTAACACAGATTGCAGATCATCGAATCAGCAAGCCAGAAAAGAGGTTCATCATACTTTGAGAACTCGCCA
>CASFZR010000034.1 GCA_949299185.1 uncultured Spirochaetales bacterium
AGCTCAGGAAGCCTACTATCTGATCTGTCCCATAACGGACAACACGCTACAGTCGCTTAAGGTGGTCTACCCTACTGTCAATGCGGATGGCACTACCAGCACCCTTGAATGGAGGGACGTGGACAGCGAGGAGGTGTTCACATCAGGCTACGTCCTTGCTGAGATCGGTATGAACGGCGATGCCATAAGGGACGTGACGATCATAGAGCCTAGGTCATTGGTCGCCTACTCCAAGACGTTCTTCATGTCACTGATGAACTCAGGCGAGATGCAGGACGTGAACGCATTTGCCGAGGCGCTTGGTATAGAGCGTGTCTTCGAACGCGTTGCGGCTATGGAAGCCTTCATTCATAAGCTCTTTGCTAATGAGATAGAGATTACGAAGGCTAATGGCATAACAGGAAATATACACTCTACAGGATACTATAAGGGCGCATGGAATCCAGAGAATCAGGATCCGAGCATACCTGAGGATGAGAGGGTAAAACAGGGATTCTATCTTGATGCGGATGGATACATGGAGCTGTACAAGATCATCCTTGCAGACGCTACTATAGTATCCAAGACGAAGAGCGGACAGATCATATTCCAGAGCGCCCAGATGTACGATGGCGGCGATTTCTCCCATTCAGAGACTGGAACATATAAGAAGATAGACGATCTTATCCCAAGATCTCCATCTTCTGGAAATCTTACTATATCAGGCACTACATATGAGTATATATGGCAGACTCTCACATATATATTCATTCTGAGTAGCAGTTCTAAGGATGAATATACATCTACTGTTCCCTACGATTGTACAGTAAGAATCGGACTGAACTTTGATTCACTTACTTCGGCATCTTTGGATTACTATGTCAATAATGTAAAGATCGGTACAGTAACAACGATTCCCATAATAAATATCTATCCTAGGGTAACGGTAGAACTAAATAAGAATGATGTTCTGAAGCTCGTCAGGGTAGACGGAAAAGGAACCGCTATAGTCATAGCCGATGAATATCCAAATTTATTCGGAGGAACGGCAGAACCGGGGATAGATTCTAGATTCCTTATACGAAGACAGATCAGCGATATGAAATGGCCGTTTGCACAAAGTGGAACATCGGGATTTGTCACAAACGCATTGAAGGTCCCCGCCTCTGTCGTTACCAATATCGTATATAACGGGATATATTTCGATGATCTGGACTACTGGTTTGCGGATGATGTCATATCCACATTCGTATCATCGCTCAAGGAAGATTTCGATGAAGGCATACTCTATACCTGCGATACCACCAAGTCAAACACGCTTACATATAAGAACAAGACGTATATCGTAAGGAACTTCATAATAAACGGTGATTCGGTCACATTCTCAACGTCGAATCAATCTGAATCGATAACAGTATCTGATGATGAATTAGCCGTATCAGCCACACTTCATGCGCTAGATGGTGCAGGAGCCGTGCATATCCTGAACATAATGCCAGCAGGCACATCGTCTGATATCGGAACATATACTAATCGATTCAGGAGCATATACGGAGAGAACTTGTATGGAGAGAACGTATATGCTGACAGATTGAATCTGACCAACGGGTCATTTGTGCTTTACAGAGATACGTATTTTACGATATGGAGCGATGGATATTGCGAGATATTAACCAGCGACAGCGTATCTGATGATCTTATTCAGACGGGGATAGAATATCCGTCGTTCTCGTATAACGGGAATACCGTAGCTATTGAATTCCAGGGAACAGTAAGGGCTATAGCTTCTGTCGAGGATACATATGATTCATTGTCTGGCACTACAAACATTCCCTGTTTCTCTGTAAATGCGTTTACTGGATCATATTCCCTGTACAACGATTTCGGAGAAGGATCCATATCCATATTATTCAGAGGTTTCCTTGAAGATACGGTATTCGCCCAGATAAAGGCTGCGATAGGAGCATAGCATGGATAGCAGAGTAGACATGATGATAAGGGCATTGATGGCGACACAGGCCAATCAGATATCAGCCGACGAGCTGGAGGCCGGAGAGGTCCTGATCGGCGATGAGCTTATCAATGACACCATGCAGATCAACAACGATGGAACTCCGCAGATATCCGACTACATATGGGGAATACGCCTCAATGCCGATGGAACGATAAACCAGGTACTGAAGTTCACGGCGCAGTCCCTGATAGACGCTCTGGATCAGGACGTATCCGATATGAAGGATGCGGTGGCCCAGATGAAGGAGGACGTGGAATCAGCCAAGACCTCCGTAGAGTCCACGAAGCAGGACATAGACCAGCTCTCGCAGGGACTGTCATCTGCCATAACGGATGGGACGACCGCAGTGGAATCAGCCGGATCAGAGGCACTCTCCTCCATCAGCGATGCCAAGACCTCGGCGCTGGCTGAGATAAACGGGAAGATACATCCGGGCTACAGGGCTGTCATAGGAGACGGAACCACGACGGAGTTCACCATAACCCACAACCTCGGATGCGACTGGGTGATTAAGGAGGTATGGTTCGCCGATCTCACTAAGGCCGGATACTACGAGGTCGAGGAGATCGATGAGAACAGCCTGAAGATAACGTTCCAGACCGCACCGGAGGCCAATGGCGTCGAGGTGAGGATCATATCATCGGAACGGGTGCAGATAACGGAACTCGGAGATGACGTGAAGATAGGGCCGGAGAACCTTGATCCCGACTGCTTCATGTCAGCATCTGAGATAGCGGCGATAATCGGGGAATGAGCCCCGGAAAGGAGTATATCATGGCAAATATGGGAAAGGGACTCGATCAGGCCGGATTGGAACAGCTCTGGGGACGCATAGAGACTCTCCTCGGCGGTAAGGCAGCGGCATCCCACACGCATGTCTGTGCGAACATCACGGATCTTGAGACGTACCTCAACGATTATGCGAAGAAGTCCGATCTCTCCACTGTCTATAAGTGGAAGGGGTCATGCACATGGGCAGAGCTTATAGCCAAGACCGATGCGGCTGTCGGAGACGTGTGGAACGTTACCGATAAGGACGGCATGAACTACGGCTGCAAGGTTGCGGCTACGGCAGGAGAGGAATCGTGGGATGCCCTCGGCACGACTACCACGATCTCGCTTGATGGCTACTACACCAGCGCTCAGGTCGATAACCTCCTGAACGCGAAGGCTGATGCTGAGGACCTTACCGCCCTTCAGGGTACGGTATCCCAGTTGCAGACCACCGTTGCTGGCAAGGCGAACTCAGCCGACGTGTATACGAAGACGGACACCTACAGCAAGACAGAGGTGAACGGCCTCATACCGCAGGCGCTCACCACGGAAGAGATCACTGCGATCATAGGAGCCTGACGGATGCCTGTATCGGGAGGCCGGATAGACGGCATCGGCATGGATAGGCTGTGGAACGACATGCTCGACTATGCCGGGGACATGACGGGAGGCGAGGCTGATACCCTGCTTCCCATCCCCCGCTATTCCGTCGAGTACTCGGATACATCAGCCACCATCAAGGTGATGAACACCTTTACCGGATACGGCGATGTGACTGTGAGGTACAAGAAGGATTCAGAGCCCACGGCGGCTGATACCGAGGTAGGAAGCGGAGGCGTGATAGTCACGGAGAGCGGTACGTACTATCTCAGGGCCTTCCCGGATACAGGCAACGACAGCACCGCATCAGGATCAGCGATCGTGAGGATCGCTATTGGAGGATAGATGAACGCACCGATATTAGCCCTCGACTGGATATACATAGGAACAGCGCAGACGCTTGCGCTTGCCATAACGAACGTGGGCGACTACGACTTCTCGACGGCAACCGTAGGAGTATCCACGGACGGCTCGCAGTTCCAGGACACCTCTGCCCTTCTTGAGAAGACCACTACCATGGGCTATAAGCCCGTCTTCCCTGTCTACATGGGTTCGGAATGGCTCGTTCCTGAAGGCCAGAAGCTATATGTCAACGTGCTTGTCGGAAGCGAGAGCGTCCAGTCTGAGTATACGGTGCATCAGGCGTTCCCAGTACAGGCCAAGGCCCGGACTAATACCCTATCATCAAGCAATCTAATACAGCTACAGAACCTTACTAAGGATATGTATATATTTCAAGGAGAAGAAGGTGATACAGAAGCATTATTAGCAGAACTTCAAACCAAATCTGGAATTACCCAGTATAACGGGCGTCCCACGTTAGATAACTATTTCATGGACGATATAGATATAAGTAGCTCTCAATTTCCTGATATAACCATTCCTGCTCAGACAGAAGTAACAAATCTAACAGTCAAAGCTTTATCAACAACGATGGTATACATAAGCTTCAATGCCATACAAGGCTTGTGTGGACACAAGGCTTATATACGTTTATCAAGCAACATACCTGATGATTGGTCTGAGTATTTCTATTCATACTGTATGACATCAATAACAGATCAGACAGCGAATAGTATTCTTCTCAAGAATTCATTGGGCGTTCTTAGCAATATTATCAATGTTGAGAATGATTGGGAGTTATTAGGTTTGGGCCCATATTGCGGGATGGGAGGAGAGGCAAGTTCGGTATCAGCCCCATCAAACCTTGCCGATCTCTATATCAAGGAACTCGTACTCATCGATATAACCGCTAACCAGCAGACGTTCACAGATCTGGGCTTATCCACGGATGAGGAGATACAGTCGTTCCTTGATGGCCTTACGTATGATGAGATAAACAATGGATTCGAGGCAGGCGGAGATCAGCCGTCGGGTGGGCTGATGTATCCTGAGAATCTTGTGGCTGATATAACATACGGAGACGGATCCTCGCTAGATGATTATTCAATCAACTTGGTTATGGCAGGATCGGAAGATGATTATATTCCAGGAGCTGTGGGATCAAATATTACTGAAGATTTAACAGCAAGTTTTTTTGGTTATGTCATAGGAGATTCTGATGTAATCTCATCTTGCAGGGCAGCAGTAACACTATATTATCTTGCGATGATGATAGGGACGACTGCATTTTCATCCGTATCTACACATAAGATATACATCCGATTTTCCAGTAATCTTCCAGAAGAATGGTGTGATTATCTGATAATGATGGGTAATGCGGCCGATGTATCTAATGATAGTATGATCACCTTATCATTCAATCTAAAAAACAACGGATCAAATCTATCTGCTATTGGAACCCTGCCAGATACCACGAATTGTGCTTGGTTGACACAAAATCCCAGAACGTTACAATTCAAGACCAAAACTGCACCTGATATACCAGATTCAAGCAATGTCACCGAACACTATCTAAATCAGGCTGTGCTAGTAGATATCACCGCCAATCAGGACTACTTCACGGCACAGGGATTAGCCACCGATGAGGAGATCAGAGCGCACCTCGACTCGATCCCCTACTCCTCGTTCGGACAGCCAGCCACGCCCATAGCCCCTGAGCCCGTAGGAGAGAACAAGTACGTTGACGGAATAGGACTCGGCTTCCTCTGGGAGGAGATGAAGGATTACATCGAGTCACAGCTATCAGCCAGCGGCACCATCCTTCCTATCCCGCTCTCCTCATACGAGCTGTCGGATGACAAGTTCTCGGCTACCATCATGCTGGACATAACCTATACGGGATACGACAGCGTGACCGTGAGGTACAAGAAGGGGTCTGAGCCGTCAGAGACCGATCCGGAGATCAGCCAGACTGAAGGCGTACAGGTCGATGACGTAGGCACGTACTACATAAGGGCGTTCGGGGGCTCATACACCCCATCGCCATCATACAAGCTGAATGTAACAGGGCTGAAGGTACAGACTCCTGTGATAAGCATAGTTCAAGATGATAATACTCAAGATGATGAACAAGAAGGTGGTGGAGGACACGCTGGTGGAGGCTCACAGTTGGGCTAAAGGAGGAATGATATGGCAATAACTATGACAGCACCTATATTGATTACAGATTACTATACGGAAACTTCTGGTACTGAATCAGCCACGAGTATTGTTCTGACCGTATCTAATTTCAATTCATATCCTGATGGATCTCAAATACTATATAGGAATATAACCGCAAATCAATCTACATTTGATCAAGCAACGGAAATGTATAGCGATAAAGGGTTTCGAGTTGTATGTATGCTACGGACGTCTGCTTCATGGATATTTGAACAAGGAACTACGTTCGAAGTTAAGATATCATCAGGTGAAGATGAATCACAAACATCACAGTACTCAGTAGAGCATGAAAATCCTCCTGCTACCTCCACCATACAGATAACCTGCGCCACCACCGGGGCTGATATCCGCTATACCCTAGATGGTACTGATCCCACTAAGGAATCAGCCCAGTACACTGCTCCTTTTGAGGCAGCTCAAGATGCCACCATCAAGGCTAGGGCGTTTAAGGATAATTTGGTATCTTCGGATATCGCAGAGTTAACCATAGAGGCTCCGTTGCCGAAACTTTCAATGCCTGAATTGAAACAGGAATCAAACCTTGTTTATCTGACAAACGGAGATGCATACCCATCAGATGCCATTCTCTATTATATGCAAGGCGAAGATGGAGGCTGGGTTCAGCACGGCACAATAAGTGATATGGAATCAATGCAGTGGATTATCACGATGATTTCAGAGGATTTAACCCCCGTGAAAGTCCAAATTCGTTGTGAAGGTTATCAGGATTCGGATATAGCATCTATTGAATATGAGGAGGTACCACCACCGCTAAAGCTCTGGGATAGGCTCTCTGATGGCTCCGTAGTCTGCTATGATCGTGGTGAACAGTATGGCTCATACGTCCTTCAAGATGGTGAAGCCGTTAAGGTAGATTCAGGCTCAGATTGGCGTTATATGATCTGTGAGGAGTACGACCTTAACCATTATGAAACTGGTTTAGGAACTGGCGGGGTTGAAGAAACCTATTCGGGAAAGCAGTGGGGATTCTATGGAACCTCTACTGGAGTCACAGATACTGCAATAGGAACAGGAAAGAACAATACTGATCAGCTAATTAGTCAGAACAACAACAATTCTGATACTCTCTGGTACTATGTAAACCAGCATAGAACTAATACTGGAAAGCCGTGGCACGTTCCTTCAAAAGACGAGCTCAATGTTCTTTACGAGAATAAAGACACAATTAGTAACTTTACTATAAATCTTTCAGGATATGAGTATTACTGGTCTTCTTCTGAGTCCGCGTCCTCCAACGCTTGGTACCAGCGCTTCTCTTCTGGTGCTCAGAACCGCTCCAACAAGTACGGCACGAGCGTCCGTGTGCGGTGCGTTCGCTATATATGACTTGCCACCAACTCCATGACATACTATAATTTAACTATCGATTTATCCAGGATCGCATCGCAAGGTGCGGTCCTCTTTTTTCGACAAGGATCAGCCCTCCTCCATCTCTCTCCTCGTCTTCTCAGCAACGTAGTCGCATAGGAATCCCAGGAACGTGCTGTACCCGTTCTTCCTTGCTATCTCGCAGCGCTTCTGCATGAGATACCAGTAGCTGAGGTTAAGCGAATCGGCTACATCCTGCATTGAGGTATTAGCCGCCCCGATCGACGCTATGGCGCTTATTATCCTGTTCTCTCCATCTGTGAGACGCATAATCATGTGATAAGCCCGGAGGTTGAATATTCAATCCTCAAAAATTTAAGGATATCTCCTTGCGTAGCAAGCTATTACACTCATTGTCATAGGAGAATCATATGGCTGAATTCGCTTCAAAGGGCGTAGCTGGATCCGGACTCGGACTCGGCATCGCAGGAACGGCTCTCGGACTCCTCAACGGCGGTCTGGGAAACCTCTTCGGAGGTGTCAATTCGATGGCTCCATCTGAAAACCAGTTCGTCACAAGGTACGAGATGGAGATGGAAGACAAGCTCATGGGCAAGGATTCCGAGATCTCGCTCCTGAAGTCCGAGAAGTACACGGATGAGAAGATCGTGGACGTGTACGAGAGGCTTTCCGGAAGGATCGCTGGAGTCGAGCAGCAGATCGCAGCACAGGCGGTCTACAATGCGACCAACACGGCAACGCTTTCCTGCATCCAGAATCAGGTGGCACAGCTTCAGGGCCTCACCAAGCTCATAGTGCCTATCACGTCCGTGTGCCCGGAACCGATGGCGGCGAAGAACTCCTGGACAGCGCCGACCACGACCACTCCGGCGGCCTGAAGGGTATTAGCCTATGAAGGTAACGGTAGCTCAGATATCGGAGGGATTAGCCCGCTACATAGACAACGAGCTGGTTCCGAAGGTTCCCGGGGTAAGGAAGTGGCTCCTAGGGGCCGCAGGAGCCTACGTCGGAAAGGCGATGGCTGATAAGGTCGAGGAGAACAGGAAGACGCTTGAGAGCGTGGGCATAATGAGCGAGGACGGCATGATTGACATAGATCAGCTGATACCCCGACTGAAGGCCACGGCTGCATCAAGCGGCCCGGTCACTGAGCATATAGCGATGCTCGGGGACATAACGTTCGATTCATCGGATATCGATCGGCTCCATTCCTATATCGTAGGCTGATACCGAAGCTCATCCTTCCCACTGGTCGTAATGGCTGGTGGGATTATCATTGCGTTCTCACAATATTTTCATGGATATGGATTGATTCTTCATCCGTAGGGGATATGATATAGACATGTTCAGTGATGGATCGGGAATACAGGTATTCTGGAATAGGATGAAGGCTTACTTGTCTGGGGTATCAACCCCGGCGATCCTTCCCATACCCGTGGTATCCATAGCGTCAGAGGAGCCTGGAAGCACCCACCTTATCCTCTCCTCGGACTACGCTGGACTCGATGCCGAGGTGCGCTACAAGAAGGGGTCTGAGCCGGCTGATACCGACACGCTCTTCCCTTCTGACGGCCTCGATATCACGGAGGATGGCACATACTACTTCCGTGCCTTCTCTACTGATTCAGCGCATATAGACTCCCCTTCCCTGATGATGGACATAAGCGTCATGGAGCTTCCTCAGCTCGATGCTCCTCAGATCACCCAGAGCGTCATGGACGAGGGAGCCTTGATGACGATATCCAACTGGTATGATTATCCTTCCGGGACATTCGTCTACACGACGGCTGGTACCATGCTCAATAGCAACAACTACATCATATTCGATGATGACTTCACGGCTGATACCATGGAGGTGACGATAACCGTAAACTGCGAGGGATATCTAAGCGCAAGTACGACGGTAACCGTGAATAAGCCCGTTAGGCAGTTGCCAACACCGATATTGTCGACTCAGGAATCAGGAGGAAATATATACGCTGTCTTGAGCAACGTTGATAATTATCCCGATGATGCTCTTGTGTATTATTCTCATACGTTAAGCAATCCGCTCGAAGGAAACGAATATATGACGATATCTAGCTTAAAGAATGCCTCTGTGAAGGGGGCTATCGTGATGCTGACCATCAGCTTGGCAACCCTCTTCGTTGCAGTATCATGTGATGGTTATCAGGATTCGGATGTTGGAAATATTGATTATGAGTTTCCGACCCTACAGACACCTACCCTATCCCTCAGCCGTTCCGGTTCAACTGTCAGTGGTACTGTTGGAAACAGGGTCACGGGTGCAACGTATCGTTACAAAGTGGGTTCTGCTCCTACGAGTGATAGTGATGGTTCTGCCGTATCATCAAGCGGTACGTTCTCATTCACGAATAGCTCTGCGGTTACTGTGTATGTTAAGGGTTTCATGGATGGATATAAGGATAGCAGTGCGGTATCTAGAAGCGTGAGTGCATACAACCCTGCCCCTACGAATTGGGTCGCTACAGATAATAAATTAAGCTTTGGTCACGGTATCTGTTATGGTAATGGAAGATTTGTCGCTGTCGGAACTGGAAACGAAGGGTCGTATTCATATGATGGTATAACTTGGACTGCTATAGATGACACTAAACTAACGAAAGGTAATTCAATATGTTATGGGGGTGGAAAGTTTGTTGCTGTAGGAGATTATGGTAAAGGGTCTTATTCATATAATGGTATAACTTGGACTGCTATAGATGATATGAAGGTCGGAAATGATTATGACTCGACTCTATCTTCAGTTTGTTATGGTGGTGGAAAATATGTTGCCGTCGGAAGAAATGGCAAAGGTTCATATTCGGCAGATGGTATCAACTGGACTGCTATAGAAGATACAAAGTTTGGGGAATCCTATATTAATTCTATCTGTTATGGCAATGGAAGATTTGTCGCTATTGGTGATGATCACAAAGGTGCATACTCATATGATGGTATAACATGGACTGCTACAGATAATATTAAATTAGAAAATGGTTTTGACATATGTTATGGTGATGGAAAATTTGTAGCTATCGGGCTGAATTCTGACTCTTCATACTCATATGATGGTATAACATGGACCGCTACAGATATTAAGGCTGAAACCCATTCTGCTGAGTGTATTTGTTATGGAAACGGAGTATTTGTCATCATACTAATAGAAAGATTATCCTATTCATATGATGGTATAACGTGGACTGCTATAGATAATGTGGTTAATGGCGATGATATATGTTATGGCAATGGGAGGTTTGCTACTCTTCAAGGCAATATTTGTTACTATTGTATTTTTTAATAATACTACCCAAAACTTAATTTTAGAGCTATCTTTCGATATCAGCCCGCAAATCCCTTGAATATTCTCATATATTGCGTAAAATCATACGCATAACACGTACAGTGTTCGCCCTCTCGATTAAGTCCCCCTTAAGGAGAGGGCTTCTTTATTATCCATATCTTCTTGGCATAATCAGTAATATATACATGTTGCGTTTTATATTAAAAGTTGTAATATATTAGCTATCAGGAGAAACAAGATGAAGAAGATTGCAATCATGCTTTTCGTCCTGCTTGCCGTGATCACGCTCGCTGGATGCGATGCCTTCATACAGAAGCCAGCGTCCGAGGTGACGGAAGCCACTGACGATGATCTCAAGCTGCTTTCCTACTACATGAAGGCTTTTGGACATGACCGTGTCCTCGGGGATACCGATGCCGTACTCAAGGGCGGAAAGGTGGAAGGACTCACCTTCACGCAGGACTTCGACAAGGAGGCGCTCACGCTCACCCTCGAAGTCACCCTCAAGGACTACGACTATGACGGACATGCGACCAATGACGCTCTCGGCGTGTACCAGAGGCTCGCTACAGGAACCGTGACAGTCGTCTACTCCGGCAAGATGGATGCCGACGGCGTTACGTTCAAGGCAGACAAGGCCACGTTCACCGAGGCAGATGGTACCGCATCCGTAGGCTATGCCTCGATATTCCCTGTCGATAGCGTCGATATCACGGCAGAGGAAGTCACCGCCACGTTCACGGACAAGGAGAAGGAGAACGCCTCCACCGTGGACTTCACAATCACCGACGGGAAGGCAGTGGCTATCACCAACGTAGGTGACGTGTCCTTCGCTCTCGGCGATGTCATCAACCTGTCCATCAACGGAAGGATCGTAGCCGATACGGTTCCAGAGACGCCCGTAGAGACTCCTTCCGATGGCGAATCTGCATAATCACCAACAGTCTCGGGCAGGTTCAGGGGAACGGCCTTGATCGGTCGTACCGGGTTCGAGTCCCGGTGCCTGTCTTGCCAAAGCGAGGCCGATCTTTTACAGCTTCATAACCGCTTGCAGAGATGCAGGAAAAGAAATCTTCCGGGTTTTTTTTGTCACTTCCCCCTATGGTTCGCTTCCGTAGGGGGATCCTTCTCTCAGGTAGTCGCACAGGAAGCCAAGGAAGGTGGAGTATCCGTT
The DNA here is from genome assembly GCA_949299185.1 of uncultured Spirochaetales bacterium. Classification (GTDB taxonomy): domain Bacteria; phylum Spirochaetota; class Spirochaetia; order Sphaerochaetales; family Sphaerochaetaceae; genus Ornithospirochaeta. Next base: position 11,761 of record CASFZR010000034.1, read on the forward strand.
CCTGCGTACCATGTTCGATCTCGTCTGCATCATGTGGCTATAGGTTATCCCCAGCCTATCAGCCACCTCCTTCATGGAGGTATTATCCCTCCCTATGGATACGATGGCGTCCATCATATCCCTCTCCCGTCTCGTCAGCCTCATGCCTTGTATAGAATCCCCTGATGCCTATGAAATCATCCCGCCAAATCTTACGGATGTGAACATGGGAAAATAGGCGTTACCATACATGGATGAGTGCAATAATGTTTACTATTATTTGTTTTGCTGAATGGAATTATAATATGTCCCATGGATGAGCAGCGCAGAAGGAAGACGATAGGAAGGCTTGATGAGCTCAGGCAGGAGGTACTCGACCTCGATGCCGATGCCCCCATAAAGAACGCGCTGGCTCATACCGTCGGTGTGCTTGATGACCTGAGGGAGGACGTGGAGAACGCCCACCGCAGGATCGACCACCGGAAGGAAGAGCATGAGGAGATGATGGATAAGCTCACGAAGCTTGAGCAGGAGCTGAAGAAGTCCAACCGCATACAGGCTGAGATAAACAGCACCATAACCAAGCAGGCCGAGGAGGCCGATAAGGTAGGAAGGAGGCGCTGGATCTTCATGGCGGTCCTGACCGTGATAATGCTTGCCAACACGTTCGGATCGTTCAAGGGAGCCAGCATCGCATCATCCATCTGGAACGTCATCAAGGTTGTTGTATAGGAGTCATATATATGGGAGCTATCGATGTATTCTTCAGGACGCTGTTCGCCGAGTCGGGGGTGCTTATACTCCTCTTCTTCGTGACGGGTCTGGTATTCAACGTATTCGGAGAGATCATAAAGAAGACGCTGTGGCCTAAGCTCACGGCCGAGGAGCTTGCGAAGGGCAAGGTGCAGAAGGAAGTACCCGGCTGGTTCGGCGTGGCTATCGGGATCGTGATGATGATCCTGTTCCTCTGCTGCACGATGCTTGCGCAGTTCACCGCCGCACCTCACTGCGCCCTCATCGGAGGCTATGCGTTCCTCCCTGTCTGGGCTGTGGCGTACTACCTCTGGCAGATGGTAGGCATGAAGGTCGTCAAGTGGATCATGAGGAAGGTCTGCCCTTTGTACATGACCGGGGTGCCTCGTCCTCCTCGCCCGAAGAAGGAGCCTTCGGTTCCGGCAGGATACAGGCTGGTGAAGGACGAAGAGGTGATAGATGGCTGATATAGGCTGGGTTGCAGGCATCGTAGCGGTGCTTCTCGGTGCGCTTGGGATAACATTCGGCGTCAGCAGGCACAGGATATCCAGGCTTGAGAGGCAGAACCGCGAGCTGTCCAACGAGGTGGCAAATGCCATGGGCAGGGCTGACAGGGCCGAAGATAGGGCAAGGCAGGCTGATGCCGCATCCGAGCTTAACTCAAGGATCGCCAGCACCGTCATAAGGGTCGACGATGACGTGGAATACGGAGACGGGGAGGAGCTATCCGATGAGGATAAGAGGACTGCTAGGGATATCATGTCTCGTGATTAGCCTCATGCTCCCCTCCTGCACCACTACGGAATACGTATACGTGCCGGATGAGCCAGCGGAGCTTCCGAGGCTTGAGGATACGATAGACAGCGAGCTTATTGCCATGGTCAAGAGGCCGCTGGACGTCGTGATGGAGCCGCAGACGACGACCGACCTATTGAGGAACATGGCAGAGTATAAGAACGGCTACCATCTATTCAAGGGCTACTCGGAGGCCCTTGAGAGGTACATAGACAGGATAATCTCCATCCATAACGGAGAGACAGAGGGAGTAGGATATGACATTCAAGGGTAATAACGATCTTGCATTCGAGGCGATCCAGGTATCAGCCTCGACCATGGCTACTATAGCGCAGAGATTCAGCGACTATACCATCCATAACGGGAACCTCATCGATTCCAAGGGCGCAGTCGTGCCTATCGGGACGTGGATCACCGCATTCGAGGACGGGACGGTAAGGATGTTCTCCGACTCGCTCTTCGAAAAGCTCTTCGTGAAGGTAGAGCCTCCGGTGTACACGCTCTCGGAGATCCCCGACTTCTCAAGGGGCATCAGGCGCAAAAGCTGGGTTGATATCGTACTAAGGCTCGTGGAGGGAACCGCATGGATCCTGTACGAGAACGGTAAGGCGATGTACCCATACACCTTCACCACAGAGGATATTACGGCCAAGGACTGGCTTCTTGCCGACTAGACCATAATCTCATAACCTCCTTATTCTTCTTTGTGTTGCTTGCCTCCGGGATGACCTGAACCTCTAGTCCCGGAGGCTCTTGCATCAATAGGCTAGGTCGAACTCCCTTCCTTCCCTAGCCGCCTTATCAAGCTGTTCCCTGAAGGACCTTCCTGTTATGCGCATCTCGGCAGGAGCCATCTCCATGATCCTATCCACTATCCTCTTGTCGAACCCTATGTCCATAAGGCTTCTCTTGGAGAAGTTGGACGTGAAGCAGGTAAGCTTGTGATTGAGGTATCGCTGGTTGATGATGTCATTCATCCACCTATTCGTGAGCTTCGACACCCTGCCTCCGTCGGTAGTAGCGTCAGTACCTAGATCATCGATGATCAGGACCTTCACGTCATAATAGGTAGCATAGTCGAATTCTCCCGTGGCGAATCTCCTGCTCTCGCAATCGTTGACTATGTTGATATCGGTCATAAGCACACATGGTATGCCGCTATCCAGGAGTTCTCTCCTGACGCACGATGCGAGGCATGTCTTACCTACTCCGGTCTCTTCGCTCCAGAGATACCAGCCCTTCCCGCTCTCCAGATTCGATTCTATGCCACCTAGGAATCGTTCTAGCTGATTCTTGGCGAAAAGATATGTAGAATCACATCCTTCGGTGGGAATGTCATTAAAACGGGCGTTTCTGTATTTCTCCCCGACGCTCCTCAGGAACACCGGGGAATCGTAGTACAAGGCCTTTTCCCTAGCCCTCTCCTCATTGAACTTACGTAGCTCATCCTCTCGGTCGCAATCGCATTGCTTGCGATTATACATTTCACATTTCGTGAAAATGTTGTACTCTAACGCATAGCGAGGAAGTCCGCACTTCTTGCACAGGACGAACTTCTTATCGCTGGTTATGTATTCGGAGTCAGATGGAGAGAAGTTTTCAGGTAGTCTTTTCTTCATCTGCTCCTTTACCCTGCCCGAGAGCTTATCAATAGGATCAAAAAAGGTTCCTTGCTGTTCCATTCCTTATCTCCTCCTCCATTCTCTTGTAGTATTCCTCTTCGGATTCCTTGACTCTCTGATAGTAGTCGTCGTTCGAGCGCGCGGAAGATATCGATCCGGACGCTCTTGCTGGCTGATTCCCGTACCGCTCCAGATGCCTCTGCTCGAAGGTGACGCAGCATCGCTTCCAATCCCTGACGAGGCTTCCGTTGCTGAACTTCCATACCTTCTTCTCTCCGTCTGTCGTGTAGTACCTGACGATCTCCTCTGCACTGAAGTGATAGCCCTTCTCTGCTATGTAGGCCCTTACCTCCTCAACGGAAGGATTCACTCCTTCAAACCGCTTCTTCTTGGGCTTATCCTGCTTTTCTGGAATATCAAAGGGAATGTCTAACTCGCTTTCTTTAGATATATCTGGATCGCTAGAGGAAGATATATCTTTCTTTCCTATGCTTATATACTCATTATTACTATTATTATTGGTGGTCATTTTGACCATACCCCCGTGGTCATTTTGACTATACCCCGTAGTCAAATTGTCCATACCGTGGTCATTTTGACTATACCCATTGATTGCATCCATGTTCACGCTGAAATGATTTACCTGAACATTGTTTATCGTCTCTGTTCTCTTTGCTATAAGCTTCTTGCTTATCAGATTATCGATAGATCTCTGAACCGTTTTCTTGGAGCAAGCCATGAATGACGCAATATAATTAAGCGATCCAGTGAACTCCGATGATTCATTCTGAGAGAACCCATAGATTATTGCGTAGCATATAAGATCAGATCCTGATAATTCTAATTTATTCACCATCCAGCCTTGGACGATGTAATAATTCTCATCCTTCATTTAACCTCCAGCTTATCTGAGGCTTATCGCTTAAATACGTTATCCCCTTTCTATTGATCATGTATCCATGCATACATAAGTCGCTAAGGGTACTTATGAAATCATCCTCGAAACCCCTGTATCTGCTTGTGATATCATCTATATCCCAGTTACCATCCAAGCTAAGGAGTATCGTCATAAGTCCCTTTTCCATTAGTGAGAGATTTGGATCATCTATGAACGCCCTGTTGAGCGATATGATATTATCCTTGCCTTCCATCACTCCCCCTTATCTATGATCGTGTAACAGATTCCGTTTATCTGCCCATATCTGTCACGTGTCCTCTCTACCTTCAGGTATCCATTGTCTACAAGTTCCTGTATCGCGCTTCTGACAGCCGTCTGACCATCAGCCGACGTATCCCTTAAGAATCTCTGCGTAACCGAATCGCCGCCATAGGCATTTATCGTTGCCAGAAGTCCCCTAGCCTTCAAAGATAAGTTATGATCAAATAAGAACCCGTCCATTTGTTCGTTATACCTCCATTAGATTGTATCCTAAAATATACCGTTTTACCATAAAAATGGTTTCAAAAATCAACCATATATGGCAAAAAAAACTCATCGGCATATCGTCCTGATGGCATCATCCTTTGATGCCTGATCCAGCCATGAGTACCTACCCCCATCCTCGCAGATCATCACCTGTATCGACAGGCTCGATAGCATCGATGTGACGCTCAGCCCGGTTTCCCTGCTTATATCCCTTCCGCTCTTCTCCTCAGGGTATACGGGGATAGCGTTCATGAGCATCATCCTCTTGGCGATATCAAGCCCCCTGCTCTTGTTTCTGTGTACCTGCATAAGCCCTCACTATGTTCTGCTCATCGTCGGCTGATATCGATACATCCGGCAGTGCGGCATCAGCCACCGCTCCGCACCAGCTCGTCTCCGATCCTCCCCACGACCTCGTTCCCTGGAAGTACCTAGGCCTCTCTGACCAGAGCTTCACCCCGTACTTATCCGCAGTAAGGTATCTGAACCTTATCGTCCTCCTCAGGTCGTCGGCTAATTCCTGTAGCGTTACCATCAATCCTCCTATTTCTCCACCCAGATGTCGTATCCGCACTCAGGGCACTTAACGTAACTCTTCGATATCCTCACCTTCTCAGAAGCGAAGATATCCACCTCGTGCGTATTCTCCTTCTCGAAGGCGAACACGCATCCGCACCTATTGCAGCCCGCAATATTCTCATTTCCCGGCTTGAGTATCCTTATCATACGCCCCTCACCATCGCCTGATATAAGAGACACTCCTGAACATAGCCTTCATTTGATGACAGATGCTCAACGGCAATGCCTCCTGCCAACGCCCACCCATCATCCAGCTTCTCTGTTACCTTGCTCATCAGCTCAGACGGCTTGTTCTCCGCGATAATACAATACTCCCTATGCGTATAGATCTCTCCGAGATGAGGCGTATCCGTGGTATGTGCGGTTTCTGCACTGACCATCTTCGGCTCATACAGATGCGTCCAGTCGTGGTCGGTAGGGATATCAACTACTGCCTTGTCAATCAATGACAGCATCCCATCGGAATGAAGGCAGAAGTCTGCGCCGTTCCATTCAGGTTTTCCCTTGGTCATATAGAAGTTATCTCTAGCCCTCCCCTGAAACACATAGCATCCGAAGAAATCCGCGATCTCCTGCGGTGTACGTCTAATCATCATCTTCCTCCTCTACTGCCTTCATGCAGGCCTCTATCAGCGCCCTTGCCTCATCCATGCGCATAAGCACGGTTGCGTAGTCGTCCCTATTCGGAGTGCCTGATATCTCTATATTAGGCTCATAGTAGGAAAACTTATCGGATATCTTCACGCTGATCATCATCTCCTCCTGTATACGTTATCGTGCCCACGTCCCCTGATATGGCTGTCAGGTGGCTGATGCCGTCATGCTCCACAAGAGCCATATCCTCAAACGGGTTGAACTCTATGCCTTTTCCTGCATCAAGCTCTGCTATCGCCTTCTTGATATGGATCATGTTCCGGGGCTTATACATCCTCTGGTCCTCACGCTTCATAGCCATGTAAGCCCCGAGTGTCATATCCTTCCTTGACCATGATGTACCATTGGCCAGCCTATTATCACCCTTGCAGGCTTTCTTCCATTCCCTTGATGCCTTACTCATCCTCTTCCTCCTTCTTGAATAGATCCTCGATATCACTGTCCCAGCGGTTGCCTATCACGCTTACATACGAGTTGATAAGCCAGTCAGAATCGATATAGATAGTCATTGCACCACTCATATCGACCGTCTGGAAGGCGTTGAATGACTGGCTGTACACTACCTCCCATACGTCTCCTTCGTCGTCTTCCAGATAGTCCCCCTCGTATATCTCTCCGCTCTTCGCAGAGATGCACGCAAGCTGGCTTACGGTCTCTGGATCGACGGCAATCGCCAATCCATCCTCGTCCTCTATATAGCAGTCTCCGAGCCTGTTCCTCTTAAAGAATCCGTATATCCATTCACCCTTGCGGGCTGATATCCCCTTGCCCCTGAATCTTATCTCCCTCATCTCTTCTCCTTCTTATCCAAGAGGAGGTCGTTGATGGCATCCCTCAGCTCATATACGACGCTCCTCACGCACTCACATCCATCTATCTGCTCTACATCCGAGATCAGATATCCCAGCCAGTAGTACACGTTGGCGATATCATTTGCCCTCATACTGCTTCCTTACTTCCTTCACGTATTCCTTGTACCCCTCGATATATCCCTCAAGGTACGCCGCATAGCTCTCCATGCCGAGGACGTAGGGCTTAAGCTCATCCGGCACTGTCTCTATCTCCGGCATCTCCGGTCTGTCGTAGATCATCAGCCCTCCTCCGCGAGCTTGCCGCATGGGGTTTCATCATAGAAATACGCATACTCAAGGGCCTCTTCTGCATTGAGAGAACATTCTCCCGCGTTTATCACCCAGTCATCTTTCGGCTCTCCATCCATGCAGTATGTAAAGCCAGTAATCATCGAATGAACTTCTCTCTTAAAGGGCTTTCCACCAATGCTATAAGGCTCATTAATGACTATCCGCTTGCCCCAAAGCTTTTCTCTTACAGCAGCATCCGACAGGTCAAACGGCACATACTTCTTCTCAGGCTCCTTCTTGCGGATGACGCAGGCAAAGAAAGAGCTTCCGTCGTAGAACGGAGATATTGACGGTGCCTGATTGCTGACATCTTCTAGCTTGCGTATGGGCCAATTGTGTTGCACGCCATACAATAGTGATGTCGGATTGTCTCCAAAGTAGTACTCCTTCCCGATCTCCACCCTCGGGTCTTCTGGGTCGATTATCACATCTTTGTAAGTGTATTCAGCCATTGTCTTCCTCCTCGTCATCTTCATCATCCTCCGTGCCGTATACGCCGCACGTTCCCCAGTCGGGGCATAAGCCCTCGCCGTATATGCAGTATGCCTCTCCCGTATATGGGCATCTATTCATTGGTTTCCTCCTTTAACACTCACAATAGATATCAACCATCTTTCCACATTCCTCACATTCAAATTCCTTATGGAAAGTAGATTCACGGGTATATGCAGTTTGTTCGCATCCGCAATGGGGACATGTAAATTCAAAACAAAGTTCATATACATCCAAATCACTAGGAGACATGTAGATATCAGCCATCACTCCGCCTCCTCAACCTTCTCTATGCGAGGCATCTCTGTAAACTTCCCTGTTTCTAGCAAAGTCTCAAGAGTGCACATCGCATCGGTGAAATTCATTTCCAGAGGGAAAGAAAAAGGTGATTTTTCTTCCCATTTCTGGAATGCCTGTCCGTCTTTATAGGCCATTCCACAGTAGTAACGATCTCCGCAACGAATCCGATATGCCATCACTCCACCTCCTTTCTAAAAGCTTCCTCAAGATCAAATATTGTTTTCCCGTCTCTCCTGAAAGGTCTATCGATTCTAGACTGAAGCCCTTTCAGATATCCCCAGTACTTTGGCAGATGGTCATACATAGCTTTCAGTTCTTTCAGGTTCTTGTTTGAGCAGCACCAACATGAAACCCTGTCAAGGAGGGAGTAAAGCTCAACTCCGTCTTCATCCCAAAAGATTCCATGTCTATGGCAGTATTCCAGGCAAGCCGCTTCGCTCATATGCCAGTCAACGAGAGGATAGAGCTTATCTGCACATCGATGCTTTTCATCGTAGGCAATGCCTACATATTGCGGGTTGTCTTCGCAATACTTATCTATTGTGTCCAGCTTGATTCTCGTCATCCATCTGCATCGCCCTCCACACCAGTCGTAGCCGTAATGATCCTTTACTGGTCTGATGAGCATCATTTTCAGAAACTGCTCTTTTGGATGCAGCCTTGTGAATTTAATGGCACGATCCTTACAGAGTGTTTCGACAAGAGAGACAATCGTATAGACTGAATCGAATTCCATTCCTGTATCGAAGAATACAACCTCACTTAATGGATAATCTGGCTCATCTAGCAACCTCAAAACCATTGCAGTGCTATCTTTACCCCCGGAGAAGGAAGCTATGTATTTCATTCACTCCACCTCCACAATGCACTTCGAGTAGTCGATATTCCCGTCAGCATCTGCGTATTCGGAGAGGTCGACTTTTCCAATAATCTCAAATTCAAGAAAATCGGCTACTATATGCTTCTCGCCATCATTTTCAGCATCCCAGTATTTTCCATTCCAACGCGGCTTTTGATTCCACATGCTGAAATACGAACTGTGAAGGGGTCTCTCCACAACCAGATACCTGAACTTGAATATCCGCCTCAGCTCATGGGCTAATTCCGTAAGCGTCAAGATGTCGGGATTTCCGACAGGTTCCTCCTTGACCTGATCCAGCAGGTACAGGCATGCGAAATAGGCCGTCCTTGCTTCCTTCTCATCCCCGTCATGCTCCTGCACAAGCCTGATGATCTCGTCCTTCGCTTCCTCAAGCGTCATTCATCCACCTCCTCAAGGATATCGAG
>CASFZR010000035.1 GCA_949299185.1 uncultured Spirochaetales bacterium
GGGAAGAAGGCATACATCAAGCCGCAGTACCATGAGGAGAACAAGAAGAGGAAGAACAAGCGGAATCCCTCATTGAAATGCAATTATGAATATGATGAGGATACTGACACATTCACCTGCATGAGGGGACATACGCTCCATCATGATGAGGATCTTAAGGATGGCCGCAGCGTCTATGCCTGCCGCAGGGGATGCAAGAGCTGCCCATTGAGGAAGCAGTGCATGCTCTCCCAGGCTGCAAGGCATGATTACAAGCGCCTTACGATAGATATTGAGGCTGAGAGGTACAGAAGGAAGAGCGAGGCGATGATAACCAGCGATGAGGGGATAGAGATAAGGATAAACCGGAGCATACAGGCCGAGGGCTCATTCTCCCTCCTCAAGGCCGCATTCGGCTACCGCAGATTCCGTACACACGGGATTAGGAACATCGAGACGGAATGGATGATCCTATGCATGGCAGGCAATGCCCTCAGGTATTCTGCGCGGCTTGCGAACTGCCGGGCCGGCACTCCTTTCTGGTTCAGGGTAGAACAACAGGCCAGCTGATCCTCAGATGAATACCGGATTCCACTCCTGCCAAGGGAATATTCTGTCCCGGATGGCCGGATTCTGACTCTTGCACGCTGTCTTAATGCACAAAGCAGGACCGAAGTCCTGCTCTGCAGTCTACTGATGGGCGCTGCCGATTCTCAAAAACGATTTATGCAACAGCCCCTCTTCTCTATGAGAGCGCCCTGTCTGCTCTCTCCACCATGGAGCGCTGCCATCCGAGGAGCCTGTCATGCAGGGCACCAGCTCCGCCCTTGATATCGACCATCACCCTCACTACCGGCTCGGTGCGTGAGCGCGAGAGCCAGAGGCTGGCAACAGGGCTTCCATCAGAGGCCTTGAATATAACGCGGTAACCGCCTGTAGATGGGCACGGCCGATGATCCCTTCCCAGGCCTATCTCCTCATGGCTTCCCTCATACTGCCTTACCTCATAGGAGACGGCTCCCTCAGGCATGTTGGCCTCCACCTCATTCGTAAGCATCCTCTCGTATTCATCCTTCAGGGCATCGAAATCGGTGCTTCTTATCCTCATCACGGCATCTGGGGAGAAGGCCGGCGTCATATAGTAACGAGGGAACGCTGATAGGAGCGATGCAAGCGTTTCCCTGCGCTTCCTGCCGCACAAGGCCTTAGTAAGGAATCCAAACAAGCCAGGAACGGCCCACAGCTTGGCGATCGTCATCACAGAGTTCATCGGATCGCGCACCTTCGAGGGATGGATGATGCAGCCTCCATTGCTTCCCTCGCCGCAGAGGGGAACATAGTAGCCATCCTTACGAAGCATCTCGGCAAGCGTGACCACGTTCGCCTCTCCGATATCTGCGCGGAAGACCTCCGCACCGAGGCGGTGGGCTATCTCATCGATGAGGATGGAGGTGGGGCCGTTTGCCGCGATGGCGACCTTCCTCCGGCCCTCCATCACCGCGTGGGCAAGCTCTATGGCCGCCACGAGCGCGAATACCGTCTGGGCACTCAGGTCATGGGCGCTCCTGCCCCTGCCGATATAGACGAGGTTTCCACGGTCGCCGTCATTGTCAGGGGTGTAGCCGAGGATGAATGACGGATCTACGTCATGAGCCCTCTTCAGGAGCCTCTTCGCGGTATCGAGGTTTCGGCCCTCAGGGACGATAGCATGATCGACCTGGCCAGGAATGGCGTTGCAGCACCGCACCCCGGCTCCATGGCGGCGGAGGAACGGGATATCTATCGAACAGGCGCGGGCAGAGCCGTTGAAGTCTATAGCCACGCCGAAGGGAATCGAGAAGGAGGAATCCGCGTGCGCGGTCCTCTCCACGAAGCGCGAATAGTACGAGAGCGCCCTCCTCTTTACCGCCTCATGGCGTGAAAGCACCGCGTCGAATACATCCTCCGTGACAGAGGCAGAGAGAGCGCGCATCCTCTCTGGGAGATCCTCGGTCATATCACCGAGGAAGAGCGCCTTGACCTTCTCGGTCTCCGCACCGGGAAGCACGCCTCCATCCACGCCGAACTTGAAGCCGTTATGGCCTATGGGATTGTGCGAGGCAGAGATATAGTAGAAGCCATCGAAGCGGGCCTTGGAATAGGCCATGATCTCCGGTGCCGATGAGATCCCCAGGAAGGAGAGATCGGCCCCTAGCGCGATGAGGATGCGCGCGGATATCTCCATCAGCAGCCTTCCTGTGGGACGGGCATCGGAGCCAAGGAGTATTCTCGGCCTCTCCTTTCCCAGATAGCGGAAGAACGCTGAGGCCGCCGTAGCCGCGATGATCCTGTCCTCCGCAGAGACGTCCTCTCCCCTACCCTCGTCTCCCTCCGTTGAGAATACGGAGCGCCATCCCGAGACGGAGAGGATATAATGCGAGAGCGCCTCTTTCAGAGATCCGATGGAAGCATCGGCATCCTTTAGGGGATCGATCGAGCTATCTGCGATGAAGGCACCTGTTGATCTATCATAGAATCTCATGGTTCTCTCCTTATTTAAGTATTAGACTTATATCATAACAATCTGATTTACCAAAGAAATCATCCATATTCTCTATCAGTCTTATCTGATTCCTAGCGCGAACCAGATTATGTTCTGGATAATCAGTACGGTAATATACATCACCATTGATATAATCGGTGAGGAACCTCAGCGCCATGATGAAGGTGATCGTCCGGCCTGACTCCGCGAAGAGGGAGCGTTCCTCAGCTGTGAGCATGGGGTTATCATCAAGGTAGCCATGAGCCATCGCGCTAAGGTATTCGGGCGAGAAGCGGACGAGGGAGAGATCCTTCTCATCCTCCTCGGCCGTGGATGCGCCGGAACGTATCATGTCTCCTGTATCGAAGAGGAGCGTGCCAGGCATCACCGTGTCGAGATCAACGAAGGTAATATAGCTGCCGTCACATCTGCTGAAAAGCACGTTCTGTAGCTTCGCGTCATTATGTGTCACGCGCGAAGGAAGGACGCCTGATGCGTATAGCCTCGATATCCTCACAGCCCTCTCCCTGTTCTCCTCCATGAAGGAAATCTCCTTGGAGACGGAAGGGACCCTTTCGGCGGCATCACGGGACAAGGCATCCTCGAACTGCGCGAAGCGGCTATCCATATCGTGGAAACGTGGAATCGTCTCATAGAGCTTCTCTCCGGAAATGTCCGCAAGCACGGTATGGAATGACCTGAGGGCCGCGCCCATGCGGTAGGCCATATCCTCGCTCTCGATGCGATCGTAGCTTACAGAGTCCTCCACGAAGCCATAGACGCGATAGAAGCCTGTCTCATCGCTGTAGTACGGCCTGCCATCCAGCGCGCACACAAGCCCCATCTGCGGAATCGAGCTAAGCACCAGCGCGATGTTCTCCATCATCCGCTCAGGATGGGAGAATATCGAGGTGTTGACCCTTCACCGAGGAGATGCCCGTCAGGCCGAACCTGCCTGCTATGCCTATAACGTCAAATGCTGCCACATGGCGATTATACCATCAAAGCGGAGGATATGCTCATCACATTTCCATTCCCGTTCGGGAATATAGCTGGATCTTGCACCATCGTTTTACCGTACGGGATGATAATATCCAGCTATGGTGATCCATGACGTATCTGATATAGGAATGAAAGTAAGGGAAAAGCGGCGGGCCAAGGGAATGACCCAGCGGGATCTGGCACTCTGGTGCGGAGTCGGCGTACGCTTCCTGTCCGAGCTTGAGAGAGGAAAGCCTACGCTCGAGATCAGCAAGGCAATCAAGGTCCTCGCGATGCTGGGCATGGATATACACATAGAGGATAGATGATGGATTCGATACGCTCTGATGCCGAAGTAAGATTATCCAAGCTAGCCGCCTCGTGCTAGAATCGTGGAAAGGAGGGTCTGTATGGCAGGGAAGCTTGGCTTCGGACTGATGAGGCTGCCGAAGGATAAGGATGAGAGGATAATACTCGACAAGACCTGCGAGATGGTCGATGCGTTCATCGGCGCGGGTTTTACGTATTTCGATACGGCGTATGTATATGAGGGATCGGAGGAGATCGCAGGGAAGGCCATCGTATCCCGCTATCCGCGCGACAGGTACACGATGGCGTCGAAGATGAACGCCGCAAGGGTCTCCGATACCCTATCGCCATATGACATGTTCCAGGAGCAGCTTGAGAGGACGGGACTCGAGTACTTCGACTACTACCTCCTGCACTCGCTCCAGGACGGAAGCGCGGAGGAGGCAGAGGCCAAGGGCTGCTGGGAGGCAGTGAACAGGCTCAAGGCCGAGGGCAGGATACGCCATCTCGGCTTCTCGTTCCATGGCGGTCCGGAGCTGCTTGAGGAGATCCTCACGAAGCATCCTGAGACGGAGTTCGTGCAGCTGCAGATCAACTACCTTGACTGGGAAAGCCCGATCATAAGGGCACGGGAGAACTATGAGGTGGTACGCAGGCATGGCCTTCCGATAGTGATAATGGAGCCTGTGAAGGGAGGCATGCTTGCCTCCATCGGCCATGGGATCCTCGAGGAGGGAACGGCCCCTTCGCTGGCCCTCAGGTTCGCGGCAGGGCTAGACGGAGTGCTTGCAGTACTCTCAGGAATGTCCACGCTGGAGCAGGTTGAGGATAACATCAGGACATTCAAGGATATACAGCCGTTATCTGAAGAGGAGAAGGAAAGGCTTTCAGAGGTCGTCAAGGCGCTCAGGAGCGAGGGGATGATAGAATGTACCTCCTGCCGCTACTGCACTAAGGGATGCCCCAAGGGAATAGCCATCCCCGATATCTTCAACGCAGTGAACGACCTAAGGGCGTTCGGGGAGCATAACAGGCCGCGCTTCTTCTACCGCGACCTCATCGCCGCCGGAAGGACGGCAAGGGCCTCGGAGTGCATCTCCTGCGGAAGATGCAGCCGCACCTGCCCCCAGCATCTCGATATCCCGAGGCTGCTGAAGGAGGCATCGTCCATCCTCGACGTCTGATCAGTCGAGTTCCACCGCTCCGGTGTAGAGCCTGTAGTATACGCCCTTCTGGGCGATCAGCTGCTCATGGTCTCCCCTCTCGATGATATGACCGTGATCGAGGACCATGATGGCATTGGAGTTACGGACGGTGGAGAGCCTGTGGGCTATGACGAAGACGGTGCGGTTCTCCATCAGCTTGTCCATGCCGTCCTGTACCAGGGCCTCGGTGTAGGTATCGATCGAACTCGTGGCCTCGTCCATGACAAGCACGGGAGGATCGGCAACGGCCGCACGGGCGATCGAGAGCAGCTGGCGCTGTCCCTGTGAGAGGCTCTCGCCGTTATTGGTGAGCATCGTGTCATAGCCATCGGGCATCATCATGATGAAGTCATGGGCGTTGGCAAGCCGAGCCGCGGCCTCAACCTCCTCATCGGTGGCCTCAAGGCGTCCGAAGCGTATGTTCTCCCTGATAGTGCCTGTAAAGAGGTTCGTGTCCTGGAGGATCATTCCGAGGGAATGGCGCAGGTCTGCCTTGCGGATCTTGTTGATGTTGATGCCGTCGAACCTTATCTTTCCGTCCTGGATATCATAGAAGCGGTTAAGAAGGTTCGTTATCGTGGTCTTTCCGGCACCGGTAGAACCCACGAAGGCGATCTTCTGCCCCGGCTTCGCGTACAGCGAGATATCATGGAGGACGGTCTTGCCAGGCAGATAGCCGAAATCGACATCCATCATCACGATATCCCCCCTGAGCGGCGTGTATGTCACAGGACTGCCATCCTTGTGAGGGTGCTTCCAGGCCCAGTGACCGGTATGCGCCGTGGACTCTGTCACCGATCCATCAGGGTTCTCCGTGACATTCACCAGCGTGACATAGCCATCATCGACCTCGCTCTTCTCATCAAGGATCTCGAATATCCTCTCCGCGCCGGCAAGCGCCAGAAGCACGGTGTTCATCTGCTGCGACATCTGATTCACGTTGTTGGAGAACGCGCGTGAGAGCTGGAGGAAGGCGGCAAGCGCGCCGAGGGTGTATCCTGCGCTCCAGCCTCCGGTAAGCATCACAAAGAGCGCACCGGTTATCACGAGGGCGACATACTGGAGGTTCCCGAGGTTCATCGTCACAGGCCCCATGATATTAGCCAGCGTATTAGCCTTCGCCATCGAGCGGAAGAGGCCCATGTTAAGCTTCTCGAAGTCCTCCTTGCTCCTCTCCTCATGGCAGAAGACCTTTATCACGCGCTGCCCGTTCATCATCTCCTCGATGTATCCGTTCACGGAGGCAAGCGTCTCCTGCTGGATGGAGAACTGGCGCCCTGAGCGCTTTGATATCGAGCCGGTGGCCTTGATCGTTATGAAGACGAACACTGCCACGACGGCAGACATCAGGAGCGAGTTCATCAGCATGGCCGCGGTGAGCATCAGAAGCGTTATCCCCGCCTGCATCAGCTGCACCAGCGAGTTGCTTATCAGCTGGTTCAGGGTATCGGTATCATTGGAGAAGCGCGACATTATCGTGCCGTGCGGATTACGGTCGAAGTATGAGATCGGCAACGACTCAAGCTTGCGGAACATCTCCATCCTGATATCATACAAGGTCTTCTGGCTGATGCCGACCATGGTGCGCTGCAGCACATAGCTGAAGACCACCGAGACCGATACGATGAGGGCGAACTGGATAAGCGCCCTGACGATCGGGGCGAAGTCAGGATCCTCGACACCGATGATAGGCGTGACGTATCCATCGATGAACGCTCCGAGGAAGTTCGAGTAGTACACCGTGGAGAACGCCACGATGATTATGCAGAGGACGATGAAGGCGAACTGGGCCTTCCTCTTACCGAAGACGATGGAAAGCACGCGCTTCATCGCCTTAACTGGGTTCTTTGCCGGCGTTCCGCCGCGCTGTGGCCTAGGCATCGAGTCCACCTCCTCTCATCTGAGTCTCGTAAAGGGTCCTGTATCCCGCGTTGCGCGCCATAAGCTCCTCATGCGTCCCCACGTCCTCGATGCGGCCTGAGGACATCACGATGATCTTATCGGCATCCATCACCGATGAGAGGCGCTGGCTGATGATGATCTTGGTCAGTCCCTTCACATCCTCCCTCAGCGCGCGCCTTATCGAGGCATCGGTCGCGGTATCGACGGCGGAGGTCGAGTCATCCATTATCAGTATCCTAGGCTTCTTCAGAAGCGCCCTGGCTATGCAGAGCCTCTGCCGCTGGCCGCCGGAGAAGTTCGTTCCTCCCTGATCTACATGGCTGGAGAAGCCATCCTTCATCGCGCTGATGAACGGCGTGACCGACGCAACGTCCGAGGCCCATCTGATCTCCTCATCGGTGGCGTCGGCATTCCCCCATCTCAGGTTCTCCTCGACAGTACCGGAGAAGAGCGTGTTCTTCTGCAGCACCACAGATACCTGATTGCGGAGCGCCTCAAGCTCATACTCCCTCACATCGTGACCGCCGACACGGACGGAGCCTGAAGAGGCGTCGTAGAGTCTGGCAATAAGAGAGACAAGGGTCGTCTTTCCCGAGCCCGTCGGTCCGATTACACCGATCATCTCCCCGCTCTTTATCTCAAGGGAGATATCGGAAAGCACCTTGGAGCTGCCGCCATAGCCGAAGGAGACATCATCGAAGACGATGGAGCCATCGGGAACGTCCTTCAGCCCATCGGGGTTAGGATCCATCGAGGGCTCGGTGGAAAGCACCTCCGAGATACGGATCATCGAGGCCCATGAGATGGAGAACATGACGATGACCATGCCGACCATCACCAGCGAGGAGAGTATCTGCCCCGTATAGGTATAGATGGAGAGCAGCTCGCCCGTCTCCATATGACCGATGTTTATCAGCTTCGCCCCTATGTATGATATCGCGATCATGCAGGCGAAGGTTATCGTCATCATCACAGGGCTGAGGGCGGCCATCATCTTCTGGCCCTTCTCGAAGTTGCGCCGGATCACATCCGCGCTCTCTGAGAACTTGTCCAGCTCCTCTTCCTCCCTCACATACGCCTTGACCGTCCTGATGCCGTTGAGGTTCTCCTGGACTACCCTATTGAAGATATCGTAGCCCTTGAAGGCGCGTGAGAAGTAGCCGTGCGAGCGGCCGAATATTAGGGCGACTGCGCAGATGACCACGGGAATGGCCACGGCGAAGACCGCGGAGAGCGAGCCGCCGTTATGATAGACCATGATGATGGCGAAGATGAACATGATAGGCGCGCGCACGAAGATGCGGATCATCATCTGGAACGCCATCTGCACGTTCTGCACGTCCGTCGTCATGCGGGTTATCAGGGAGGAGGTCGAGAAGCGGTCGACATCCGCGAACGAGAAGCCCATGATCCTTGCGTACTCATCGCGCCTGATGTTCGTCGCGAAGCCCGATGAGGCCTTGGCCGCGCTCCAGGCTCCGAGCATGCCGAACGAGAGAGAGAGCATCGCCGCAAGGACGAGAAGGATGCTCATCCTGATGATATAGTCCATATCGGAGGCCGCTACGCCAACATCTATGATAAGGCCCATCATCGTGGGAATCAGGACCTCCATGGCGACCTCTCCGACCATGAACAAGGGAGTGATGAACGCATATATGCGATACTCCCTCACTCGAGAAAGAAGGATCCTCAGCATTGATCACCTCATATAAGAAGAAACCGCTATCCAGATCAGGGCGGACAAGGAGGCCACGGCGCTAATCCGTCAGGCCATAAGCGGCAAAAGGCCCGCCTAAGTCAGAAATCTAAGGGAAACGCAGGATATGGTCAACAACGCATCCGCAGAACTACACAGAAGCTACATCAAAGGCGATGCGCTCGGTCCCGTCGTAGGTATGGATGATGCCACGCTCGGAAAAGCCATGGCTGAGTATCGCGGAGCGCATGGTGGCGTTATCGCGGTGGGTATCGATACGGATGTACCCTATCCTCGTGAAGGCATATGCGAGGGCCTCGGAGAAGATGCCATGCTCTCCGCGGCGCGCGGCTATGCGGTGGATGACGCCATACGGCTCATCGGAGGACCAGCTGCCCTCGATCCGGCGATAGGTCGCATCGTCGACGACGGCGAAATAGAAGACGCCGGCTATCGATGAGGAGCGGATGACGAGATACAGGTCTCCCTTCGAGATATCATCGAGGAGCATATCGCGCTCAGGATAGGAGTCGCCCCACTGGGTGGGATTGCCGTTCTCCCTCATATACTCTCTCGCTCCCCTGTAGATATCCTCGATCGCCTCAAGATCCTCTATCGCTGCCCTGCGTATCATCACTCCCCCAATAAGAAGCTCCCCCGGAGGGGAGCATATCGTAGATCAGTCCTTGTTCTTCTTGTTCGTGATCTTGTTGAGTATCACGAGGACGATGAAGAGGATTCCCATGCCGAGGGCCAGGAGTCCCCAGCTCTCAAGGCCGATTGCCACTACTTCCATTACACTAGCGTCCTGTACCATGATATACCTCCATCAACCGACATACGGAAGCACCATCGAGAGGAGAAGTCCTCCCGCAAGCACGCTTCCGATCTGTCCGGAAACATTGGCACCAAGGGCGAACGGCAGCAGATGATTCTGCTTGTCAGCCTCGATACCAACCTTCTGAACGACACGCGATGACATCGGGAACGCGGAGATTCCAGCGCCTCCGATGAGCGGATTGATCTTCTTGCCTTCCTTGAGGAAGAGGTTTGCGATCTTGACGAAGAAGACGCCGCAGGCGGTATCGAAGATGAACGCCACGAGGCCGAATCCCATGATCATGATCGTCTCGAACTGGATCAGCTTGTCACCGGACATCTGCGGAGCTATAGCAAGGCCGAGCAGCAGCGTGATAAGCGGTGAGAGCATGTTCTGAGCCGCGTTGGAGAGGCTGTCGAGGACACCGCACTCACGAAGGAGGTTTCCGAACATGAGCATGCCTACGAGGGCTGCCGAATCCGGAGCGAGGGTGCCGCAGACGATCGTCGTGATGATCGGGAACGCGATCCTAGTCGTCTTGGTGACGGAGGATGGCGTGTAATGCATCTTGATCCTCTTCTCCTTCTTGGTCGTCGTGGCCCTAAGCACTACCGGCTGGATGATAGGCACGAGGGCCATGTAGCAGTACGCCACGACGAGGATGGCCGCGACATAGTTACTCTGGAGCTGCTGGCTTACGAGGATGGCGGTCGGACCGTCGGCGGCTCCGATGATACCGATAGATGCCGCATCATGGATCGGGAATCCAAGAGCGGATGCGACCATCATCGAGATGAAGATACCGCCCTGTCCCGCGGCTCCGATGAAGATGAGCCATGGCTTAGAAAGCACGGGTCCGAAATCTATCATCGCTCCGATGCCGATGAAGAGAAGAAGCGGGAATACCTCCGCCGTCTCGATTCCTACCTCGAAGAGCCATGCGAGGATACCATGATCAACTGCGATGACCGACCCCGGCAGATTGACAAGGATGGCGCCGAAGCCCATCGGCAAGAGAAGCGTAGGCTCCATCTCCTTCTTGATTGCCAGGTAGATCAGCAGGATGCCAACCAGGATCATCACCAGATCCTTCCAATTGATTGCCATAATACTGTCCATAACGCCCCGATTCTACACGAGGGCAGAGGCTTTGTCATCCGCGCTTTCTTCCTAACTGTGACAAAAACACGCCACTTTCGGGACAGCTTCCGGTATCTGAGGAAATTACTGAAACGGCAAAGAATTTTGTTGACCGGTTAACAAAACCGATTTAGCATTGAATCGGGCCGAACAGGAAACGGCCCATGAAAAGGAGAATGAAATGAGAAAATCACTATCGATCGTCCTTGTGGCGCTGATGGCGCTCTCGCTCTTCGCGGGCGGCAGCTCGGAGTCCAAGGGAACGGAGATCTACTTCCTCAACTTCAAGCCGGAGATCGCAGAGGTATATGAGAAGGAGGTAAAGCCTGCCTTCGAGTCAGAGAATCCGGGATACACGCTCAAGGTCGTCACGGCGGCATCGAACCAGTACCAGTCGACGCTCCGCTCGGAACTGGCGAAGTCCGCTCCACCGGTGATCTTCCAGGTCAACGGCCCGGTCGGCGTGCAGGAGAACGTAGACAACGTGGCGCCGATGCAGGACACGTCCTTCTATAATCTCCTTGTAGACAAGTCGATGGCGCTGACGCTCGATGGCAACGTCGTCGCGGTCCCATATGCCGTAGAGGGATTCGGCATCATCTACAACGACGCGATCATGCGCGCCTATTGCGCCCTCCCCGACAAGGCGGTGGACATCGCCAGCGCTGAGGAGATAACGGACTTCGAGACGCTCAAGGCTGTCGTTGAGGACATGACGGCCCATAAGGAGGAGCTTGGCATCCAGGGCGTCTTCGCCTCCACATCATTCGCGCCAGGCAGCGAGTGGAGATGGACGACCCATCTCGTGAACCCCGCCCTTCAGGCTGAGTTCGGCGACAGGGCGACCACATTCGCGGCAAAGGAGTTCGCCTTCACCGCCAATGAGAACTTCAAGGCGCTCTTCGACCTCTATCTCGACAACTCCGTGACGGCTAAGGGCCTCGTTGCAAGCAGGGCCGATGCTGACAGCATGGCGGAGTTCGCCCTCGGACAGTGCGCGATGGTGCAGAACGGCAACTGGGCCGCAGCACAGATCCTCGGACAGGCCGGAGTCAAGGTCGCTGAGGATGATATCAAGTTCCTGCCGCTCTACATGGGCCTTGATGGAGAGGAGACGAAGGGACTGAACATCGGAACGGAGAACTACCTCGCGATCAACAGGAACGCCAGCGCCGAGGCCCAGAAGGGAGCGGATGTCTTCCTCACATGGCTCTACAGCAGCGAGACAGGAAAGAAGCTCGTGTCCGAGAAGCTGATGTTCATCACCCCGTTCAGCTCGTTCAGCGCAGATGAGGTTCCCGATGATCCGCTCGCGCGCCAGGTGAACATCTGGATGAACAAGGATGGCATCACCAGCGTCGACTGGGTATTCCAGGGAATCCCGTCAGAGCAGTGGAAGGCCGATTTCGCTCAGGCGATGCTTGAGTACATCAACGGTAACCAGGGCTGGGACAACGTCGTGAAGACGGCACAGCAGGCCTGGGCAAGAGAAGCGGAGATAGCCGGAAGATAAGGCTGTCGATTGAAGCAAGGCCGTCATTTCATCAGATCTGACGGCCTTTTTAGAAAGAGGTCAGAATGGAAAAGACATTGAGAAAGTACTTCCCCCTCTTCGCACTGCCGGCACTCGTGTGCTTCACCATCTCATTCCTTATCCCGATGGTGTGGGGAGCGGTGCTGTCATTCTGCGAGTTCTCCAATATAACGAATGTGACGTTCGTTGGATTCGAGAACTATGTGAAGGCATTTACCATAGATAACTACTTCACCTCGGCGTTCTGGTTCACGCTCGCGTTCGCCGTCGTGACGGTCATAACGATCAATATACTCGCATTCGCCCTGGCATTGCTGCTTACCAAGGGAATCCCGGGCACAAACGTCTTCAGGACGATCTTCTTCATGCCGAACCTCATCGGAGGCATCGTGCTGGGATGGATCTGGCAGATGATACTCAACGGCTTCCTCGCCTACTATGAGAAGACGCTCCTCTCTGACGCATCCTACGGCTTCTGGGGCCTCGTGATCCTGATGAACTGGCAGAACGTCGGATATATGATGGTCATATACATCGCGGCGATCCAGAACATCCCCTCGGATATGCTGGAGGCGGCAAGCATCGACGGCGCGAACGGCAGGACGACGCTCTTCAGGATCATCATCCCCGCGGTCATGCCCTCGATAACGATCTGCCTCTTCCTGACGACGACCAACGGCTTCAAGCTGTATGACCAGAACCTGGCGCTTACCAACGGAGCCCCGAACCACGGCACGGAGATGCTGGCGCTCAACATCTTCAATACCTTCTATTCCAGGGTCGGCTTCGAGGGTGTCGGACAGGCCAAGGCAGTCATATTCACCATACTCGTCGCGGCGATAGCACTCGCCCAGCTCTATCTGACGAGGAGGAAGGAGGAGGAAAGCTGATGGCAGCTGTAGCAGGCAAGAATACCAGATGGATCATATTCCTGATCCTCATAGTCATGGCAGCACTCGTCATAGCCCCGATACTCGTGGTGCTGATGAACTCATTTAAGGGAAACATATTCATATCTGGAGGCGGGGCCTTCAAGCTGCCCGATGAGTCGAGCTTCGTCGGGGTGGCGAACTACATCAACGGCATAGAGAGGATCGGATTCTTCTCAGCCTTCGCCTACTCGCTCTGGATAACGATCTCCTCGGTCTTCTTCATCCTCCTCCTAACCTCGATGCTGGCATGGTACATCACGAGGGTGAAGGGCGTGGTGACGAACATCATCTACTACCTCCTGGTCTTCTCGATGATCGTGCCGTTCCAGATGGTCATGTTCCCGATGAGCAAGTTCGCCAACATGCTTCACCTAGACAACCTCCTGGGTATCATCGTGCTGTACGTCGGCTTCGGATGCGGCATGAGTACGTTCATGTTCAGCGGCTTCATCAAGAGCATCCCGCTGGCGCTCGAGGAGGCGGCGATGATAGACGGGGCCACTCCCGTGACGACGTTCTTCCGCGTCGTGCTGCCGATGCTCAAGAGTACGGCGATCACGATCGCGATACTCGAGACGATGTGGGTATGGAACGACTACCTGATGCCATATCTGGTCATCGGCACGGAGTACAGGACGATACCAGTGGCGATCCAGTACCTCAGGGGCGGCTATGGCTCGGTGGACATGGGCGCCATGATGGCGATGCTGGTCTTCGCGATGATTCCCGTCATCGTCTTCTACCTGGCCTGCCAGAAGCATATCATCAAAGGCGTTCTCGCAGGAGCGGTAAAGGGCTGAGCATGGGAAGGAAGAGAGTAACGATACAGGATATCGCGGATCGCACTGGATACTCGAAGACTGCGGTCTCATTCGCGTTCAATTCCCCTTCCAGGATATCCAAGGAGGCCGTGGAGAAGATACTCGCCGTGGCGAGGGAGATGGACTACATCCCCGACCCGATGGCCCGGAACTTCTCGCTCGGCCACCATATGGCGATAGGCTTCATGATACCCCAGAGCGTCTCGGTCACGCTTGAGAACCCATATATCCAGAGCGTGATGAGGAGCATCGCCTCGGTATGCGAGGACCATGGCTACATGCTCACGGTCATCCCCCCTCTCCACTCCTCGATCGAGGAGGCCGTGAAGAGCGCGACCGTAGATGGCGTGATCGCCATGGGCCTCTCCATGGACAGGAGCGTGACGGACATCCTGCGGCGACGTGGCCTGAGGACCGTCTCCATCGACGGCACTGGTGACGCAGGGCTGCCATCCGTCTACATCGATGACAGGGCGGCCGCGCGTGAGCAGATGCGCACCGTGCTTGCCATGGGACACAGGCGCATCGCGGTGATAGCGCTTCCCAGCGCGGCATACGGAGGGAAGCGGCACGGTACGCTCATCGAGCGGCGCATGGAAGGATACGAGGAGGCGCTCAGGGAGTACTCCATGACCCTTTCCGATATCCTCCTGATACAGACCGATGCCACGTTCGGCTCCGGTTATGAGGCCGCAGGACGCATCATCGCAGAGGGCGGCATCAGCTGTATCGTGACGATGTCTGACATCGTGGCGCTGGGCGCCTGGAGGGCCATCAGGGACAAGGGGCTCCGCGTTCCCGATGAAATCTCGATAATGGGATTCGACGGCATCGATGACCACGCATCAAAGGAGCTTTCGACGGTCATGCAGAGTGCCGATGACAAGGGGCGCATCAGCGCTCAGATGCTCTTCTCGATGATAGACGGGAAGGATGAGGAAGGGACCTCGGTCAAGGTTCCCTTCTCCATCAGGGAAGGAATGACGATGAGGGTGTTCAATGGATATTGAAGGAAGAAGATCCGCAGGGATACTGATGCATATAACATCGCTTCCATCGAAGTACGGGATAGGAGACCTGGGACCGGAGGCGTATCAGTTCGCCGAGGACCTCAAGTCGGCAGGCGCCAGGCTGTGGCAGATGCTTCCGCTCGGTCCCACAGGATACGGCAACAGCCCATATGCGCAGAGAAGCGCCTTCGCAGGAAACGAGCTGCTCATCTCACCTGAGATGCTCTATGTATCAGGGCTGCTGACAAAGAGCGACATGGACGCTCCGTCGTTCCCGGAAGAGCGCGTCGACTATGACTTCGTCTCCCGATGGAAGGTACCGCTTCTCAAGAGGGCCGCAGAGCGCGCTCTCTCCTCCAAGCAGGAAAGGAAGGCATATGAGGCCTTCTGCGAGCGGGAGGAGTACTGGCTGGATGACTACGCGCTCTTCATGGCGATCTACGAGAAGCACGGAGACGCGCGCTGGTACTCGGTATGGAAGGATAAGGAAGGAAGGCGCGACAGGGCCACGATCGACTCCATCAGGAGGAAGTGCGGGAAGACGATAGATATCTACAAGGCGATGCAGTACCTCTTCGATAAGCAGATAAGGGCGCTAAAGGAGTTCACCTCCTCCATCGGAGTCAGCACGATCGGGGACATTCCCATATTCGCCGCTGCCGACAGCTCCGACACCTGGAGCCATATCGATCTCTTCAAGACAGACGCCTCAGGACGCTACAGCGCCGTATCGGGAGTGCCGCCAGACGGCTTCTCTGCCACGGGACAGCTCTGGGGCAACCCAGTCTATGACTGGAAGAGGCACGAGGAGACAGGATTCAGGTGGTGGATAGAGCGCGTGAAGCGCTGCCTGGAGATGACCGATATCATCAGGATCGACCACTTCAGGGGCTTCGCCGAGTATTATGAGATCAGGGCCGACGCCAAGACCGCCGAGCATGGCGTATGGAAGAAGTCCCCGGGAAAGAAGCTCTTTCAGGCACTCAGGGACGAGCTTGGGGAACTTCCCATCATAGCGGAGGACCTAGGCTTCATGACACCCTCGGTGATAAGGCTCCGCGACAGCAACGGATTCCCAGGCATGAAGATCGCCCAGTTCGGCTTCACCAGGCGCTCTGACGGTTCCTTCAATGGCTATGATGACTTCCTTCCTCACAACTACACGAGGCGCTTCGTCGCATACACCGGAACCCATGACAACGATACGACGCGGGGATGGTTCGACAAGCTCTCCGAGGAGGATAGGCATATGGTACGCGAGTACCTCGCCTCCTCCGATGAGGATATCGTATGGGCCCTGATAAGGAGCGTGATGCTAAGCAATGCCGATACCGCGATCTTCCCGATGCAGGACGTGCTGGAGCTTGGCACCGGAGCGAGGATGAACTTCCCCTCCACCTGCAATGACGTGAACTGGAGCTGGAGGATGAGGAAGGGCGCCTTCGATGACTACAGGAAGGGACGCTTTGCCCATCTGACGAGGATATCGGGAAGGACGGGGCTCACGGCCGCCGAATATGACGGGCGCAAGGAAGCGGAGAAGTAGCGCATGGCACACCCTATCAGCCTTCCGTCATGGTGTATCGAGGAGGCGGAGAGCCTCCTGAGACGGGTCGCGGTCATACCTGCCCCATCCCTGCAGGAGGATGGGCGTGTCTCATTCATCTCAGGATACCTGAGGAAGAAAGGGATACCGTTCCTAGTCGATGAGGCGAAGAACGTCATCATCCCATACGGTGATGACGGGACCTCCCCTCTCGATATATACGCCGCGCACACCGATGTGGTCTTCCCCGATACCCGCTCCCTGCCGCTTAAGGAGGATGGGACGATCCTCCGCTGCCCGGGAATCGCGGATGATAGCGCCCACTTCGTCGCCATACTCATCTACGCCCTTTTCTTCCACAGGGAGAGGCCGGAGACGGAAAGGGGCATCCTCTTCGTGTGCAATAGCGCTGAGGAGGGGCTGGGGAATCTCCATGGAACAAGGACGCTCTTCCGGTCATACGGAAGGAGGATAGCGTCATTCACATCATTCGACGACATCCTCGGCCGAGGCATCGTCAGCAACGCTGTCGGAAGCGAGAGATACAGGATAGCCGTACGCACCGAAGGCGGCCATTCCTACGCTGATTTCGGACGTCCCAATGCCATCGCCATCCTCTCCTCTCTCATCGAAAGGCTCTATCGGCAGAGAGCGGATGGCGCCACGTACAACGTCGGCACGATAGAGGGAGGGACGAGCGTCAACAGCATCGCGGAATACGCCTCATGCACCTACGAGATACGCTCCACGGACGAGAAGGCGCTGATGAACATGAGGACGAGCCTAGAGGCGATCATCGAGTCATCCCGTAGCGATGGCTGGGAAATAACGTCGGAGACGATCGGCGTAAGGCCCTGTGCCCATGGCGCTGACACGAAAAGGCTTGAGGAAGCGGCTGAAGAAGTGCTCAGGCGCCACGGGCTCTCCACGGAGCGCCTCTCCTCTTCCACGGACTGCAACATACCGCTCTCGCTGGGGATCCCAGCAATCTGCTTCGGCCTGATATACGGCGGAGGAAGGCACACCAGGGAGGAATGGGTCGATCTCTCTACCTATCCAGAGGGGCTTCAGGCAGGCCTGGAGTACATCCTCAGCGTAAGCTCAGATCCTGCCTCTCATTGACCTCACGAGCTTGATTACCATCAGGGAGACCATCAGGAAGAGCGCTATCGATATCGTGGCAATCCCTCCGGCAAGTCCTGCATTCTCAGCCACATGGCCTATTATCAGGGGCATCACGATGGCTCCGACCGTGGCCGTACCGATACATGTGCCTGTCGCTATCGTCGAGCTGTTGTAGCGTGAGTCCATCGAGGAGAGCGTCGTCGGATAGATGCCGCTCATCGAGAAGCCGACGCCGAGTAGCGCGAGGAAGATCACCACAGGACTGGACACGGAGATCATGAGGACGAAGAAGCCTGTCATCAGAAGGCCCATGATGAGTATCATGAGGCTCTTGTTGGCACGCATCGAAAGGGCCGCGCACACCAGGCGTCCAAGGAGTATCATGATCCAGAGGAATGACTGCATGGCCGTGGCCACGGACACGGGGAAGATGCCCTCATCCTGGAAATACGTCACTAGCCAGCCTGTAAGGGATCCCTCCGCGCAGAGATAGAAGAACATGATGAAGGTGTTGATCCAGAAGCCGAGGGTACGCGGTATGCCATCATCGCCCCTCTCCCTGCGGCTTCTCTCCCCATTGAGGCGGAGAGCGACGGAGATTATCGCCAGAAGCATCGCCAGCGCGATCGCCAGAGGGGCGGTACGCCAGCTGAGTCCTGCGGCGGCTATGACGATGAACGGCGCCAGGAACGCGCCGACCGCGAATGAGGCGTGGAGGAAGTTAAGCCCTGCGGCCTTGTTCTCGACGCTCTCCCCTACCACGACGTTCGTTATGTTGGATAGCGTGCCGCGGCCTATGCCTGTGAGCGCAAAGGCCACGAAGAGAAGCAGAGGATTGCCGGTGACTGTCATCATCAGCAGTCCCAGGACGATTCCGGAGGTAAGCAACGTGGTGCTGAGCCTGCGTCCTATCGCATAGGGCAGCACGCCCGCGGCGAAGACCGACACGAGGTTTCCTATCTGATGGGCCGACAGGAGCATACCGCTGACCGAATACGACAGCCCGTACTCGCTGCTGAGGGCAGGAAGCACCGCGCCAAGCACTGTCGTCATCATGCCGGAGACGAAGAAAATCACATAGATGCGGTAAAGCAGGCTCCTCGCCCCCTTCTCCACTCCAAGAAAGCTACCAAGAGACATCACAGACCTCCAAGAACTGACCACCGGAATACTGCCACAACGCCATAACGATGGCAAGCGGTACAGGCAATCTTGATAATCCCCTTGTAGCGAGGTATATTCTGTATGACACCCCACCGGGGTGTGGTGTCAGAGGCATATATGAAGAAGGAACATTTCGATATAACAGGCATGAGCTGCGCGGCATGCTCGTCTCGCGTAGATAAGTGCGTCAGGGCCACGCCTGGCGTCAAGGAGGTATCGGTAAACCTGCTGAAGAACAGCATGACAGTGGAGTTCGATGAGACGGCGACCGATGAGGCCCATATCATAGGATCGGTCGAGAAGGCCGGATATGGAGCATCGGTGAAGATGGAGGGCTCCGCGCAGAAGACGGCTAAGGCAGAAGGCCGGGGACAGGATCTCCACAGGAAGGAGTACGAGGCGATGAGGCGGCGCCTGATTTCCTCGATCATCTTCACCCTTCCCGTCTTCTACATCTCCATGGGCCATATGATGGGCTGGCCGCTGCCCGCCTTCTTCCATGGCACGGAGAACGCAATGGTCTTCGCGCTCACGCTCTTCATCCTGACCATACCGGTGCTGGTCATCAACTCGCGCTTCTTCCGCGGAGGCCTGCGCTCGCTGCTGCACCGCTCCCCCAACATGGACACGCTCATCGCCCTAGGCTCAGGAGCCGCGGTGATCTATGGCATCTACGCCCTCTATAAGATCGGATACGCGCTCGGACATGGCGACATGGCGACGGCAGGAGCCTTCGCGATGGACCTCTACTTCGAATCGGCGGCGATGATCCTCACGCTCATCACCCTCGGCAAGTACTTCGAGGCAAGGGCCAAGGGAAGGACATCAGACGCCATAGCGAAGCTCATGGACCTCACGCCTAAGACCGCGAGGATCGAGAGGAACGGAGAGGAGATCACGATTCCCGTAGAGGAGCTGGAGAAAGGCGATACGGTGATCATCAGGACAGGGGAATCGGTGGCGGCGGATGGCGTCATCATCAGCGGCAGCTGCAGCGTCGATGAGAGCGCGATCACGGGAGAGTCGATCCCTGTCGAGAAGGCTGAGAACGGCACGCTGATAGGAGGAACGGTCCTCAGCTCAGGCTTCGTGAGGATGAGGGTCACCCGTACAGGCGATGAGACGACGCTCTCAGGAATAATAAGGCTGGTAGATGAGGCCACATCCTCGAAGGCCCCGATCGCGAAGCTCGCGGACAAGGTAAGCGGCGTCTTCGTTCCCATAGTGATCACGATCGCCGTGGTGTCAGGAGCGGCATGGCTACTGGCAGGAGAGAGCGTTGAGTTCGCCCTCTCGATCGCGATATCGGTACTGGTGATATCCTGCCCATGCGCGCTGGGACTCGCCACGCCCACCGCTATCATGGTCGGCACGGGACGGGGAGCCACAAACGGCGTGCTGATCAAATCGGCTGAGTCGCTTGAGACGCTCCATTCCATAGACACCGTCGTCCTCGACAAGACGGGGACGATCACCAAGGGAGAGCCGGAGGTCACGGATATCATCCACTCTGCTGATATGACAGCGGAGGATCTCATGGCCATCGCCTCCTCGCTTGAGCATCCGTCAGAGCATCCCCTCGCCCGCTCCATCGTGCGCAAGGCGGAGGAGATGGGTATCGCAGCCATTGAGGCAGCATCATTCCATCAGACTCCGGGCATGGGGGTCTCCGCGTTAATCGGAGGACGGAGGATAGAGGGAGGAAACCGCCGCCTGCTTGAACGGCTGGGGCTCTATGGCGAGGAGATACGCAAGGTGGAAGAGAGGCTTGCTGATGAGGGTAAGACCCCGCTCTTCTTCGTCAGCGATGGCCGTATCATAGGAATCATCGCCCTCTCCGACACCGTGAAGGACTCAAGCCAGGCCGCGATAAGGGAGCTGAAGGCGATGGGCATCAGGACGGTGATGCTCACCGGCGACAACGCGCGCACGGCCAAGGCCATCGGAGATAAGGTCGGAGTCGATTCAGTGGTCGCGGAGGTGCTGCCAGAGGACAAGGAGAAGGAAGTCCGGAGGATACAGGAGGAAGGGGCGAAGGTCGCCATGGTCGGCGATGGGATAAACGATGCCCCCGCCCTGGCCCGTTCCGATGTCGGCATCGCCATAGGCGCCGGTACGGATATCGCGATAGAGTCCGCGGATCTGGTGCTGATGAAGAGCGACCTGATGGATGTCCCTTCCGCCATACAGCTGGGCAAGGCGACGCTGAGGAACATAAAGGAAAACCTCTTCTGGGCGCTCTTCTACAACGCGATCTGCATACCTGTCGCAGCTGGAGTGCTGTATCCGGCGTTCGGCATCAAGCTCAGCCCGATGATCGGGGCATTCGCGATGAGCTTCAGCTCCGTCTTCGTCGTGTCGAACGCGCTGAGGCTGAGGTTCTTCAAGCCGCGTCTCTCATCAGGGACGCAAGCCGTCAGGCAGGAAAGGGAAGAGGTGCATATCGAGCAGATGACGTTCGCAAGGCCGGACGTGAATATAGAAGAAGGAGAGAAGATGATGACAAGGAAGATTGGTGTCGAGGGCATGATGTGCCAGCACTGTGTGAAGCATGTCAAGGAAGCGCTTGAGAAGGTAGGCGGAGTCGAGAGCGTCGAGGTATCCCTTGAGGGAAAGGCGGCGACCGTCGTGTGCGGACCGGAGACGAGCGATGAGGCGCTCAGGGCGGCCGTAATTGACGCAGGCTATGAGGTGACTGGCATTGAAGGCTGACAAGGACGGCACGATCAGGAAGATCAGGATCGCGAGGGGCCAGCTCGATGGCATCATCAGGATGATAGAGGATGACCGTTACTGCATAGATATCTCAACGCAGCTGATGAGTACCCTCTCTCTCCTGAAGAACGTCAACAGGGAGATCCTCCAGGCGCATATCAGAAGCTGCGTGAAGGAAGCCCTGGAGACGGACAAGGAGAATCCGAAGATCGAGGAGGCCCTCAAGGTCCTGGAGAAGATGACGGAGCTATGATCAGGCTTCCCTATCGCGGCGTATGAGGTTCCTTATCCCCTCTATGCCTACGCGGATGGCAAGGTCGGTATCGTGGACCTGCGGGTTCTCCATGCCGGCCTTCTCACGCTCCTGGTTGGCGACGACGAGGAACGCCGATCCGGCCCTGGCGCCAAGATAGGATGCGACGGTGAAGATCGTGGAGCTTTCCATCTCGGAGGCAAGCACTCCCAGCCGCTTCCAGGCCTCCCACTTCGCGCTAAGCTCATATGAGACGGGCATGCGCTCGGGATCATGCTGGCCATAGAAGGAATCCTTGCACTGCACGATGCCGAGATGGCTCCTCGCGCCAAGCGTGGCAGCGCCATCACGCAGCGCCTCGGCGACTTCGAATGAGGCCACGGCAGGGAACTCTATCGGGGCGTATTCACGGCTGGTTCCCTCCATCCTCACCGCGCCCGTCGCGATCACTATATCACCGCCCATGACAGGAAGCGCGATACCGCCGCATGTGCCTATGCGGATGAAGGTGTCGGCGCCTGATGCGAAAAGCTCCTCCACGGCGATCGACGCGGACGGGCCTCCTATGCCGGTGGAGGTCACGGAGACACGCTCCCCATCAAGATATCCTGTATAGGTAAGGAATTCGCGGCTATCGGCGACCATTTGGGCATCATCTAGATACCGCGCGATCAGAGGAACGCGCTTCGGATCGCCTGGAAGGAGGACATAGCGTCCCACATCTCCCTTCCCTATATGCAGATGGTACTGCAGTCCTGTTCCATTCATGTAATCGGTCATACCCTGATTATCTCACGATTAAGGGCCGAGGGCAAATCATCGCCTGTGGCCGGATGGCTTCCTGACCTCCTCATGGTAAAAGAAGTTCACGATCACCGGCGGCGCATCGAACGGCAGGGCCATCGTGTCATCATTGCGGACGTACCTGAGCCCGCTCCCTGAGGCATATGCGGCCACCCGCCTGTCCAGCTCCTCCCAGTAGCCGCGGCTGCCATGGAGGAAGATATCCTCATAGAGCGGAAGGAGATCAGGGCACCTCTCTCGGATATACCCCATCACGGCAGAGCGATAGCTTCCTCCCCGGAGATTGAGGTTCTCAAGCCATATGAGATTGCACTGCTCCCTCACGCGGTCGATGATGGCCTCCACATCGGTGATGCCGGGGAATATGGGCGATATGAAGCAGGTAGTGCGGATTCCCTCATCATGGAGCGCCTTCATGGCGGCAAGCCTACGCTCTATGCTGACGGCATTGTCCATATCGCTCCTGAAGGCCTCATCCAAGGTATTTATGGAAAAACCTACCCTCACAGCTGGAAAGCTCCTTAGCAGGTCTAGATCGCGCAGCACGAGGTCGGACTTCGTCTGGATGCTGATCCTCGCACCGCTACCCTGCAGTTCCTCCAATAACGCCCTCGTACGCCTGTATATCTCTTCCTCGGGAAGATAGGGATCGGTGACGGAGCCGAAGAAGAGGTCCTTCCCGGAGTATCTCTCAGGATGGCTTATCCTAGGCCAGTGCTTCACGTCGAGGAATGTTCCCCAGGGCTCCGGGTGATTCGTAAAGCGCTTCATGAAGCACGCGTAGCAGTACATGCAGCCATGGGTACAGCCGACATATGGATTGACGGCATAGTCTCCGACAGGAAGACGCGTCTTGGTAATGACGCTCCGTACCTCTATTTCCCTTATGACAGGATCCATTGATTTACCTCACCGATGATATAGCATCGCATATTATCCCTGAATTTTCATGAAAAAAGGCAAAAAGTATTTACACGGTCTCCCCTTTCCTGCTAGTATAGCAAAGTCGTTGGGCGGTTAACTCAGCGGGAGAGTGCCACCTTGACGTGGTGGAAGTCATAGGTTCAAACCCTATACCGCCCATACCCGTAGAGCCTTGCAGCTGTTGGTTGCAAGGCTTTTCTTTTTTCCAAAGGATAATATCGCATCATCACTCGATTTCCTTAGCCAGCAAGGGAATACGTTAGTAGTATTGATTATACTAAAATCAATTATACTAAATCTGATCATAGCCTGTATTCCCATTTCTAAACTAGGAACGAGACAGAATAAAACCAAATCTGAGCAGTAATTTCTTGCAAAATCCTAAGATAACTATCTGTTCAGTTATT
>CASFZR010000036.1 GCA_949299185.1 uncultured Spirochaetales bacterium
GATGATTTCCTGCTGTCCAGTTTGATACTAGCGACCTTTGTGCCGCTGTATATTCATGTCCTTAGTGTTGAAACTCAGGACAAAGTCTCATAAAAAAGCGGGTGTCTTACCCGCCATCAGGGGGGCCAGGGTCATCTCGACCAGCCCCTAACTGGTTATCCCAGCTAATAATAAATTACATTAAGCCTTTGCCAAAGTCAATGCCAATGCTATGATAGCCGCGCCTGTAATCGTGTTTATTCCCATTCAACAACCTGATCAAGACGCTAAGAAGGAAGACCTATGGCTTCAGGGATCATGAACAGGAGCCATGCGCTAGAAGGTGAGATACAAAGGCAGAAAAAGACCGCTGGCGATATCCAGCGGCAACCTCCTTGTTCCCATTTCGCTTATGAGAGTGCCGGAATCTGCAAGGTCAATCAGCCTTCCGACAACGATGATTGTCTCACAGGTAAAAGCAGAAAGCAAATGAAAACACACGTGCTTTTAACAAAATAGTAATATTTTAGTCCAGCATCCTCTGGTACTCCGGAAACACCGAAAGACTGCGCCTGAGTATCCCGTTACCATAGGCCAGGAAGATACCGTAATTGGTGATCGGAACACCGGCGCTGACCGCCTTGGCATAGCGCAGCTGCATGTCTCGCTCGGTGAGCATACAGCCGCCGCAGTGTATCACTAGGGAGAACGGGGATAGGTCCTCAGGAAAGCCCTGTCCGGAGGAGAACTCCAGGGAAAGCTCCTTGCCAGTGACCTTGGAAAGCATCCTCGGTATCTTCTCCGTCCCTATGTCACCGCACTGCCGGTGATGGGTGCATCCTTCGGCTATCAGCACGCGGTCGCCATCCTTGAGGTTCCGTATCGAGGCAACGCCCTTCACCGCGTCCTCGAGGTTTCCCTTATGCCTGGCGAAGAGTATCGAGAACGAGGTCAGCAGGATATCCTCCGGAACGGATGCCGCGACAGGCCCGAACGCCTGGCTATCCGTCACCACGATATCAGGCCGAGTCTGAGAGATCGTGGATGCGACCTGCTCGGGAGAGACGATCATCACGCGCCCGCGTCCATCTAGGATATCCCTTATCGTCTGCTGCTGAGGAAGGATAAGACGCCCTTTCGGAGCGGCCTTATCAATCGGTATGACAAGCATGACAAGGCCGTCCTCCCTGAGGATATCCCTGATGATGGGAACCTCCTCGGAAACGGGAAGCGAAGACGCCATAAGCTCCTTCAGCTCCTTGATGCCCTCCCCTGTCCTGGCGCTGACGGAAACGCTCCTTGCGTCAGGTGGGAGCATGGAGCCATATCGATAGGAAGGCTCCGTGTCCCTCTTGCTAGTGACGATGATGAAAGGTATGCGCTTACTGCGTATACGGCTGATGAACTCTGCGTCAGCCGCGGATGGAGGCAGAGCCCCGTCGATGACAAGGAGGGCAAGATCCGCCCTGTCAAGGGCCTTCATGCACTTGCCGACCCTCAGCTCTCCAAGCTCTCCTTCATCATCATATCCCGGGGCATCCATCAGGACGACGGGGCCTGCAGGAAGCAGCTCCATCGCCTTATTCACAGTATCGGTAGTCGTTCCCTTCACCGGGGATACCACGGAGAGGTCCTGTCCGATGATCGCGTTCATCAGCGTGGACTTGCCGGCGTTCCTGCTGCCGAATATCCCTATATGCTTCCTGTTGCCAGATGGTGTGCTGTTCAAAACCTGAAATCCCTTTCGCCGTTCTCGATAAGAGATAGGCGTTCCCTCACGATCGACCTCACCTTCTCATTGGGTATGGTCTCCGCCTCCTTGGCTATCAAGGCATCGCCTACGGCCTTGGTCTCGGGAGAGGCATAGTCTATAAGGTACTCCTTGAGCGTCATCAGGGCATTGGGCAGGCAGCAGTTCTGTATCTGGCCGGCCTTGCAGAGCGACATGAACCTATCGCCGGTACGCCCCTCACGATAGCACGCCGTACAGAATGATGGGGTATAACCAAGCTCCATCAGCCATTTCACGACCTCATCGAGCGTGCGATTGTCAGAAACCTCGAACTGGGAGGAGTCCTCCTCTTCCTCCTCGGCATAGCCGCCGACGCTGGTACGTGAACCACCTGAGATCTGCGAGATGCCAAGATGAAGCACACGTTCCCTGACAACCTTCGACTCGCGGGTGGAGAGGATCATGCCGGTATATGGCACGGCGATACGGATGCAGGCCACGATCTTGGCGAATGTGTCATCATCTATTCCATTATCGAATGCAGACGGATCGATATCATCGGCTCGCCTGATACGAGGAACGGAGATCGTATGAGGACCTACCCCATGCACCGCTTCCAGATGCTCAGCATGCATCAACAGCCCGGCGAACTCATAGCGGTACAGCTCAAGCCCGAAGAGGACTCCGCATCCCACATCATCGATGCCGCCTTCCATGGCCCTGTCCATCGCCTCCGTATGGTAGTTGTAATCATGCTTCGGCCCTGTAGGATGGAGACGGAGATAGCTCTCCTTGTGATATGTCTCCTGAAAGAGGATGTACGTGCCGATGCCGGCTTCCTTGAGCTTACGATAGTTCTCAACCGTCGTCGCCGCGATATTCACGTTCACCCTTCTGATCGCGCCGTTCCTATGCTTGATCGAATAGATCGTCTTGATGGACTCCAGGACGTAGTCTATCGGGCAGTTCACGGGATCCTCGCCCGTCTCTATGGCAAGGCGCTTATGCCCCATATCCTGGAGGGCCGTGACCTCCCTGACGATCTCCTCCTGCGTCAGCTTCTTGCGCGGAATATGCTTGTTCTTCGAGTGGTATGGGCAGTACACGCAGCCATTGACGCAGTAGTTGGAGAGGTAGAGAGGAGCGAACATGACGATACGGTTGCCATAGAAGTCCTGCTTGATCTCATTGGCGAGGGTGTATATCTCCTCGTTGAGATCCGGGATATCGCACTCAAGAAGCACGGAGGCATCCCTATGGGAAAGCCCCTTCCTGAGCTTCGCCTTCTCTATGATGCTCTCTATCAGAGCCCTGTTGCTCTTATTCTCAGACGCGTAGCGAAGCGTCTCCATGATCTCATCGTGATTGATGAAATCGTCCGCTACCATTGATTTCGGATCGTACACATAGCCTCCTCCGGGTCAGACCATCTTCCCCGTCAGTCATAAAGTCAGATCCTCGCTTCGGTTCTCCTAGGCTCGGATGGGAAAATAGTATCAGGAAACAGGCCGAACCGGCAAGGCAACGCACCATTTCCCAATATGCTTCCAAGGGAAGCCTGATCTACCAAGAAGCCGATCCATCTTTCTGAATCTGATTTCAGAGAAAACAAATTCAGAAAAACCATATCCAGCAACAATCGAAAGCACATCTTCTCGCCCTTGATTCAAGGAAACGCGTGTTAAAATGCATTAATAATGCGTTAATATATCTACGTATTCTACAAATAATTACAATGCAAACGCCACTCTTAACACGCGTTTTTAACACGCGCGCGTGTTAGAAATCATCGAATCTAATGCACGCGCGTGTTAGCGCATGCTAATCGCATACAAATAAGCATGAGCCAAGGTATACGTCAGGAAGAAATGCTATAATCCAGCTATGAGAAGAGCGATCAATGCCATGGCGGCATTACTGATGATCTTATCGTTATTGGCCTGCGATATACTTACGCCCACGAAAATCCCAGACTGGATGATTGGAGACTGGAATATATCAGATGATGGCAATGATATAGGATTCTGTCTCATCGACAGCAATAGGATTGAAACCTATTTGCAGATAGCATCTGGCGAACCGTTCGATCTCCTAAATCACATGAGGCAGCAGAACGGCTGGACAACAGCAACTGACGGTACTTTCACTATCCACATGGATATCGATACAAGATATGACTTCATACATGATAACGACAGGATAATACTCATATTCACAAGCGGAGCTGATGAATATGAATTCATATTATCAATTGATCGTTAATACAGCATTTATAGTTCCAGTATACTGACCAGCCACGTAAGCCACAGGAACCTCCTGCCCTTCCGGGGCCGTATCAGGAAGCTCCAGCGTCAACTCAATAGTCGCACTACCAATGATATGCCCGTTTTCAGGAGAGCTATCTACGATTCCTCCCTCACCACCTACTATACGCAACGTACGATCCGTCAAGGGAAGAGGGTCTCCCGGAAGAGAATCCGAGAACAGCTCTCCTTCATCAGCTGTACCTGTCGCGGAAGTAACCCTGACCCGATAGTTATATCCTTGATCCCTGTTCTCTATATTAGTCAGCATATACCCTTCCTGATAACGAGAGCCTCCAGAGAACTCAAGATCGAGGGTAAAGCTTTCACCGTATGCATTCCAATACAGGCCGAGCGACGTCTCTATCGGGGTAGCAGTAGCGGAAAGATCCATCACTCTACCAAACTCCAGATCGAAATCCGTTTCAAGGATACCAGGATT
Organism: uncultured Spirochaetales bacterium; assembly: GCA_949299185.1. Lineage (GTDB taxonomy): Bacteria > Spirochaetota > Spirochaetia > Sphaerochaetales > Sphaerochaetaceae > Ornithospirochaeta. Next base: position 4,457 of record CASFZR010000036.1, read on the forward strand.
CTCAAGATCCGTGATCTCTTCTGGAATGAAGGCTAACTCAAAATCGGCAGTATGCACGAAATACATTTCAAATGAAACACCATCAGGATTCTCTACGGGAGGTTCTGCAGGAAGCATGGCGCAGCAGGCAAAGGCAATCATGGATATGATAAGCTTCTTCATCATACAGACTCCACATAAAGCGTAATAGAACCGTTATAGACCTTGGTGAAGTCAACGGTACTCGCATCTACCTCAAAGCGGAAAGGAAAAGATCCGAAGCCCTTATCATCACCACCAAAATATACATCATCAGCAAGAATCTGCTTGTTACTCTCCCTATTAGCATCCGTCACCTCTTGGATACTCTTACATTCAAAGTTGCCTTCCAGATCCTTCCAGATAACCTCGCCGCCTTCATCATTCCATAACGAGGTAGCTATCGCAGATATCTTAAGCTTCTGCGTCGCAGGAGTGAATACCTGATAATAAGCATAATATGTCCTTGGCATACGGAATACGCCCTCTTCCTCAGAAAAATCAAAGAGCATCGGATCGGGTACGGAAAGAGAAGGCTTAACCGATGATGAAGGCCGCATCGTAGTAAATCCGAAATTAGCGATCAGTCCTGCCGTGAAGGAAATATCATGGGAGGTACGACGCATCTCTCCCATAACCGATGCTGATAACATTAGGAATACAAGCAGAGTCACAAGGCAACGTTTCATGTCGCACTCTCCATCTGGAGGATTATGTATCCTTGATAATCTGCGGCGATATGAGGCTTACCATCATCCACTTCTGAAGCTGGTGATATCCTAAGCTGCTTACGCCCAGAAGCATCAGGAATACCGGTTCCAGGATACCTGTACTGCAAGACAGAGATTCTAGTCACATCAGAATGATTAGTCTCATCAATCCATTCCACGGTACTAGAACCCTCCTCGTTGAAACCAACGCTCCATCCGATATCATTATCAATGGCATCATCGGTAGAATCACACATCAGCGGTCCACTGAGCGTGAGGTAGAGATCAAATGGGTCAGTACCGAAGATATCCCAATAGATATATGCCGCTGTCGTCTCCTCAAATGAGGCGGTATCACCATTAATAACAGGCGTAAGCGGTAATGACCTAGTTGGTGTATTATTCGAATTCGAACTGGTTATTCCCACCGTATAATGGAATGAATGCGCAGGCGCAAGCTGAAGCCCAACGCTAAGGCTTTCATCAACCCTCTGGTTTGGCCCCTCATATTGAATAGTCTCGGATGTCACGGTAGCTACTTCGCCCTCCACAGCAAGGCAAAGCCCCAGACAGCCAATCAATATAAGCACAAGACTAGATAACCTTCTCATCCGAATCCTCAGTCAAGTTCTGCCGCACCGCCGAAGCGGTGCAGCAGAGAAAACAAGATTACTCTTCTACAGACACTGCTAGCACGAGATTTGCTGAATACTCCTCAAGCGGCTTTCCGGTATAATCAGCAGTCTTCATAGTAACAGCCGTACTACCAATCGTTTTTGAAGTGCTTACCTCATCAATCGTGATTGCCTCCGTATCGCCATACTCATAAGTAGTAGTAGAACCATCCGCATTCCCATTCAGCGTTTCTCCAGATGCAGTCACAGTCCAGTCAATTGTACCATTGGTGCTGCTAAGAGCCTTCTCCTGATAAAGCTTCAAAGTGAAATTGGCATTTGGGTTATTTGTCTGCCAATACACATGAAGCCCAGAAGAAAGCTCCGCTGTATTTCCTGATGCAGATTTAATAAGCTCAATCTCACCAGCCGCAGGAGCAGTCGGAGCGGTAGAACTATCAACGGCCTTCGTGGAGAATCCAACGACAACGGTCGTCCCGAATTCCTCGCTATCCAATGGCAGGACTATCTTCACCTTAGCACTTCCAGAGGTGGTGTCTCCACCTACTGTTACTGACGTTTCTGCCGCAAGCATCGCAACAGACATAAGCATGACAAGTATCAGTAATACTTTTCTCATTTCCCATTTCTCCTTTATTAAGTCGTTATCTCGACTATTAGATTCGAACTATAATCTGACTCGATCGGCAGTCCCATATAGGATCCTGTCGTTATGGTCAAAGGCATTGACCCAACGCAGTATCCCTTGCCTGCTTCAAAGCCGATATCCAATTTATTCTGATCACCGGGAATCCCCCCCGATGCTATAGCCGTATTGAAATACTCCTTTGCTGTCTCACCAGAACCAGAGCTGACCGCCCAATCAAGCTTCCCATCATTCGTCGAAGATGCCAGCTTACCGCCATCTTTCAGCCGTATAGTCACAGGCTCTGATGAGATGATGTTCCAATAAAGATCCACATAACCTATCGCGGTGGTAGTACCATCAACCGGAATGAGATTTATCACAGCGCCATTCTCGATAGGTGTTGTATCGTTAGAGCAGAAGCCACAGGTCGCGTATACCATTCCTGAGAGATCAACAGAACATAACGAGGCGGCTACATTACCTTCTTTGATGACCGCTTCATCATATTCAGCCGGCAGCAAGGAATAATCCTCTCCAAACACAGAGGTCAGCACAATGAGCATAAGAGCAATTGATACAAGCAACCTTCTCATACGCTCTCCATCTTCAGGACCATCACGCCTTTGTAAGCATCATCGGCAGGTCCAAGCGTCTTCAGGTACACAGGTATCTCTCCTGTATTCACAAGCGAGTGCGGTGCATACCGGAAGAAAGGCACCTCGCCGCTTCCGGATCTAACAAATGAATAAGAGCCATCATCTGTTGGTAGAGCGACAAGATACTCAAGTTCAGAGCGCTCTGGATTCCTCAACGGGAAGCAGTTGAGATAAAGAACCAGGTCATCAGCGTTCGTTATCTCGTAATACATGTTGACTCCACCGTAAGCGATTCCGGTCGCAGAATCGACAAAAAGCCCCATATCATCCCCACCGACAGCAGTGGCCGATCCAAGAGGAGTATCAAGCCTTGTGAAGCCAAAGCTGTGATCCTCAGGTAATTCAAGGAATGAGCTGAATCCCTTAGATTCCGAGGAGAATCCAAGAGCAGACGCAACTAACAACAGGAACAATGCCAGACAGATCCTTCTTTTCATATTCCCATCACCATCCCGTCATCACATGGATATAGATCTCACTCGTATAGCGGCCGCTATCCATGCCATCGGCCTCCATAGGAGTCTCTTCTATCTCAACAGATACAACAACGCCCTGGAATTCGCTGTATTGATAATTGGTTGGATATTCAACGTAATCAGGAAATATATCCCAATCTCCAGATTCGTCTTTCCAATTAGACAAATGAGGCAATGTCAGATCACCGCTCGTAATCGTACGTATATAACTCTTCGGCCCGGTAATCGAGCTATAGAAATCTCCGGCGGTTTCATCCCCTTCAAATACAACCTCTGAGCCACCTGCTCCATCAGTATTGGAAGCGCTATCTCCGATCCCCCTTACGCTGACCTTATATTTCGCACTGTTATAACTCGTAAGCATGCTTCCAGCATCATCATGTACCAATACAAAGCCATTCTGATTCTTCACGAAAGGATCAGGACTTGCTGACAGGAAAAGCCAGGCATCGGTAGGTTCGGTATTCTTCCCGTGATTGAGTATGAAATGGATATCCGCAACCTCAACAGGCACACCTGTATCCTCATAGTCAAGGCTGAGGTTCGAAGCGTTAGGAGTAGGTGTTATGACAAGGCTTCCCGTATCATCAAGCGGTCCCATCTCTATCGTGGACGAGAATCCAGAGAATGGAATCGTTATGTCCTTTTTGAAAGGGATCGCCCTAGTCTCATAATGATTCCAGGATTCTCCATCATATGTATCACCATCCCATCTCCCCTCGTTATATTCAATCTCATACGTTACAGTCCATCTGACAGTAAATGTCACTGTAGAAGAGTAATCTTCTGCGTCAGAGAGAGGATATTCCCTATTGTCATAAGATACTCCTGTTTCATTGTAGCTGTCATAAGGCAGCGCAAGGATAAGATCGAACCAAAGATTTGAATACTCCCTCTCAGGCGAAGGCCAGCTTATCTTTTCAGTTGTAGGATCCTCACTTGAGAATCTTATGATTGGCAATCCTTCATGGTCAGAGAAGGTCTCAGGTTCAAAGCTACCCTGATCATCAGTAAAGGAATACCGTGGAACTGCATATAGATGATATGGCCTCTGATAGATTGGATTGGACTGAGAAATATACATGAAATCAGTAGAGCTGATAACAGTGATTTCTATATCCGCCCAATTGATAGATTTAATCCGAAATCCATCGACATTACTATGTATATCACCCAAAAACCAACCTGTCTTTTCTCTTCGATATGTCAATACTTCTTCTGGATTGAAATTAGGCACTCCTTCGATACCACCAAGAAGAACTATATGCTGGTTGCCATACACATTCTCAAAAGGATGTCCTCCATATTCATTCCCCGGCTGAAAGGAGTTAAAGTTACTATCAAGATCATCGGCAAAATAAAGATCAGAGCCATTATCCCTCTGAGGATATCTTGTATCACGCATATTAACACCAAAGGCTCCGTTCATAGGAATAAGCTCCATCCTTATGCCTTCAGTGCTAAGTTTTTCATTAAGCTCATCTATCTCGCTTTGCTCCGGGGTATCAGCCCAAGAGACAGCTGCAAGCATCAGAAGGAATAGAATCAATAAGATCTTCTTCATCAGTTCTTCTCCTTCAGCGTTATCACGACCTCTGCCTGGTACTGGCCTACAGGGTACGCATCATCATCTGCAAGCTCTGCTGTCGTGACGGAATCCGAGAACTTGAAGTCAATGGAGCCATTGAGGCTCCCGATGAACTTTCCTTCCCCGAGGCCCGTATCAAGGCCCGAGAGGAAATCAAATGAATAGAGCGTTGAATCAGCGTTCTTCGTGACTTTCGGATCAGGTGCGCTCTGCAGAGATATCCCGCAAGGATCGCTCTTGGAACCAAGATCGAAATAGAATGTGACTTCCTCGCTATTGCCATTGGCAAGGGAAACATCAGAGACAAACGTCATGCGATAAGGAAGCGTGACCTCCTCATGATCGATATGCCGCATGAGGCGGGCCTCCACATCTATCGAGAACTCGGTATTCGCAATCAAGGACCAATAGGCCAGCGTCCTTCCTGTCGTCTTGTTCGTACTCTGAACCTGTACATCCTCGATACTGAATGGCATTCCTATACGATAACCCTCTGACTGCGAGGCTATCGGTGTGACATCCAGAGTAAGGGCCGCTCCCCTCGCTCCCTGAATCATGAGGGGTCGCGAGAACTGATGGGTAGAATTAGCAGATGCATGTATAGAAGCCGCTGCCAGCATGATAGCAAGAAGTAAAAGGTATCTCTTCATCATGACACCTCCAGTCTTACAGTCACATGAGCCGTATATGTATCATTAGGAGAGGCATTGTAATCCTCCTGGCTTATGACCCCAAACACCGCTTCACGGGTCAGCCACGTAGCCCCGGTATATTCATAGGAGGTATTGTTCCCGTTATCCACGCTCCAGTGCGTCGTCAATACCACTGTATCATTGGCGTCGCTTGTCTGGCCAAACATCTCCTGCTGCGTATAGCTTATCGTACAGCCATCATACGTCGATGATATGTTAGTACCATCATCTGAGACTTCGGCATCCAAGGAGGAAGAGACGCCATTATATCCCACGCTCTTGCTACTCAGCTCATAGTAGCCATCAATGAAGCTCTCTGGATGCTCCTTCCCCGCGAAACGGCCTATGCTGATTGTCACGGAGAATGTTCCTTCGATATTCCCCTCTGCACGATAAGAGAAAAGCGTATTGCCATATGCGACATCACCTAGCATGGCATTATTTGAGGGTAATGTTCCAAGCAAGACACCATAGCCATTCACGAATTCCCCGATATCCACCTGCGTCTGATTAGAAATGACATTGTTCAGCTGCGTTCCATCAGTAATGGAATCTATGACAGTAAGATTCAGGAAAGGCTCTGTCGAATGGCTTACCTTATAGGCTTTTACAAGAAGCGTCTCCGAATCATCCAATGCAAATAGCATAGAAGGAAGCATCATAAGCATCACAATGAGGATCAGTCGCTTCATACGGCTACCTCCATCGGCGGATAAAGCATGTTCCAGAAATCGGTTCCGTTCATATAAGAGACCTCACCGGAATACTCATAAGCATCAGCATATGGCGCAGATACGGTAAGATCAGCATTCTCAGCTATAGCTCCAAGCATCTGGATATCTGAGACATGATCCTCTGCTGCAGCTACATCAAATGAATAGAGAAGCCACTTATCGCCATATTGCACATCAAACGCATAGGTACCAGGCTCAAGATCAGAAAGGACGAAACGGCCGTCACTATCAGAGAAAAGATAGAGATCGGTCATCGTCAGGGCAGCATCACAGCCCTCCTCCTTCATGCTATAGACAGGCGATGCGCCATTGGTCCAAATGGTTCCATCAGGGAGATAAACCACGCCTGATACGGCATAGACCTCATCTGCCTCTATCCTCACCACATAGCCACGGATCTTTGATGCGGGAATGTAGACATCATAGGAACTCATGCCGCTGAACGCATTGTCAGCAGTACTGAATATCGAGAGAGACGTTCCTCGGACAGAAGAGACGCCTCTGTAGAATCCGACATCGAAGAATGTCGGAATCTTTGCAGCCGAAGATGTTCCCGCGACTCCAAGGGTAAGCTCATTACCCTTCAAGGCCCCCTTCTGTGCAATGAATAGATAATTGGAAGGAACGTTCGAGCTGAATGCCATGTACCCATCTGCGAAGACGGAGGCCGTAGAAAGCGAGAAGCTTCCACGTATCGAATCGAACGGAATATGAGTAATCAGCATCGAGAGAGTAAGCGCTAAGACGAGCGAAGTCATCCGTAGCAAGCTCGGTAGAGAAGGAGTGCCTGTTCTTGCTGATGCTGAATTCAGCAGAGGTCTCATAGTTCGATGCCGTGATATTAACACGGGCAGGACTGAACCTTATCGTAGCGCTCAGCCGTCCATTAAGATACTGCATCTCCTCCCCGATTCCTCCGAGTGACGCGCTTGCGCTCATATAGAAGTTACGGGTAAAGGAGAATGACATCGAGGCAGAGGCGTTCCAGCTGAAATCAGCGATGGAATCAGTGTTCAGCGCACCAGAGAGCGAAAGGCCCCAGCTCATCAGCCCGACGCCGCCTGAAACGCTCGCGGAAAGCGAGAAACGGTGATCTTCCATCATATCACCCGAATACGTCTCATATGTAAGCCCAAGATTAAGCGAGCTGACCGGCGCGAATCCGGTATTCACCTGATGCCCGATACGAGCATAGATACCGGGAAGCATGAAGGCTCCCTTAGAGTCTGTCTCCTCCATGATGTTCAGGTTATATCTAGTCACGCCAAGCACGTTCGCATGGGTAAACTCTAGAGCAAGCCTTCCGCTGGGATTGAATCCCCTGTTCCTCTCAGGCTCATTGCGAAGAGCAAGGGAGGCATCCAAGGTAAGGCTCCTCGTAAGGCCAACGCGCACGTTACCAGATAAGACAAGCCTTCTCCAATCATATTCGAAGCTGCGGCCATTCCAGATCGGGAGCCTGATGCTACCATCCATCTTAGACGAAGAGGAACTGACCATCCTCCTTCCCGTCGCGATAGCCCCTCCGAAGAACACTTCTCCAGGAGCAAGGAGGGAACTGGAATATGACAGCTCTATATCCGTCTCGAACGACGGGCTTCCATCAAGAGGCGTGACGATTATCCTTATCCTGTTCGCTCCTGTATAGAGAACGAAATCCTGAATACGGTAATTTCCTGGCTGGAGAATGCGCTTATAGATTTCCTTCCCCTCGTTGATGATCTGTACCTCGGATTCCTTCTCAATAGTCAGCAACTGCTCGATATGGCTCTGCCTACGGGCATTAAGAGGACCATACGAAAGGTTCTTCTCGAAGCTTATTCCTATATCAGTACCTTCAGGAGAAAGAAGATCCGTAGAGACATTACCAACGGTAAGCCTTATCATCTCATCCTCGAAGTCATGATAGATCTTGTAGGAACCAAGGGAGAAATCAAGATCATCAAGGCCAAACCTGAATGAGAAGCTGAAATCAGCAAACACGTCATAGAGCCGAGCGGTGTTATAAAGCGAAAGCGTCATGTTCAGCGAATCCGCGAACCGGCTTATCGGATTGAGAACGAAGCTGCCCAGAAGGGAATATCGAGTGGAAAGAGCGAACACGGCAGGCTCCAGCTCAATCGCTCCCGCGATAGGAGGCCTATTGCTGAATACCGATCCAGTCGTATTGCGGACGCTAAGCACCTGCACAGGCATATCGTCGGTACTGAACCACATCGAAACAGTATAGGCGGTACTATCGAAAGAGGTTTCCACTCCGGCAGCATTGAACTCCTCAATGCTCATGAGTTCTGAACCATGAGCAAATATCCTCAGATCAGCCTCATCGGTAATAGTGTCGCTTACATACCCTCTAATCTCCGCGGCGACAAGATAGGCGACATCATCCTTCATATATACCGTCACATCACCGACTTCATTACCGTTGATGAGGAGTTCCATGTAATAGTCGCCATCCTCAAGCAGAAGCTCGTCTTCCCCTTGAATGAAGAAAGAGGCCCAGAAATCATCGAAATGTTCCCTAGCTGTCATGTCTCTGGGAACGCCCACCTCCTCTGGACGAGACGGAGAGGAAACCTCGAAGGCCTCTTCCCCTGAATCATCAATAGAGGAAGCCGTGACATCGCCAACCTCATCAGCACGAACGGATCCATCTGCCACAGGTATGGCTTCATCATTCTCCGTAACCTTTGAAACCGGCTCTGCCGCCACATCCTTATCGCTCCATGGCACTAGCGGAGGACAGTCTGAGAACTCTATTGGAAGGAGGATGTCCTCTACTGCAGGGGAAAGCCTCATGTCATCCATGAGATCGATCGTCCTTGCCACATTCCTCAGGCGCTCCCTGATGGAAAGGATGCGGATGAAGTCATCAGGAGCTTCGGAAGGAACGAGCGGCGGGAAATCGGAGAACTCTATGGGAAGCAGGAGGCTCTCTACCTCTGGTGACAATGAAAGAGAAAAATGCTTGTTTTCACCCATATTCCGTGGATGACCGTCGCTATTGACGCTATCATATATGTAATGGGAGGAGGCCGCGTCATCTGCAGATGACATCACGACCTCCTTCCCTGGGGGTACTATCTCAGCGCTGCTCCAGCTGCAGAGGAGCAGCATCGCCAGGGCAAGGGCCAGCGTCATGACGACTATGGAGGCATGAGGCATCAGGACATGAAGGATCCTCTCCCCCATGTCAGGCAGCAGCAGAGCCAGCGCTATCACTGCTACCATCGATACCCCCACGGCAATCATTACCATGCTCAACCGTCCCATAGGCAGCGCCTAAGCGATATCTCAGTACTTGAAGTCGTATGCGAGATCTACCGAGTACGCGGAGGCCTTGCTGAGTGCCTCTGGCAGCTCGATGATCGTCCTGAGCTTAGAATCAGTAAGGAGGTTCTGGCCGGAAAGCGGCTGCAGCTCCTCCTCTGAGAGGGTATATGATGAACCATCATCCCCGTTGACCGTGACACTAAGGGAATTGAGCATCTGATGGACGCTTCCGGTATTGGAAAGCACCACCTCAAGCTTCCCCTCCTCATTGACGACGGCACTGCCCTCTACCCTCTCCACCACGCGCGACGGACGAACGTATGCGCTCGTGGAGTAGACGAAGAGGAATGAGATCATCTGGCCGCCCTCTGCTGACTGTGCGCCGGTCGGCATGGGAATCTGCTCACTGATGATACGGAAGGAAAGCTCACGGGTCACCGTGCTCGGGCCTCGGTACTGGACCCTCACAAGCTGCGTGGAATCCGGACGTATGATCATGCGGTTAGGCTGTATGGAGAAGTACGCGGACCCGTCCTGATTCGCCTCGTTGCCGTCGATATCGACGATCCTCTGCTCCGCCCTCACCTCTATGGCGATGGGTGAATCAGAGTCATTCACGATCGTATAGACCTTGGCGCTACCTGCCCCGGTAGGGTCATAGGTCACATTAAGCGGCGACAGCTGATAAGCTGACAGCCCAGCAATAGCTATAGCCATGCATAAAGCAATGGCCAAGGCCTTCCTTGCCCTCATAAAATTTACCCCCTTTGGGCGGCGGAACCGTCCAAGCCGGGATCAAGACTGTCCATATTAGGTTTACCCCCCCCCCACGTCAATTCTGCCGTGTCGGCCATATTCAAGGCCGAGCTGGAACGGAAACGCACGAGTTTCCAGCGGGGAGAGGAGAAATAAGCACCTACCCGTGTCTCACGGGGGAAAAGCAGCCCTTCTCCTAGCAAGATGGTTTATACAATACGACCATGCAGTTGTCAATACCGTGAAAAGAAGTGCCTAATCTGCAATAAATTATACAAATGATCCTGAAAATAGCGTGATTTGAGGTAAATTGCTCATCATCCAGCCATGGCAAGAACGTCATATTAAAGACGCATATAGTTCATATGAAATACATATTTCCTTATAAGGCAATGTCTTTTACAGAAAGTTAGTTTCTGTAAATTAATCATATCCACCGTGATTGAGGGAGAGCAACGAATATGACGAGAACCCTGCTGGATAGCAATATATCGGAAATCACTGGCGATGAAGCGCACATCTGCTCCGATGAATAGCGCCGAGGAATCCGACAGTCGGATTTTCCGGAAGGCGATTCATCTGGCGGTATCGGCAGGAGCCGGCTTGCCTCTCCCGAATGACCAGTCGAAGAGCAGGCCGCGGATGCGGCGGAAATCCCCGCGCTTTATGAGGATGAACTCGCCATCATGGAGGAATATCCTGTCAGAGGCGATGGTCCGTACGGCGTCAAGGTTGACGATATATCCTCTGTAAGGCTGGATGAACTGGCCCGGGGAGATGGAATCAAGCTCCTCCTGCATACGGGAAAGGGTGTTCTTCACCTCCTCATACAGTCCCTCTGCCGTATGGACAACCCTACGGTATCCCTGGCTCTCTATGTAGAGGATCTTATCGATGGAGACGCTCTGCACCTCTCCGTTCCCGATATTGATCAGCAGCCTCCTGATGTTCTTCTCCTCGAACGAGGCCATCGCCCTATCCAGCGCCTCATCAAGCTGGGCCTGCGAGAATGGCTTTACCACATAATGCACAGCCTTGAGGGAGAAGGCATCGATAGCGTAATCGCGCGAGATGGATATGAAGATGATCTCGGTCCTGTCATTGCGGCGGCGTATCTCCCTCGCCACATCGGTGCCAAGCATCCCCGGCAGGCATATGTCCAGCACCACGATATCCCAAGTCGAACGCCCAAGCTCTTCCAGAAAGCGCGTCGGAGAGGAGAAATCAGAGATCTTCACGGAGAAATCAGGGTGCCTTGAGAAATAGGAGCCAACGGCATCATGGATGTCTGCAAGATACTCTTCCTGATCATCGCAGATCGCTATCCTTACCATCATCGCTCCTTTTCCACAAGAGTAGCAAAAGCTCCTCAGCCTTGTAAATCAGCTAGAGGTAATCACCACGCTCCATCGAGGCCTCATAGCCCGCGATCCTGAATCCTTCGAAGAGAGGGCAGAGGTCGCTGCCATCCTCATCCCCTGTGATCTTCTTCCCGTCATAGAGGGAGTACTTCTCCCGTTCCCGCTCCGGCGTGATGTTAGGCATAACGACGTTCGCCCCGGCATTGAAGCCTAGGATATGCCCATCCTCGCTCGCCGTAGCAAGCGCCGTGGTCGCGGGAATGAGCGCATGAGGAAGCGCCAGGCGCACCAAGGATATCATGCGGAGGGTAAGCGCCACGCTCCCGCGCCTCTCATCCCTGAACGGGGTGTCGTGATGGGGGATGAACGGCCCCATGCCGACCATCTCGGGGGAAAGCTCCTGGAGGAAGGCCATATCCGCGGCAAGGGTATCCACGGAGGAAAAGGGAGAGCCGATCATCATGCCAGCCCCCGTCTGATAGCCAAGGCGCTTGAGGGTCCGGAGGCAGCGCTTCCTGTTATCGAGGGACATCGAGGAGGGATGAAGTCGGCCATAATGCACGCTGTCTGCAGTCTCATGGCGCAGGAGATACCTATCCGCTCCCGCCTCCCGCAGCCTCTGATAGCTCTCATCGCTACGCTCTCCTAGGCTGAGCGTCACAGCCGCCTCCGGGCAGGACTCCTTTATCCTCATGATAAGAGGAGAGAGGATATCATCGGACCAATACGGATCCTCACCGCCCTGGAGGACGAAGGTACGGAAGCCGCGCGCATAGCCGAGAGCGCAGGTATCGAGGATAGCCTCGGGCGTCATGCGATAACGTTCCGCCCTGCCGTTGCTTCTCCTGATCCCGCAGTAATAGCAGTCATTGCGGCAGTACGATGTGAACTCGATAAGGCCGCGGATGAAGACACGGCGGCCATAGATCGCGTCACGGACAGAGACGGCCATCTCCCCCAGCACGGCGGTGGGATAAGACTCCTCATCGGCTATGAGGGCTCGCCACTCCTCCAGAGACAGCCGCTCGCCTGATGCAAGCCTCTCGATCTCCTTCATCAGGCCTTGGTGTAGAGGGCCTGGCTGCTGACTCCCGGAAGCCTTCCGAGCTTGCCGGACAGCGCTGATATCGTATCGGCATCGGCATCGACCACGACGCTGATGATGCTCATGTTCCTCTTATGGTACGGCAGGCCCATCCTTCCGATGATAAAGGGGCTATACTGATGGAGGATGGCGTTGACCTCCTCGGCCTTCTCCTTATCCTCAACGATGATTCCTATTACCGCGATCCTTGTCTCTTCGCTCTCCATTTCCTACTCCTCTTCCCTGCCATGCAGGATGACCTCAAGAAGATGCTCTCCATCCTTCTTCCTGCGCTTGATGCTGAACCACGAGCCTTCAGCTGTCCTGTAACGGCCCTCCGCAGGCTCTCCCATGCCGAACGTGAAGATATAGCGCTGGAGGTCGAGCATCACCATGGCCGCATCCATCATATCATCAGGGGAGACCTTCTTCACCAGGATCTCCGGGAAGCCGAAGGATGCAAGGCCGCAGGACTTGATCGTCAAGGCTCCCATTGCGGGCGTTCCGTCGACGAGGAAGCCCGAGGTCACCGCTGAGCATAGCCACTCTGGATCATCATGGCGCATGATGATATCGAAGACCTCATCAGGATCACGCAGCACCCCCTGGATATCTATAGATACCCCGCCGCAGGAGGAGAGGATCGCGCCGATCACCTTCGTGAAGGCCACGGAACGCTCATACGATGTCTCATCACCGACCTCCGCGGTTATCGTGACGCGGGCGACGGATGGATTGAAAAGGTACTCCAGATCCTCATCATCACCCCCCACGATCCTCTGGTCATAGCGGGATGGGATCTCGATGCATTTCTGGAAGACGATCTTCACCGAGACGCCGTCCGCATTGAGGCGCCAGCTGCTCTCCTTGAGCTTCCTGGACCTCACCTTCCCTCCCCAGTTCTCTAGATAGTCGGTCTTCAGGGTATCGATAGAGAAGTCCTCCGACTCAAGGCGCAGGATGGCCTCGAACTCCTTGCCCTTCGGGAACTCCTTGCGGAAGCCCATATAGTCTATGGATAGAGGATCGAAGCCATCCTCCTCATCCTCATCATCCTCCTCCCCGAGGAAGGTGTTTATATCATGGACGGCCTTCTGGACGATCGGGGACGGAAATCCCTTTTCCTCCGTCATGCGGAAGCAGTCCCTCGCCTTCCTGAGGTATTCCTTGCCGCTCTCGGTATCTCCCTTTTCCAGCGCCTCCATGCCCCTGGACTGGAAGATAAGGGCCTGAGCGAATGGATATACGAGGTCCTCGGTATCGATGACCCCATCACGGACTGCGTCCTCAAGGCATTTCTCGGCCGCGTCACAGTCCTTGGAGAGTATCGAGGCGAAGAGATCGGCGATCTTCTCATCCTGACCGCCTTCCATGACAAGCCTCCTGAAGACATCGCGGTCGAAATCATCGGCCGGTCCATCCTCTCCGAATATGAGATGATAATCGTCGTCTTTCCTGCTCATGGTTGGAATTCTACAGCGTCATGGCGCGGCCAACAAGACACAAAGGGATCTTTGGAATACACTCTTCCCAAATGGACTCATTCCGCATTGAGAACGCCACCGTGAGACGCGATGGCAAGAACATACTGACCGCCGTATCGATAAGCGCCGCGATGGGGGAGCATATCGCGATAATAGGCCCCAACGGGGCAGGCAAGTCAACGCTGCTTGGCGTCATAGCCCGCCGCATCTATCCGCTGGCCCTCGATGAGTACAGATCCGAGATCCTCGGCGAGGAGAGATGGATCATACAGGACCTGAAGAAGCGCGTCAGCCTAGTCTCCCCATCAGAGGATATCTTCTACACCTCCTCATACACGGCACGTGAGATAGTCGCCTCCGGCCTACACGCCTCGCTTGGGTTCGACTTCCACCACGCCGTCGCCCCGGAGGACTGGGAAAGGGCCGATGAGGAGCTGAGGAAGACCGGTATGTTCGAGAAGAGGGAGCGCACGATGAACACGCTCTCCACGGGGGAGAAAAGGCGTGTCCTGCTTGCCAGGGCGGCTGTCACCTCCCCTGATATCCTCCTCTTGGATGAAGCCTCCACCGGGCTGGATTTCCCCTCCCGCGCTGACCTGAGGAACACGATATCCGAGTACGCTACCGACAGGCGTACCGTCGTCATGGTCACCCATGAGCTATCGGAGATACTTCCCGGCATCACGAGGATCATCCTGATGAAGAAGGGAGAGATAGTGAAGGACGGCACGAAGGAGGAATGCCTTACCGAACCTGTGCTTTCAGAGCTGTTCGACAGGAAGGTAAACGTCGCCTTCTCCGACGGAATATACACCGCTTTCTGCTGATTATCCCTTATAATCAGTTAAGGAGGCGCTATGAGAGCCAACATAATAATCCATTCGATCTCCGGCAATCTCTATCTGATAGCCGAGACATTCACCGAGACGCTGCAGACGCTGGGAATAGACGCGCGGCTATACCGCGTGGCGGATCCGGATCTCCACATAGAGGCAAACGAGAGGACAGAGGTCAACGAGTACTACGAGGAGATCATCTCGCTTCCGGAGGCGAACAGCCACACGCTTGAGAAGGCGGATGCCATCATACTGGGAACACCGGCGCGCTTCGGGATGCCGACCGCGGAGATGAAGGCGTTCATCGACTCGACGATGCCGCTATACAAGTCACGCTCGCTTGAGGGCAAGCTCTTCTATGCCTTCGCCTCGTCCTCGGTATCGATAGATGATGGGCTGAAGGCCGCGCACGGGCTCTATACATGGGCGGGAATGATGGGGCTGGTGAACGTTCCATACTCCATCTATGTGCATAAGGAAGGAGATCTGATGCCTAACAGACCCACCGATGACATAGACTTCATCGCCGAGCATCTGGGAACGGCAATCCTAGCCTTTTGATATCTTAGACAGATAGTATCCTATATACCTCTTGAGGCGGGCGGACCAGTTCTTGCCCGCCGCGCTTGAGGCGCGCTTCACGGCCTCCGCCGCACTCAGGTCCAGCCCTTCCTTCTTCTTCATCTCATCCCACTTCCTGACAAGCCACATATACATGTCGCCCTCGCTCTGTCCAGGGAACGCCGAGAGAAGATGCTCCTTCCTGATCTCATTCACGATCGGGGAGTAGACATTGGCATACCAGCTCTTCGCCGCCTCCTCGAAGGAGATCTCATGGTCGATGGTCTGGTTTATATAGTACTTATGCACGAGGATATGGTTCACCATCTCAGCATAGGACCCCGGGGTCGTGAACACGATATCGCCCATGGGCAGGTACGATGGCTTGTATTGGGATATGAAGCTGTTGCGCTCGTACTCCACGACCTTGGCGCGAAGCTCCTTCATGGAGACTCCAGGGTGGAGGGGTATCTCGGAATCCAGCTCCACGACCTCGGCATCGATGAACTCCATCCCCTTGGCCTTGGCCACCGATACGCGGTGATTGCCGTCGCGGACGAAGTAATAGCCACCGAGGCTATACACGGAGATCGGAGGAAGGATGACATCGTTTATGATGGCGCTGTCGACGCTGACCCAGCGCGTGCGAAGCTGTTCGCGCTTGGGATAGAAGGCGGAGGAGAAGTCATGGTAGCGTCCTTCCGAGCCGATGATGCGGCTGACGGGAATCGTCCTCATGCCGAGATACGTCTCGGACTTGGGCTTGATGATAGATGTCACCTCATAAAGCGAGAGGAGGTCGTTGTTCTTCCAGTGCAGGGCGGAGAATAGTCCCTGGAACTGCGCCTTGGTCTTTGCCTTGGTGAAGTCGTCCATCGCCGTGTTATCCATAGCTACCTCGCTCCAAGAGACTCATCCTCAAGGATGTAGTTCTTGTAGATGTTGATGACCTTCGTGTCCATGAACTCTGAGACGCGCGGCGCGTTCATGTCCTCAAGATGGACATGGCCGTGCAGCAGGTACTTCGGCTTATATCTCTCCATGAAGGAGAGAAAGCACTCGAACCCCTTATGACAGAGATCCTCGCCATCCCCCATCCCCCTGGGAGGAGCGTGCGTAATCAGGATATCCAGAGCGCGGCCGTACTTACGCTTGTTGAACATCAGCCGCGGAACGAGCTTGGTGATACGACGCTGCATCTGCTTCTCCGTATACTGGCTGTCTCCGTTGTTATAGAGCATCGAGCCGCCAAGTCCCATGATGATCAGATCGTGGGTCTTATCGTATACGCAGCGCCCATCCATGATGAATCCTCCGAACTGCGGCATCTCCGTGACATGGCTGCCTCCGTGAGAGAAGCCTGTCGGCAGCTGATCGCTACGGGTATAACCCTTCATCATCCGCCCGAAATCCTCAAGGTTATGATTGCCATAGACGTAGTAGACATCCTTGCGGAGCATCGTCTGGATGTAATCATAGTAACGGAGCGGAAGATCCCCCGCGGATATCACGAAATCGACATCCCTGTAGAGATCAGGGGCAATCGACGAGTAGATCAATGTATCCGTGGTGTCGGAGATGCAGAGAATCTTCATGGTCAGCCTGAGTATAGATGAATATGAGGCAGGGTGAAAAGGTGACCCCTTTCTACTGCCCCGAGGGATTCCAGCAAGGCCACGTATGCCTACAGATCTCCGCTCTTATTAAAGTAAGATACGGGTTTGCTTTATTAAGGACCATCCTTATTAAAGGATTTCGGCTTTTGCTTAATTAACGCACAGCCTTATTAAAGATAATCCCGTATTGCTTAATCAACGTCTATCCGCAGTAAAAGCCATCATATAAACGACATATGATTACCTCACCATTCACGACCTGGTAAATGCCTCTATGTACTTAGTAAGCTCAAAGACCCTGTTCCTCCTTCCTCCCGTGATCTCCCTCAGTATCGAATCAGAACACATGGCGTTTACCGCATTATTTATCGTCGGAACGGAAAGACCCGTGGCCTGAGACAGCCATCCGACAGTCGATACAGGCTGGGAATACATCTCCTTGATTATCGCGCCGAACGCAAGCGGAGAGGATTTCTTGCTTGCGATATACTCATTGTATTCAGAGACGACAGAAAGCACATCATGGAATATGAGCCTGGCTCTTCCAGCTGTCTCTATCGAGGCTCTTAGGAAGAAGCATATCCATCTATGCATGTCGTTGTCTCGTCTTGCGGCCTGAAGCGCATCATAATACTCAGATCGATGACTCTCAAAGTAATCGCTTATATAGAAACAGGGCTTATGCAACCTTCCAGAGGAAAGCAGGTACAAAGGAATCATCAATCGCCCGATACGGCCATTCCCGTCAAGAAATGGATGAATGGTCTCGAATTGATAATGCATTATCGCAAGCCTTATAAGCACAGGAAGATCATCATCGCGATTCATGAACTTATCAAAGTCATTCATCAGATCATGCAGGTCTATAGCCGCAGGAGGAACATAGGCAGCATCAGATGGCTTACTGCCTCCGATGAAATTCTGTGATGTGCGGAACTCCCCGGGAGTCTTATATTCTCCACGAACCCCGCGCAGAAGTATACGATGAAGCTCTCTCAGCAACCGGCTGGAAAATGGGAACTCATCATCCATTATCCTCTTTATCCCATATTCCATGGCAGCGATATAATTCTCGACCTCTGTAACATCGTCACGCTTCTCGGGATTGAGTTCTTCTGTAGGCATCATATCCTCAAGGACCGTGGTATTGGTTCCTTCGATCCTATTCGACTTATTAGCCTCTACCCTGATATGCATCCTGATATACAGCTCAATATCAGTGATGAATTCAGACAATCCCCCAAGCGCGCCAAGCTCCTGATCCGCTTTGGATAAGAGTGAATTGATATCAGGAGAACTCCAGGTCCAGGTGTCGTTGATGGGAAATGGAACAAATGACTTGAAGTCTCCCTGGTTGCGATATGTTCCTGATTGGAATTTCTCAATGATCAACATGAAAAGCTCCTTTGCTAATATACTTTCTTAATAAAGAGAATAGGCCATTTCCCTTAATAAGGGAATCTCTTATTAAAGCAAAGGCCGTTTTGCTTTATTAAGGACTATCCTTATTAAAGGATTTCGGCTTTTGCTTAATTAACGCAAAGCCTTATTAAGGGATTTCCCATATTCCTTAATTAAGAAACCCGTATCTTCATAGCGTCTTCACGCTCTTCCTGATTGCTCGTGAAATAGGTGCTAATCAGGTGGCTTTCAGTTGATAATCAGGTGATTAAAATAGCTATCTTGTTATTATGCAAGGAATATAATCAGTTGAATTTTTCGTTTTGCGGTTGATAATCAGTTGAAATCATATTATCCTTCCATTGGAAGGACTACAGATGACAAGGGAAGCAAGAAACAGGAATATCGAGGAGCTTATCGGTTCACTACAGAGAGAAGGCATCGAAATCGAGTTCAAGAAAGCCAAGGATACGCTCCCGAACTCCATATGGGAGACCGTCTCCGCCTTCGCCAACACCAGAGGAGGAGTCATTATCCTAGGCGTGGAGGAAAGGGATCATTCCTTTTCCCTGACAGGCGTATCAAATGCGGCGAAGATGGAAAGTGATTTCTGGAGTACGCTCCGCAATCCTCGGAAGATCAGCTCGTTCTCCATTGGGACAAAGGCCTTTGAGATACTGAGTGCATCTGACAACAGGGAGATAATAAGGATAACGATACCACAGGCCTCTCCCACAGAGCTTCCGGTATACCTTAATGGAGATATAAGGCAGGTATATATCAGACGAGGAGAAGGCGACTTCCTCGTGACGGAGGATGAACTCAAGGCCCTTATCAGGAACGGAAGCCCGAAGAGCCATGACAGGCTCCCAATGAAAGAGCTTTCCCTAGAGGCCCTAGATCGAAATGCCCTCGTCGCCTTCAAGTCGATAATAGAGGCCCGTTACCCTGAAGCATCCTATGAGGAGATGAAGATGCAGGACTTCCTGCTCCATCTTGGACTGCTCGATGATTCAGATAAGGAGAATATCTGCCCATATGCAGGGACGCTGCTCCTCTTCGGCAGATATAACGTGATCAAGCGTTACTATGATTCGTATCAGATCGATTACTTCGATTACAGGGGATCGGCAGACCGATGGAGCGACAGGATCGCGACCGACGACCTTGGCGCAGGCGAGATGAATATCTTTAATTTCTACAACATCGTCTATCAGAAGCTGATTTCCACGAGCAAGACTGGATTCCGCCTGGATGAGAATATGGTAAGGGTCAACACGGACATGAAGGCAGCCCTGCGAGAAGCGCTGGTCAACACCATAGTCCATGCAGATTACTCAATGCCGAACACAGGTCTGAAGATTGAGGTATTCGACACCTATTATCGCTTTGAGAACCCCGGGAAGATGCTTATAGATGCGGAAACCTTCTTCCGTGGAGGATCAACAAGACCGCGCAATGATCTGATCATGTCCGTCTTCAGGCGCATGGGACTCTCAGAAAGACAGGGCTATGGAGGATACCTTATATTCAAGTCCGCGACAAGCAGTCTTCTGAGGGCCCCGCAGATAGAGACATCGCTAGAGAAGACCATACTCACGATCTACCTCGTGGATCTTCCGGGATCATATCCGGATCTCACCGATACGGAGAGGGACATACTCTCTGTTCTCCTTCATACCGGCAACCTATCAAAGAGCGATATCGAATCCGTCATCGGGAATAGATACAGCGAATATAGGATCAAGGTGGCATTGAAGGCCCTCAGAGAGAAAGGAATCCTACAGACAACCGGGAATGGAAGATCAGTAAGATATTCCGTGAACATGTCCACTGCTGAAGGCCTTGGCCAGATAAGGCTTATGATGGAAAGGTTATCTGAGCTTATAAGAAAGCAATGACTTTCAGTTGATAATCAGGTGATGAAAATAGCTATTTTGTTATTATGCAAGGAATATAATCAGTTGAATTTTTCGATTTGCGGTTGATAATCAGTTGAAGGGGCCACCGTGAGATGGCCCCATATTTCCTAGTTCCAGGTCTTTATGATCTCGCGCACGAGCGTGGAGAACGTGGTCTTCACCCTCTCCCCTGTCTCAAGCACCTCCTCGTGGTTGAGAGGCTGGTCGAGGATGCCCGCCGCCATGTTCGTAAGGCAGCTTATGCCGAGCGTCCTCATCCTCATATGGGATGCGGCGATCGCCTCGGGAACCGTAGACATTCCCACTGCATCGGCTCCTGCTATGCGGGCGAACCTCACCTCGGCAGGGGTCTCGAACGAAGGACCGGTGAAGAGCATGTACACGCCCTTGCGGACAGGGATGCCCTTCTTGATGGCGGCCTTCTCCGCCAGTGCCAGAAGACCCTTATCATAAGCGTTGGTCATGTCGAAGAAACGCGCTCCAAGCTCATCGGGATTGCGGCCTCTGAGGGGATTCTCCGCCACGATCTTGATATGGTCTGAGATGAGCATCAGGTCTCCGGGCTTCCATGATTCATTCACGCACCCCGCGGCATTGGTGAGGAAGAGATTATCGATGCCGAGCATCTTCATCACCCGCACAGGATACACTACCTCATCCATCGAATAGCCCTCGTAGTAGTGGAAGCGACCCTGCATGCAGAGTACCGTCCTTCCCTCAAGCTCCCCGATCACGAGCCTGCCCTTATGGCCAGGTACCGTCGACACCGGGAAATGCGGTATCTCATGATAATCAATGACCACCGGATTCCCGATCGCGTCGGCCATGTCACCGAGCCCTGAGCCCAGTACGAGGCCGATCTCCGGCTTCCTTCCATCGAGCTTAGACTCGATATACTCCTTGGATTCCCTAAGGCTTTCCATCAGATCCATCTCTATTCATCTCCTTAGAACGGTTCTCCAGAGGCAAGAGGAGCAGCGCTCTTCCTGCTGGAGAAGATAAGCGCGATCAGCGTCGCGATATAAGGGAACATCCCCAGATACCCTGTCGGTATCGACTGGAATATCGGGAAGACCTTTCCCATGTTGGCAATCGTCATGCAGAGGCCGAAGAAGAACGTCGAGCCTAGGATCCCGAGCGGCTTCCACTGGCCGAAGATCAGGGCGGCTATGGCAAGGAACCCGAGCCCGTTTATCCCGCTTCCCGCATTGTACTCACCGGCATAGGTGACGAGGATGCACGCTCCGCCGATGCCAGAGAGCAAGCCGGAGGCTATCACGCCGATATACCTCATCCTATGGACGTTGACACCTGCGGATGCCACTGCGGAGGGATGCTCTCCACACGCGCGGAGGCGCAGTCCGAACGATGTCTTGTAGAGCAGGAACCAGGATGCGCCCCATATGAGGAGGCAGATCCAGGTGGTCCAGTAGGTACTGGTGAAGAAGAGAGGCCCTATCACCGGGATCTTCGACAGCACAGGCACGTTCTGCCTGATGATTCCCCTGACGATCGTTATGTTGCCGCTTCCGGTAATCGTCTGCGCCAGGAAGAGGGTCACTGCCGTGGAGAGCATGTTGATCGCCGTTCCTGATATCACCTGATTGGCCTTCAGGTTGATGGCCGCGAAGGCATGGAGCAGCGAGAGCAGCGCGGAGGCCGCCATCGCCACGAGTATCCCTATGACGATCGCGAGGACGAAGCTGAAGCCAGGTATGGCCTGGAGCTTGACGATCGTCGCGGCTGCCGAGAATACGCCGAAGAGCATCAGGCCCTCTATGCAGAGGTTCGTGACGCCGGAACGCTCGGAATATAGGCCGCCCAGCGCTCCCATGAGGATGGGGATGGTATAGGCTATAGCCGATGGTATTATGCTTGTTATTACGCTCCAGAAACCCATTTACCTCACCTCCTTCCCTTTCTTCAGATACGCCCGTCCTTCCTTGGCATACTCCTTGAACTTCTCCTTGGAAAGCGACGCGATCGGGGTATCATCACCATGCCTTGCCATCGCTAGGAGAGCCGCCTCCTCCGCGCGCTCGAAGCGTGACTTGAAGAGGCTGTTCCAGAAGCTGGCGAGTATGACGTTCGTGGCGGTGAAGTAGATTATGGTGGCGATGATCGTATCGGCGATCTCCGTGGGGATGCCCGTGGCTGCAAGCGAGCCGCGTCCCATCTTGAGGATGCCGAAGAAGATCGCGGAGAAGAATATGCCGACAGGAGAGCAGTTGCCGAGAAGCGCCACGGCGATTCCATCAAAGCCCTCATTAGGCATCTTTCCCATCTCCATGATATTGGAATACCCGCAGTAGTATGTAAGCCCCGCGAGGCTTGCCAGCGCCCCTGCTATGGCCATGGAGATCATGATCGAACGGTTTACCTTTATGCCGGCGTACTCGGCGCAGAAGCGGTTGGAGCCCACGGCCTTGAGATTGAAGCCGAGCGTCGTCTTCTGCAGGATGAACCAGACCACCACGCACATGATGATGGCGATGATGAAGCCATAGTTGAGCGTAGAGAACTGCGTGAGATCGGTAAGCCAGTCAGCCCTGAGCGTATGGACCGTGTCGATCGGCTTCGACTTCACGGAGATGGTGGGATCGATGATGAAGCGCGGGATGAAGTCATACACGATCCAGTATGCTGTCCAGTTGAGCATGATCGTGGAAACGACCTCATGCACATTGAACTTCGCCTTCAGGAAGCCTGAGAGGAACCCCCAGACGGCACCTGCAGCCATCGAAGCCACGATGATGATCGGAAGATAGATCACGCGAGGCATATCCAAGGGAAGGTAGTAGGCAAGGATCGAGCCCGTGATGCCTCCCATGAGCATCTGTCCCGATGCCCCGATATTGAAGAGCCCGGTCTTGAACGCGAAGGCCACCGACAGCCCTATGAGAATAAGCTGCGTGGACATTCCCAGGGTATTGCCTATCCTGCGGACATTGGAAAGCGCCCCGAAGAGTATGCGCTCGAATCCGGCAAAGGGGTTCTTGCCTATGCAGAGGATGAACACGCACCCCGCGACGATTCCCAGGAATACCGCCGATAGCGATACCACCAGAGGAGAGGCCTTCCTCGCTTCGAGAGGACGCTGTATCTTCATTCGTTCCTTCCTCATCAGTTCTCTCCTCCCTTCCTTATTCCTGCCATCATCAGGCCGACGGCATGCTCGTCGGTAGAGGAAGCATCGACGATGTCTATCAGCTCCCCTCCTGATATGACCGCGATCTTATCAGAGAGGTTGAAGATCTCATCAAGCTCGAATGAGACGAGTAGCACGGCCTTGCCGCGTTCCCTCTCTTCAACAAGCTGCTTATGGATGAACTCGATAGCGCCAACATCAAGGCCACGCGTCGGCTGTACCGCGATAAGCAGGTCCGGATCTGCGGTTATCTCACGTCCGATGATCGCCTTCTGCTGGTTTCCGCCGGAGAGCTTTCCGGCAAGGGAGTCTACTCCTTCTCCAGAGCGTACGTCGAACTTGGAGACGATCTTCTCCGAGTACTCGCGGATAGAGGAGTAGTCGAGTATGCCATGGGCTGAGAACGGAGCCTTGCGGAACTCCTTTATGACCATGTTCGAGGTAAGAGGCGCGGAGAGGATGAGTCCCCTCTTCTGCCGGTCCTCGGGTATATGGCCGAGGCCCATATCATTGCGCTCCTCGATGGAGAGCGTGGTTATGTCCTTGCCATTGAAGATGATCGATCCGGACTCTGCCTTCCTCAATCCGGTTATCGCCTCGATAAGCTCCGACTGCCCGTTCCCGTCGACACCGGCAATGCCGATGATCTCCCCAGAATGGACCGTGAGGGAGAAGTCCTTTACGCCCAGCACCTTCTTGATGTTCATCACGGAGAGATTGCGTATCTCCAGTATCGGAGCCCCCGGATGGCAGGGGGACTTCTCTACCTTGAACGATACAGGTCGTCCGACCATCGCGGCAGCCATCGTCTCCACGGAGGTGGATGCCACATCGACCACATCTATAAGGCGGCCGCGCCTGATTATGGTACAGCGCTTCGCCACCGCCTTGATCTCATCGAGCTTGTGGGTGATGAGGATGATCGACTTGCCCTCAGCAGCGAGGTTGCGCATGATCTGCATCAGCTCATCGATCTCCTGAGGCGTAAGCACCGCGGTAGGCTCATCGAAAATGAGGATATCTGCATCGCGGTAGAGCATCTTGAGGATCTCCACCCGCTGCTGCATCCCCACCGTGATATCCTCGATGACCATATCGGGCTCGATGGAGAGCCCGTATCGCTCGGATATCTCCTTTATCTTCTTGGAGGCCTTCCTGATGTCATAGACGAAGCCCCCTTCCTTTCCCATTATGATGTTCTCGGCAACGGTGAAGTTATGGACGAGCTGGAAGTGCTGATGCACCATGCCTATGCCGAGATCGAAGGCGTCGTTCGGGCTCTTGATGCTGACTTCCCTGCCCCTTACCTTTATGACGCCCCTATCTGCATGATAAAGACCGAAGAGGATGCTCATGAGCGTGGACTTGCCGGCTCCGTTCTCTCCGAGGATCGCGTGGATCTCTCCCTCCTCGACCTGCAGCGTGATATCGTCGTTTGCCACGATACCGGGGAATTCCTTGCGGATTCCAAGCATTTCAATGACGTAACTCAATATGGATTCTCCCATCTGAGGGCACTCGCGGTGCATCTGCAATAAGGCCGCCTTCATCGGGCGGCCTGTCTATCTATTCCCTGTGGTTATGGGATAAGCCCGTCTGCCGTATCCTGGACTACGATGGTGCCATCGGCGATCAGCTGAGCCACCTCAGCGACCGTGGCCTCGATCTCAGGAGTGAGGTTCGGGTTGGAAGCAGGGATTCCTGCCCTGCCATCGGCAACGCCAAGCTCAAGATGGATGCCGCCCTTGAACGTGCCATTGGCTGCGGCTATCGCCTGGTCATATGCAACGCCCGTGACGTCCTTCATGGCAGAGGTGAGGATGCAGGACTCGCCATTGCCCATATCTCCGACGGAGTACTGGTCTACGTCAACGCCTACTGCCCAGACATCCTGTCCGGCGAGGCGGCGGTTCTTAGCCTCGTTGATAACGCCGACTCCTGTACCACCAGCTGCGGCGAAGATCGCGTCAACGCCCTTGTCATACATTGCCATGGCAAGCTGCTGTCCGCCGGCGAGGTCAGCGAATGAACCCTGATAGACGAAGTTGGACTTATCCATTCCGATCGTCGTGCCATAATGCTCGTTGGCATATGCGACACCCTGCTGGAAGCCCCAGTTGAACTTCTGGACAGCCGGGATCTCAAGGCCGCCTACGAAGCCCACATCACCGGACTGCAGCTTGAGAGCCGTTGCAAGTCCTGCCATGAATCCAGCTTCCTGCTCCTTGAACGTGATAGCGACCGTGTTAGGACCGATGCCAGAGGCAAGAGCATCATCTATGATGATGAGCATGAGATCAGGATACATCTCCTGAGCCTGGGAAACGGCCTCGACGAAAAGGTAGCCAGGGCATGCGATGAACCTGTAGCCGTTATCGTAGAGATCGGAGATAGCGGTAAGGTAATCGGTGGTCGTGGTTCCCGATGGCCTGAGATAGGTACACTGGAGGCCAAGCTCCTCAGCGGCGATCTTCACTCCCTCATACGTTCCCTGGTTGAATGAGCGGTCATCTATGGTTCCTGAATCGGTGACCATTCCAAGCATGAGCTGGCCGCCCCCGGAATGATTTTCTTCATTGAGACTCTCCTTTCTGGATGTTATACCGCCATTCTAACTGCACGCTATCCTGCTGTCAAACAAAGAAAGGAGGCCCCGCTATCAAGCATGAAAACCTATATCATTGCTATAGAATAAGATAGGAAATAACGCTACTCGAGCGAAAGACGCATATATTCAACAAACTGCAACACAGTGGCCAAATGGCAAACAGGAGCGATTCCATACCTGATATGCTTCTTAAATCGCTACGAACCGATTGAAATGGCATTTCGTAGCGCAATAAACGATAAACATCAGCTAAATCCAACAGTAAGAAACGTAAATCAATCAGCTAATACGCTACGAAATTGATAAACATGATGCTCACAGCGCAATAAGCAATCTAAAGAGAAAAGGAACAATTATCCCTCAAGGCTCGTCTCCGAGCATATCCTCAATCTCCCTATCCCATTGAGCAAATTCATCAGAAACCCTGAATCTTCCCTCGGCAACCCCGATTCGTTTAACAGGAATATCCTGAGGTATCAAAGTCAGCTGTACGATCGGAAAACCATTCCGTGTCAGATAAACAACATCTTCCTGTCTTGTCTCAAGCAACTTCACTAAACGAGATAAATCATCCTTGGCTTCCTGAATATCCACCTTAATCATGCTATTCCCTTCTAAGCCATCATTGTAATAGAACGAACAAGGGGAGCCCAGAAGGACTCCCCGGAAACCAGACAGAATACCTAATCAAGCCTGAGGATTAAGAGTAACATTGAAAGTCACTTTGAATGTTCCCTTATATTCACCAGAGGAATTAAGAACGATACCGGTCTTGGTCACAGACCATTTACTTGGTTCAATCGTGCTTATATCCTTACCCCATGGTGTGAGATAAGCATATGAACCATAGGAAGCTGTCGAAGCAAGCAGGGAAGTCTGGGTAATCTCACTATCTGCAGCAGGATTTCTCGTTATGACATATACGATATCGCCAGCAGTTGCCGGGGACTCATAATCATAAGTAACCATCGTGTTGTCTGCTGTAATGGTGATATCATAGGAATCGGTTACAGACCCCTTACCTTCTGGAACGCTGACATTGCTCACAGTCAGAAGCTTCTCGGCTTCTCCAATAAGAGAATACTCATCATGAGCAACTCCATTGATGCCAATACCTTCACCAGCAAGCAATGAGAATAAGAAAGCAACCTTATTCACAAGCAGATTCCCTTCGGAATCAAACTTGAATGGGACATTGCTCTTATAAAAGGCATTCATTCCGACAGAGACAGAAATAATCGAATCATTGGACGCATACGTATGTCCACTCAGTTCAACGTCAGCAACATCACCGAAATTACCAAGATTGACATACATGTCATCAAGGCCAGTCTTTTCGCATACCTCGGCATCAGAAACAACATGACCGTTAGTGAACTGGTTATAAACCTTTATGAAAGCCGTCATGAACTCCTGCATCTCAGCATTCACATCACTTGGAAGGATAACGGTATTAGACACATTGAATGCCGCACCGTTCTTCTCTGCGTTGACTGTTGTGGCAGATGCACAGGAACCAGAAACGCTTACAGGGTATTCCTCGGAGTTCTCATAGACATAAATTCCATGATATTCCTTATCTGCATCGTTCATGCCATCTTCCGAAATAGTAATCGTAACATCGGAAAGTGCGACATTTATCGGATTACGATAAGCAGAAGCACTCCTGTTTCCAATAACCATAGCCGCAAGAGGAACTTCGTTTCCAGTAGACCAATACCCTTCACCAGGTTTCGGCAATTTCCAACTTTCTCCAACATATTCTGTAGTAACGGAATTATTGCCAGTAGCAGTAATCTCTGAATTCGATATGCGATGCGTACCACTTGCGCTTCCGCCTCTAAGAATAAGCCCCTGCCTATCTCCGCTAATCGTAGATCCGGAAATGGTAACAGTACCATTAACGTTAAAGAGGATAGCGGTATTATCACCGCCAGTTCCCGTACTACCTGCAGAGGTTACTTCTGAATTTATGATCTCTATCGTTACATTCTGTGAAGGCTCCGGCTCAGAAGCATTCGTACCAATAGCATAATACCCACCGTCTGACTTAATTACAGAATTATTTATGATACGGGCAGAGGTGTTATCTTCCTGATTCACAAAAAAGATATTTGAAATGTCAGAAGTATAAGCCACTGCATCCAGAATCAATGAGCCCCCCTCCTTAAGCATGAGAGCTGGATTGTTACCAGCGGTCCCTTCGATATCTGTTATGCTTAAATTACCAGACGATATCGACAAGGTTGCTCCTGTCACATCAATCCTATAATTTGAAGACAGCGTGTTTTCATTCAAATCCAAATATAGATTCTTGGTTATATTTGCAGTACTTCCTAATGCAACGTCTGTCGTTAACCTGTAATATCCACCATTGGTTATAGCAGCAGTTAATTCTTCCGTTGTTGAAATCGGCTGATAAGTGGGCCCGACAGGCTCCGGATCCGCAGGCTTCTGATCAATTGAATCCGTAACATCATTGCCACCTACGGTAACCTGTGCCCCTGTTGATGGCAGAGAGATGGATACATTGCTTACAGATACCTTGACCTCCCCTTCTGTGCTTGCAGTCACGGTTGCTGTGACGGAACTTCCTGTAGAGGACGTTGTCGTCTCAGGAACCTCTATCGTGACTGTCGTTGCCGTAGCACCGGTAGACACCTCAGAGATTCTCAGCTCCACCTCAGTCGTTACCTTGTAGGAAGTCGCTCTGAAGCTGGAACCGGTAAGATCACCGACAAGGGTGTAGCTCAGGCGTCCTGAGCTGATCGTAAAGCCGTTATAGGTCGCATTATCAAACTCTACGACAGCTATCAGCGTGGCTGCATCCTTCACTTGCCTGAATGTTACCGTAGCTCCAGATATCTTACCCTTGAGAGCATCATTCATGAGCTGGACAGGATCGATCTTCTCAGCAACTGCGCTGGCCTCCGTATCAGGAAGCTTAGAAGAATTATCATTTGTACATGAGATGAAAGCAAGAAGCATCGCTACGATGCTTAGCATGACGAGCAAGTTTCTTTTCATGTCAAACCCCCAGAATTATTGATGTTAATATCATACCCCCCCCCCTAATCATCTGTCAATAAAAAGCGTGATGAAAGAGAATAAGATGTCCCCAGCTGAATCGAAGAGATGCCAATCTTCTGGTGACGGCCAGAAGATACATCGGATGGTATATACAGAAGGGGCTCGGCTATCTTTCTCCCGTAGAACTCAGAAATACGATGCTCCTAAGAGACGGTCCTGTAATGACAAGGCTTTCGTGTCTACCGATCGAAGGATGGTTCAAGACGATTGTCAGCACGAAGGAAATTGACAAAAAAGGAAATTGCACTGAAAATATTTTCAGTGAAAAATCTTTCAGTGTGAGGTGGCTATGTTCATAGGAAGAGAAATCGAGAAGGAGGACCTTTGGGCTTTCATCTCATCAGACAAGACCAAGGCTGCCCTTATATACGGTAGACGCCGCATAGGAAAGACAACGCTTATAAAGACAGTGCTAGAAGAGAAGAAGGTAAACCATATATTCTTCGAAGCTCTTGAGGCTGAATATGAGACAAATCTAGGCATGCTCAACCAGCTTCTCTCTGATAAGCTGGGCCTGCCGATGGGCAGATTCAGATCATTCATTGACCTGTTCACGCTCTTGAACATGACCAAGGAAAGACTTGTCATAGTGCTAGATGAATACCAATACATGAAGATGAGC
>CASFZR010000037.1 GCA_949299185.1 uncultured Spirochaetales bacterium
GGCCGGGCTCGATGCCATCAGCGAGGACAGGGGCGCGAGGGGGAGGGCCGATGAGGCGCTCAGGGCCGGCGACCACATATGGGTCTTCGAGCTGAAGGTGGACGGGAGCGCGGATGAGGCGCTTTCCCAGATAGAGGCGAGGGACTATGGGAAGAGATATGCCTACCTCATGAGGCCGGGGATGGTAATGCATAAGGTAGGCATCTCATTCTCCTCTGCAGAGAGAAGGATCGCTGAGTATAAGGAAGAAAGGAAGGCATACTAGGCATTGGGCATAGCCTCTTTTCACGCTATAATCAAGGCATGGATTATACTCACGATACATATATCAGCCCTTTGACGTGGAGATACGGATCCGAGGAGATGAAGGCCATCTTCTCCGAGGCGCATAAGAGAAGGCTACTCCGCCGCGTGTGGATAGCCCTTGCCCGCGCGGAATCCAAGGCCGGTCTGGTGACAGAGGAACAGGTCAGGGAGCTTGAAGCCCATAAGGATGACATAGACATAGAGAGGGCCAGCGAGATCGAGAAGGAGATCCATCACGATCTGATGGCTGAGATCCGGACCTACGCCGAGCAATGCCCCAAGGCAGGTGGGATAATCCATCTAGGAGCCACCAGCATGGACGCGCTGGACAACGCGGATGCCGTCAGATTCAAGGAAGCGATGGCCGTCATAGCCGATCGTACGGTCACGCTGGCAGAGACGCTGGCTGATCTTGTCATAAGATACAAGGACCAGCCCACGATGGCATTCACGCACATACAGCCTGCGGAGATAACCACGATAGGCTACAGGCTGGCCCAGACACTTCAGGATATCAACGAAGATGCCGATGAGATCATCCGTGTCATGGAAGGCATACGAGGCAAGGGAATGAAGGGAGCCGTAGGCACGGCGGCAAGCTACAAGGTCCTTCTAGAAGGGACGGGCATGAGCGCGATGGAGCTTGAGAGATCCGTCATGGATGAGCTTGGGATAAAGGCATATGACGCAGCGACGCAGGTCTACTCACGCAAGCAGGACCTGAGGATCATAGCAGCGCTCTCATCGCTTGCGTCAACGCTCCATAAGTTCTCGCTAGACCTGCGCATCCTCCAGTCACCTCCTATCGGAGAGGTGTCAGAGCCATTCGGGAAGAAGCAGGTAGGATCATCGGCTATGCCGTTCAAGCGCAATCCGATAAACAACGAGAAGATCGATTCCCTTGCGCGCATCGTGGAGAGCGCCTATCAGAGCGCCTGGAACAACTCATCGCTGATGATACTCGAACGCACCCTCGATGACAGCGCTAACCGCAGGATATTCATACCGGAGGCCTTCATAGCGCTCGATGAGATGCTTATCACGGCAACGAGAATCGTAAAGGGAATGAACTTCCATGAGACTGCCACACGAAGGCTCATGGCCGACTACGGCATCTTCGCGGCAACGGAAAGGCTCTTGATGGAGCTTGGAAAGAAAGGCGCCGACAGGCAGGAGATGCATGAGACGATCAGGGAGGAGAGCCTCAAGGCGTGGCAGGAGGTACAGGAAGGAAGGCCCAACACGCTTAAGGAGAACCTCATGACAGACAGCAGGATCCTATCCTTCATGAGCGCCGATGAGGTTGCCGCACTGCTGGATGCATCAGCGTACACAGGAGACGCATCCGAACGGGCAGCGATCGTCGCCTCTCAGGCAATGGCGCTCAGGCCAAGGCTGAAGAACGTAAAGTAGAGCGCTGTCCTCAGATACCTGATAAGGCAGCACGGAAGGACCTTACGCGCGGGGAGCTTCACCGCCCCTGCGACGGAGCAGATCGTGCTGAACGGCAGAGGCAGGATACCAGAAAGAAGCACGAAGAGCGTGCCGTACTTCATTATGTAGGCCCCCCAGCGTACGATGGCCTTATCCGTAAGGCGCTTGATGATCGGTATCTTATGGATCAGCAGCCCGATACCATATGATGTGACACCGCCAAGCGCAGAGGCCGAGCCGATGAGCGGGATAATCACAAAAGGATTCATCCCGGCCACTATCGGGAAGACGAAATCCGGGGAGAGCGGCAGGATCAGGGTATCGACGACATAGACATAGAGGAATATACCCAGAAGGCCGAAGTTCTGATCTATCAGCATCACCACGTCATCGTAGTTATCGCGGCCGATGAACTTCACGACGAAGAAGAATCCTGCGAATATCAGGATAATAGGGATTATGCCGACGAGGGCAAACTTCTTCCAGTTCAGCCTCACGTCCTTATCGTGGCTGCTATTCCCTTCCGTACTACCATCCATGCCTTCATCAGGCTTTCTCAAGGCTTCCATCCCCACTGAATAAGCTCCTGCAGGCCGAGGTGAACTCCTCTGCTCTACCGGTGAACGATCCTCGGTACAGCATGCCCCTGCCACCGCCGCGGATATCAGCGACCGCGGCTCGCAAGGCCTCGAACCTATCCTTGTCGCCATGGAAGAGGAATCTCCCCTCCTCGTCCGCGACTATAACGATACAATCATCATCCTCGCTGATGAGCCCTTCGTAATACCGCGTGGCAACACATGAGCTGAATATAACGGTTTTCCCGTCCTGCGTCTTCTCCCTGGCGGCCTCCAGAAGCAAAGATGCCGCCTTTTCCGACAGTTTCGCGGCATCGTGCCGTAACTGCTGTATCTCATCGATGCACCGCTGAGCAGACTCCACGAGCTTATCAGGCTCGGAGGAGAACAGTACCGAGAGCGCGCGTACGGCTGACGCATTGAGGCGCCTGTATTCCACGGCCCTTTCGCTGCATTTCCAGAACGTGCGGACATGCCCACGGATCCTCTCGGATGAGACATAGGCAATCTCCCCTATCTCTGAGGTAGAAGCGACATGCACGCCGCCGCATCCGACCACATCCACGCCATCTATATGCACGAGCTTCACACGGCCTGCGACCTTGATGGAACGCCTCATGCCGAGCGCCTCAGCCTCCTCATGGCTGACCTCATCCTGCCACACGTCAAGGCCACGCCTTATGGCGTCATTGGCAGCATCCTCGATACGAAGAAGCACATCCTCATCGATCTCGGTCTTATCCGTCTCGATGGTAAAGCCATCCTCTCCCTGATGGACAGACACGGTACCGATCCCCGCGGCGGAGAAGAGAAGCGCCGAGACAAGATGCTGCGCGGTATGCTCCTTCATGAAGAAATGACGATGGTTCCAGTCAAGGGTAAGCGTCGCCCTCTCTCCCACGGAAGGAAGGGCAGAGCCATCGGCAAGGATGTGAAGGATCTCCCCGTCCTTCCCTTTCTGCGTATCCCTGATCGCATACGGTCCGAATGTTCCCCGGTCCCCAGGCTGTCCTCCGGCCTCCGGATAGAATATCGTGCGGTCAAGGATGATCGCGCCATCCGAGAGCCCGGTAACGACAGCATCAACGGAACGAAGATAACGATCCTTATAATAAAGCGGCTCTGTCATCTTATCCTCTTCTCCTCTCCTACCATCCTAGCAGTCGGAAGCCTCCAGTGGAACCTGTAGCCAAGGATCCTGAGGAGAGTCGTGAATGCAGCAGTGGCGTAGAGGGCCGTATCGCCACCGACACCAGCATGGGCCAGGATAACGAAGAGGACAGCTCCGAGAATCGACGCGGAAGCATAGAAATCAGAGGTGAAGACCATCGGTATCTCCTTTGAGAAGACATCACGAAGCACGCCGCCCCCGACAGCTCCGAAGACGCCGCTGGTAATTACGGCGACGGTCCCAAGCCCCAGGGCATATGCCTTCAGGCAGCCTATTGCGGTGAAGACGCCGAGGCCAAGCGCATCGAAGTACTGGATAAGCCCCCATCTTCCGACGACGACGGGGCTCGCGATGAACACCAGGATCCCGGAGATTATGCATACCACGACATAGGCCTGATCGGTGAATACGGCTATGGGAAAGATGCCTAGGAGGGTATCACGCAACATGCCGCCGCCACAGCCAACCGTTATGGCAAGGACGATCACTCCAAGGAAATCAAGGCGATGCCGCACGCCCTTCACCGCGCCTGTTATGGCGAAGATCGCGGTACCGAATATGTCGAAGATATAGACTATGCTGTTCGTCATCCCCGATAGACTATCCAAAAGGGCCGTATGAGTCCACAGCCGTAGCCGAGAGTCATCCATATGGCTATATTGTCAGTATGGGAAAGATAAGAAGCGCATGGGAGATCGCGCTGGAGAAGACAGCGTCGATAGAGCTAGACAAGGAAAGATACCAGCACGATGCTGATGTTGATAAGGCACGCAGGATAGCCGGAAGCTATCTCGTCGCGGAGGACAAGACCACGGAAGAGACGGAGAAGGAACTCTCACAGCTTGACGGCAAGGTCGTCAA
The DNA here is from genome assembly GCA_949299185.1 of uncultured Spirochaetales bacterium. Taxonomy (GTDB): domain Bacteria; phylum Spirochaetota; class Spirochaetia; order Sphaerochaetales; family Sphaerochaetaceae; genus Ornithospirochaeta. The sequence goes on from CASFZR010000037.1 coordinate 4,351, forward strand.
GGAAGCGTTGAGGACAACCATCCTCCAGTCGCTCTCGCTGCCGCAGGAGGAGATACTCGACGACAGATACGAGCGCCTGACGTTCCTGGCATCCCTCGCCTCAGGAGGAGATCCCACAGTCATGGATCTCATGGGACAGATCACTGGATTCCTGAAGCAGTATCCGTTGCATAGGAAGGATCTGGTGGAGAAGATGAAGGCACAGTATGAGCCGATGCTGGCGGAGAAGGAGGAGCGGCTCAGGGCGCAGTATGGGCAGAGCGTAAAGCTCAAGGCAGAGAACGACAAGGAGTTCATCGAGCTTGCCACCAAGAACCTCGAGAGGCTCCAGGAACAGTATGAGAAGAGCCTCGAAGGCGCAAAGGACCAGCTTAGGTCACTTCTCTCCTGATACGTGCTATAATACGATATGGGATTACGCATAGCTGTAGTAGGATTAGGTTCATTCGGTACCAGACACGCAAAGACGATCAAGAGGCTCGGACTGGGAGAGATCACGGCGGTGGTGAGCCGGCACTCTGTCAAGAGGCTCATTCCCGAGGCAAGGGCCTACAAGACCACTGCCGAACTGCTTGAGAATGAGAAGATCGACGCCATGGTGATCGCCATCCCCCCGTTTGCCCATGGAGACACGGAGATGCTTGCCGCGCGCCATGGAGTGCCGTTTTTCGTCGAGAAGCCCGTATCGAATGACATAATCACGGCCCATGATATCCTCGATGAGGTCAGGGCTTCCGGGATAATCACATCCGTGGGTTATCATTCCCGCTACAGCAGCGCGATCGAGAAGGCGAAGGAGCTGCTTGAGAATGAGGAGCCGCTCTCGATACACGGCTACTGGCTCGATAGCCTTCCAGACGCCGCTTGGTGGAAGAAGCGCGCCGAGGGCGGCGGGCAGCTGGTGGAACAGGCAACGCATATCATCGATATATTCCGCTATCTTCTCGGCGAGCCTATCGAGATCTACTCCAAGGGAAGGAAAGGACTGCCCTCCGTGGACTTCGAAAGCTCTGCAGAGACCATCCTTACCTTCCCCGGCAACAGGATAGCGTTACTCTCCACCTCCTGCGAGAAGGAGAAGGGAAGCAAGATCGGATTCACCGTCAGCCTAAGGAAAGGAGCCATGGACTACGGCTGGAACGGCAAGCTCTCGGTGCGTAATAGCGATGGTACGTTCACGGCCGGGCCGGATACCCCTACCCAGCTCTACGAAGATGAGCTAAGAGCCTTCTTCAAGGCCGTTGAGACAAGAGACAGAAGCCTGATCAAATCAGACTATGAGGATGCGGTAAGGACGCTCAAGGTAAGCCTCCTAGCGAGAGAAAGCATGAGGACAGGCCGGCCGATGAAGGTTCCCGAAGCCTGATCCTTTCAGGATATTGCCTTATCCCACTTGATTGCTATCTCCGTGCATATGAAAGAATTAACTTGACAGCTACCGCTTCTCATGATAGCGTTTAGCCAAGAAAGGCAGGAAGAAGTCCTGCAAAGCAGAAGTTCCTTAGGTACACCCTGAAGTACCAGGAAGCCATCAGGAAGGATGGCGGCGGAGGGTAATCCGCCAGAGGGCCTAGCCGTAGATGCCCCTCAAGCATCAAGGCAGTCGCGGAGGCGACTTAAAAGACACGTCGGCTCTGGGAAAATCAGAAATCCCGAGCGTAGGAAAGGCTGCCCATCCCGGACAGCCTTTTTCCTGCAGTGGGCGGCCTCAGCCCCAGTACTTCTCCATGCGCCTGCGGAGCGACTCCCTGTAGCCGTCCCAGTCGGTGATCGGACGCCTGGCAACCCCGTCGGCCACCGCCGCCTTCGCCACGGCCACCGCCTCATGCTCTATCACCCGCGGATCGAACGGCTTTGGCACGATGTAGCGCCTGCCGAACTCGAACCGCTCTCCCCCGTACGCCGCGCTCACCTCCTCAGGAACCTCCTCCTTCGCAAGCTCCGCAAGCGCCCTCGCCGCTGCCATCTTCATCCCCTCCGTTATCCTAGTCGCCCTCACGTCAAGCGCCCCGCGGAAGATGAACGGGAAGCCAAGCACGTTGTTTATCTGGTTCGGATAGTCCGACCGCCCAGTCGCCATCACCACGTCGCTCCTCGCCGCCATCGCCTCCTCGTACGTGATCTCCGGATCGGGATTGGCCATCGCGAACACCACGGGATCATGGTTCATCGTCCTCAGCATCTCCCCGGTCAGCACGCCCTTCACCGAGAGCCCCATGAACACGTCAGCTCCATCAACGGCCTCCGCCAGCGTACGCCTATCCGTATCAGCGGCGAACTCAGCCTTCTCCTCCGTCAGCCCCTCGCGCCCCCGGTATATGACGCCCCGGCTGTCCAGCATCACCAGCCTCTCCTTCCTCACCCCGGCGGCCACGAACATCCTCGCGCACGAGATCCCCGCGGCTCCGGCCCCGTTCACCACCACGCGCATATCCTCCAGGCGCTTGCCTATGATCTCGGCGGCATTCATCAGTCCCGCAGTCGCTATTATCGCAGTGCCATGCTGGTCATCATGGAACACCGGTATCGGGCAGCGCTCGATCAGCTCGCGCTCTATGCGGAAGCACTCCGGTCCCTTGATATCCTCCAGGTTTATCCCTCCGAACGTCGGCGAGAGGGACGCGATGATATCCACCAGCCTCCCAGGATCCTTCTCATCTATCTCTATGTCGAACACGTCTATGTCCGCGAACCTCTTGAACAGCACCCCCTTGCCCTCCATCACGGGCTTGGACGCGAGCGCCCCCCTGTCACCAAGCCCAAGGATCGCAGTCCCGTTAGAGATCACCGCCACCAGGTTCCCCTTAGCCGTGTACCTGTACGCATCCTCCTCGTCCGCCTCGATCCTCAGCACCGGCTTCGCCACCCCGGGCGTGTAGGCCAGCGCAAGGTCCTCCGCAGTCCTGCACGGCTTCGTCGGCACCACCGACACCTTCCCTGCTATCCCGCCTGCGCTATGGTACTCCAATGCCTTCCTCTCCAGCTCGTCCATCTTCATCCCTCCATTCATTCCGTATACGGCTTACCCAGCATGGCCTTGATTGCCGGCGTGGCCTTCTCGCCTATCAGCACGACACCATTCACCATACCGTCCTTCACAAATACGGTACGCCGCTTATCTCCATCTTCCGAAACATGCGCCTCTCCATCGATGCTGCCCAAGGAGGCAGCATCCAGGCCTCCGATCTTCAGCATCGTGGAAGGCACGGACGGAACATATCCCTCGTCCTCTCCCTTAATCACGGACGCGACGAACGATCCCATCTCTCGGGCGTGCATCGCAAGACCGAACGTACGGCCATCAAGCTCTGCGGCGTCTCCGATCGCATAGATTCCTTCCACGCTGGTACGGAGCCTGTCAGAAACCTTTATCGCCCGACCCGTCTCTATGCCTGTACCCTCAAGGAGCGATAGGTCGGCATGGACGCCTGAGGAGAAGCAGATGACATCGGCATCGACACGGCGTCCATCCTCAAGTATCAGTGATGAATCATCGGCTCCCTTGGCCTTCGCTCCGGTAATAACCCTTACGCCACGCTCCAGAAGGAGCGACTCAAGCTTCCTTGCCGAAGGCTCATCGAGCTGGCGCGGCAGTATATACGAGGCGACCTCCACGACGGATACGGAGAGAGGGAAATGAGATGCCACGGCAGCCGCAAGCTCCAGTCCGAGGAGCCCGCCGCCTATCACGGCAAGGCTACGCGCCTTCGACAGCGCCGCCTTAAGGCTCAAGGCATCCTTCATCGTCCTGAGCGAATAGTACTCCTTCCTCCCGCCTTCAAGCGGGAATATATTTGCCTGGCTTCCCGTCGCGATGACAAGCTCATCATAGGCAAGGGAACGGCCATCGGAGAGCGACACCTCCCTCCTATCGGGAATGATTCCGCTCACGTTCCCGCTTATGATGGCGATACCCTTCTCCTCATACCACTCAAGGGGATGCATGAAGAGCGCCTGGGGATCGGAGCCGCAGAGCACCTCCTCTATCCTCATCCTGTAATAAGGCAGGAAATCCTCGTTATTCACCAGTGTTATCTCAGCAGATCCCGCAAGGGATGAAGCTGCCTGCACGCCGGCTATCCCGGCTCCAATGATCACGACCTTCTTCTGCATGATAAAAGCATACCACAGGAAGCCTAATGATGGAAAAGACGATGAGGCGAGAATACCATCACCATGGAGCCTTCATCCGCGGCCCTGATCACAAGATCGTCGCGGAGGCTGCCACCGGGCTCGACTACATAGCTGACTCCGGAGCGCCTTGCCCTCTCGATGTTATCAGGGAACGGGAAGAAGGCATCGGACGCCAAGGACACCCCTGTTATCGTAGCAAGATATGTTCTCTTCTCATCACGTGTGAATGGCTCAGGACGCGAGGAGAAGTAATCCTGCCAATGGCCAAGCACGTCGATCTCTGGATCATCCGAGAGGTACTGCTCTATCACATTGTCCTTGTCATTGCGTGAAAGCCCCTCCCTAAACGGCAGGGAAAGCACCCTCTCGCTACGCCTGAGCTGCCAGAGATCGGCCTTGCCCCCGGCGAGCCTCGTGCAGTGTATGCGCGACTGCTGGCCGGCCCCGACGCCTATAGCCTGGCCATGGTACGCATAGCAGACCGAGTTGGACTGCGTATACTTCAGCGTGAGCATGGCCACCTTCAGATCAAGCCTTGCCGATTCCGGTATCACCTTCCTCCTGGTAACGATATTCCCAAAATCCTCATCCGTAGGGATGAAGCCGTTATGAGGCTGGGAGAATGTGACACCAAAGACAGTGCGTATCTCCTCAGGTTCAGGAGCATAGTCCGGATCGATGCGGAGTATCGTGTATGAGCCTTTCTTCTTGCGCTTCAGGATATCAAGGGCCTCGCTCTCATAGCCCGGAGCGATGATTCCGTCGGAGACTTCCTTCGCGATCACTGAAGCCGTTGAGGCATCGCATGTATCGGAGAGGGCGATGAAATCACCGAAGGAACTCATCCGATCGGCACCCCGCGCACGAACATAAGCAACCGCAAGCGGAGAGAGCGATGAAGGCGCGAAGTACATCCTCCGCTCATCCTCCTCAAGAGGTACAGCAACCGCAGCCCCCGCAGGAGAGACATGCTTGAAGGATGCCGCGGCCGGAAGAGACGTAGCCTTCCTCAGATCAGCGACAAGCTGCCAGCCATTGAGGGCATCGAGGAGGTTTATATACCCAGGGTGTCCGTTAAGCACCTCCAGCGGCAAGCCGCCTTCACGATAGATATACGCGCCCTTCTGATCGGGATTGCAGCCATACTTCAGATCAAGCCTCTCCATCAGCAACCTCCAGCCTGTTGATTATCCTCTCCGTCTTCCCCTTCCGGAGGTACAGCGCGACACGGTGCTCAGGAGAAAGCCCATCCCAGACCTCTTCCGCCATCACCTCTCCCGAGAGATCGAGTCGCACGGGAAGCGATGAGAATGAGGGAAGAGGATCGCCGTCTCCCCTATATGTATGGATCACATGCCCGATGCCGCGCTCCGCCTCATAGCGGTAAAGGAGCCTCAGGGCCTCTCCTTCCTCACGCCTCACGAGGGAAAGCTCATATCCATCGTTCCGTATCACAGCGCTGATCCGCGGCGTATAAGATGGAGCATCGGGCTCATAGGTCATCATGGCAAGCGCGTCAGAAAGCCCCTCCCCTTCATTGAGACACGCCGCGATCGTCTCCGTATGGCTTCCGTTGGAACAGATGCAGGAATCGCCCACGGTAGCCGTGGCCCTGTAGATTATAAGGGAAGGATCCTCGACGAGGGATGCATCGAATGGCTGGGTGAAGAGACTGCCATCCTCGATACGAAGCACCCTGTTACGGCTATTGCGGCTACGTCCCGTGATGGCGTAGATGATGACAGGCTCACCATCATCTGCGAAGCCTGCGACGATGATGCGCCCCGGATAATCGATCGACCTGAGATACTCACCTATCCTCATAGGAGAATCGTGAGCCTAAACGGCCTCTTAGGCAAGACTACAGGGCCGTGCCTTGGGAAGGAATATGGAACTTAGACATATCCACGCCCTCGCCCTCCAAGAGCCTCACCTTCCGCCAGATGCCGCCACCATAGCCTGTAAGGCTTCCGCCTGAGCCGACGACGCGATGGCAAGGAATGATGATCGATATCTCGTTGCGGCCGACAGCCCCGCCGACAGCCCTTGCAGACATCCTCTCCATCCCATGACGTTCAGCTATGAGCGAGGCTATCTCGCCATATGTCATCGTCTTCCCATAGGGAATCGCAAGCATGATGGAGGCAACCTCCTTATGGAAGGGAGAGCCATACACGTGAAGCGGGATGGAAATCGATGGCTCATTGCCTGAGAAGTACTCGTCCAGCCACGCCCGAGCCAGATCGAATACGGGAAGTTCCCTATCCTCATGCTTGCTGTCAAGATGGAGTGCGAAATAACGCTGTCCCTCGAACCAGAGTCCGGTAAGCGCCTCTCCATCAGAGGCAAGCAATATAGGGCCTAGCGGCGACTCATAATGCGATGTGTACTGCATCAGATCCTCCTTCTACCTCCGCAGTCATCTCGAACAGCACTATGATACCAGATATCCGCTGACCTCCGGCAACGCTCTGGCAGATCTTCCTTTCCATGCCTGATTATGGATCCAGATAAGCCTATCTTGAAAGGACTTTCTTCTGCCATGTCCTCTTCCCGCATGAAGGGCATTTCATCAGACGGGATCTTCCTATATGCATAGCCATGACGACATGGCTGAAATCTGGAACACATCTATGATGACAGGCTCTGCATTCGTAATACCCTGCATCACGCTCGATATTCAATGCAAAGTATATTCCTACGAAGAGTATCAGGAGAGCAATCATAACAAGGAAAGCCATAAGCACGGTACCGGGAGCCAGGAACACCGCAATGAATATGATCGTGAGGGCAGATACGGTGGCTAGGACGCCTATGACCGTCTCCATCCTGAGCAGATACCTGTTGTTCTCCTCTTCCTTTCTCCTTATCTCAAGAATGAGCCTTTCCGCCTTGTCCTTATAGTCCTCTTCCATTGTCGCTTCTCCCGTGAGCAGTTCCGCGATGCTGATACCCAGGATACTGCATAGCTCCAGTATTATGGACGCATCTGGAAGGGAGAGTCCCCTCTCCCATTTTGAAACGGCTCTGTCTGTTATGCCCAAGCCCTCTGCGACATCAGCCTGGGTAAGGGATTTCTCCTTCCTTTTCGCTGCTATGAACTTTCCTATCTTTATCTGGTCAATCATTTGTTCTCCAGAGGAACATCACTCCGTTCCTCGATTCCAATATTATGTGTTTTGTCATTTGAATCAAACAAACCGTTGGTTGAGTTTATCGCAACTGCATCTCAGAAAAGCAAATAGCTTTATTCCACTTATAAAACAGAGTGGAGGCTGCTTAAGTGAATGAAATCTTCTGTAAACACGCCATCTATGTATTTCTCAACGGAATGAATTTCATGGATCATCCATCCGCCTACATGCATTCAGCATATCAGGGAGGCCTATCTGTCATCCTGGCATATTTAACTCAGAGCTTTCCATCAATCACATTCACCAGAAGCGCAGCATATTCCTCTGGATGTCTGAGGCTCAGCTCACCATGCCTGTATCCACGGAGTATCCTGATTCTGCTTCCTTCTATCATCTCATTGAGTTTCCTTGCAGAACGCAGCATTATCCTTCTTTCACCAGAGCCTGCTATTATAAGGGCATTGATATCCTTTATATCCGGATCTGGCACGAAGACTGCATTCTCCCTCAGGATCCTTGAAAGGCTTTCCTTGCTTATCTGGGTTGAGGAGGCGTAATACTCCTCGAACATATCTGCAGGTATCCCAAGCGTTTCAGCCTGCAGCTCTGAGAACCATCTATGCTTTATTAGGGGATAGCTCAGAGAGACTGACAATGAGACGAAGGCTGCAGAGAACCGCATAGGGATTGCCAGCGTGCTTTCGAAGATGAAGAATCTGGCTATCCTATTCCTCGTTGCCGCAATCTCAAGAAGAATCTGCCCACCTAGCGACAAGCCTCCGATAGCAAGCACCGAACCTCCACAGCAAGTATCGATGAAACCCATGATCTCCTCAGCTGCTGATCTTATGGAAATGAAAGGCCTATCGCTGCCATCGTGCCCATCTAGAACAGGTAATATGACATGGAACCTACTGGCAAGAAGCTCTGCCGCTCTTCTGTAGTTCCACAAGGAGAGACCTGCACCGTGTAGAAGGATTATCGTATCGTCATCTTTACTGCCATATTCTCTGAATCTCATTGTCCTACCATTGCAATCACAGAGGATTCTCTTCTCATCTTCATTGAGAAGGAATCCATATCAGAATAAATCGCTATGTGTTCCTGTTCTGATAAGTCCAAGAATCAGCCTTTCCGCCTCAATCCTGTATATCAGAAGCCTGGCTCTATATGACATTCCCTCATACCTTTGTTATCAGATGGCCTCTTATCGTGGATATGAAGCTACCATCCTCCTTTACGAGCATACGCCCGTTCTGCCGCGGTATGATGCCATCGGTACCTATGACGGTAACAAGCGCGAACGGAAGGTTCCTCCTGTCAAGCTCATAGGCTACTCGGAACAGCTCCTTCATAGTCCTTCCTCCTTCCCATACGGACGCAATGATACCATGTTTCGGATTAATAAGGAGGCTCTAGCTCTTTTCCTAACATAAGAAAGGGATTATAAGAAACAAGCTAGGGAGATTTGATCATATGCCAGGACTCGGCACCGTGGTGAATTCCGCCGCGATCATAATAGCAGGGCTTATCGGGCTCACGTTCGGCAAGGGGCTTACGGAAAGATATCAGGAGACGATGCTATCGGCCTGCGGGCTCTCGACGCTCTTCATCGGCATCGGCGGAGTAATGTCAGGGATGCTGGTACTCACGGAGTCAGGCCTCTCGACGCAGGGCTCGGTGATGATGGCCGCCTCCCTCGTGCTTGGAGCCTTCATCGGCGAGGCGATAAACATCGAGAAGCATATGACGGACTTCGGAGAATGGCTGAAGAGGAAGACAGGAAGCCATGGGGACGGTTCCTTCGTAAGTAGCTTCGTCACTACCTCCCTTGTGGTCTCCATCGGAGCGATGGCGGTACTGGGACCGATAAACGAGGCGCTTCATGGCGACAGATCGGTGCTCTACGCAAAGTCCCTGCTCGATTTCGTATTCGTCCTGCTTCTAACCATCACACATGGCAAGGGCTGTCTCTTCTCATTCATCCCGGTAGCGATCATCCAGGGAACGGTAACGCTCCTGGCAGGACTCATAAAGCCGATCATGACACCGGACGCGATAGCCGCGCTCGGCCTCGTGGGCTCGGTGCTCATCGCCACGATAGGCATAAACATGGTCTGGGATAAGCATATAAGGGTATCCAATATGTTTCCATCGGTCATCGTAGCCGTCATCTGGGCGTTCATCGGCAGCCATATATAAGCAATGCAGGCACAGCCTGAGCCATGCCTGCGATGAAGAAGTTATCTATTCAGATGCGATCAGACCGTTCCTTCCTTCACATCTGGATACGCGATGAGGATATCATTGACCATCCTGTCGAGAGCCTCGTCTATGGTAAGGTACCGATCGGCCTCACAGATCTGCAAGCGCCACCGAGCGTGATACCTCCTCGACACTTACGCCCCTCTCCTGAGCTATCCTCTCCAGATCATCATGCTCTGCCTTCACGCGCCTCACGCCATAGCCTTCGGAGATCTTCACCCTGACCTTTCCGTAAGGGGTCTCAGCCTCACTCTCCCTGCGATCAAGCACATAGCGGTCATAGACGGTCTTCCTTATGCCTATAGTCGTCGTATTGCGGAAGATGGCACGAACCATCCTCTCCTCATCAGAGGCAGAGCATATGACGGAAAGCATGATGCCAGGCCGGGACTTCTTCATCCCGATAGGCGTGGTGTAGGCATCGCGCGCGCCAAGGGCCATCAGGCTCTCTATCGCGGATCCTATGGCCTCTCCTGTCATGTCATCGACATTGCAGGAGAGTCCTATGACAGTATCGGAAGAACCTCCACGCTCACCGATCATCGCCCTCACGCAGTTGGCGGCCTCGAAATCCTTGTTGCCCATGCCGTATCCGATTCCGGAAACGCTCATGACCGGCATCTGCCCGAAACTGGTAGCGAAATGCCTTATAAGGGCCGCTCCAGTAGGCGTGCATAGCTCCCCCTCGATGCTTCCGGCGGAGATAGGGACCCCTGAGAGGATATATGCGGTAGCAGGAGCCGGAACGGGAAGGATGCCATGGGCACAGCGGACGCTGCCATAGCCCACATGGATCGGTGACACGATGACCTCGTCAGGCGAGAGCCTGTCCATCAGCATCGCCACCGCCGTGATATCCGCAACGGCATCCATCGTGCCAACCTCATGGAAATGGATATCGGTGACAGGCACTCCATGGACATGGCTCTCCGCCTCAGCGATCAGGCCGAAGACGGCGAGGATATCATCCTTCAGCCTCTGAGGAATGGGAAGATGATCTGAGACGATATGCTCTATATCCGCGATCCCATGATGATGGTGATGATGCTCATGATCATGGTGTTCATGGTCATGATGATGGCCAGAACCCTCCTCCTCGCCATCGACGAGAACAGAGACATGGGTACCTATTATGCCGCACTTCACCGATGGCTTCCTCACCATCGTGATTCCTGGCAGGCCCAAGGCATTGAACTCTCGTACGAATCCATCCTGATCAGGCAGAAGCTCAAGGAGCGCCGCGGTGAGCATATCACCGGCAGCACCCATGCCGCAGTCTATATAAAGCGTCTTCATCTCTCTCCATCCTTCCTCGCTATATGGTTTATCATGCTGGCAAGATACCCTGCCCCGAATCCGTTATCGATATTCACCACCGACACCCCGCTCGCGCATGAGTTAAGCATCGAGAGAAGCGCGGCGAGCCCTGAGAACGAGGCGCCATAGCCAACGCTCGTCGGAACGGCGATCACAGGAGCGTCGGTAAGGCCGCCAAGGACGCTTGCCAAGGCCCCTTCCATGCCGGCGATGGCTATGACGACGGTCGCGCTCATTATCTGATCAAGATGGCTGAGGGTACGGTGAAGCCCCGATACCCCGACATCATAGAGCCTCGTGACCTTATTGCCCATGACCTCGGCGGTAAGGGCCGCCTCCTCAGCCACCGGGATATCGCTGGTGCCGCCTGTCGCGACGACGATCGTCCCGATCCCATCAGGTTCCGGCATTCCACCGGCTATCCCGATCCTGGCATCCTCATGGTAATCAAGGGGATGACGGGAGGAGATTGATGCCGCCGCCTCCTGCGAAAGCCGTGTTATAAGCACGCGCTCCTGCCCGTTGCGCACCATCGAATCGAGGATCCCTGAAATCTGCTCAGGTGTCTTCCCTGCCCCGTATATCACCTCGGAAGCTCCCTGCCTGAGACGGCGGTGGAGGTCGACCTTGGCGAATCCTATATCCTCAAAGGGCTTCTTCTTAAGCTCAAGAAGCGCATCATCCACGCTCACGCTGCCATCCCTGATGCCCTCAAGCATCTTCCTGATATCATTCATCCCGAACCTCCAGATCCAGCAATACCCCGCGATAGAGTCCCTTCAGGCCGCTAAGGATATCATTCCTTCTCTCCATCAGGAGCGGAAGCTGGCTCTCCCTGACCTGTATCCTGGCGCACCGCCCCACCATCCTGATGCGGAAATCGATGAAGCCAAGGCCTCTGAGGAAATCCTCTGCCCGCTCCGTCACCTCAAGCTTCTCCCTGTCTATAGGCTCTCCTGTAGGTATCCTCGTGGCAAGGCAGGCATAGGCGCTCTTATCCCAGGTAAAGAGCCCGGCCTCCCTCGATCGTCGTCTGACCTCATCCTTGCATATGCCGCACTCGCGGAGCGGTGATCGTACGCCAAGCTCCTTCAAGGCCTTCACACCAGGCCTGTCCGACACATCATCGCTCGCGTTCGTCCCATCTATGATAAGCGCGTAGCCATCGGCAGAGGCGGCCTCTCTTATCGTCCCCATGATGATACGCTTGCATAGGTAGCACCTGGCGGGAGGATTAGCGGCGATCTCCGGAGAGGAAAGGACATCAGCCTCCAATACCCTTAATGACGCGCCAAGCTCATCGGCAAGCCTCTTTGCGTCCTCCAGCTCGAAGCGCGGCTGGAAGGGAGTCTTCACATAATAGGCACAGACATCGGCACCAGCATGGGAAGCGGCATAGAGCAGGAATGCGGAATCGACCCCGCCGGAGAATGCCAGCGCGACCTTACCGTTATCCTTGAAGAACTCCTCGAGCGTCATGGCACCTCCTTCAGACGTTGAATCTATCATAGCGCACATAGCAGTCAGGGCATAGCTTATGCCCGTCCTGTATATGTATCCAGTTGGCCCCGGTAACCTCCCCGCACCCCTCGCAGACGTAGGAATCGAAGAAGCGGGCCCTCTCTGGAAGAGGTATCGCCGTCTCCTTGACGGCAAACAGTGACTCAGGGTCATTAATGGTAAGGTATTCCTCTATATCCATATCCCCGATATCTGCCACCTTTCCCGAAAGCACGAGGCGCACGGAGCGACCGGTACTCCTCTGGTAGAACGAGAAGGCGCTCTTCCCCGTCATATGAAACAGGAGACTCCCCCTGCCTACCGTGCATCCAAGCATCACCTGGATCGCATCGACGCTGCAGGAATCGCACTCGCTGATGCATACCACGTCCTCATCATCATGCTCCTTCAGCCCCAGTAGCCTGATTGCGTAAAGCGAGGCCATGAAGCCAATGAGAAGGCCCTTGCACGTATGACCGTGGAACTCCCTGCATCTCTCCCAGCATCCTTTGATATCCATATCATCCTCCAATCAGCACGAAGCGGCGATTCCCGGCATCAATGACCTCCGCGCCTATTCCATACACATCCCTTATGATGCCGCTGTCCACCTCATCCCGGCCACAGCAGCAGAAGCCACGGCCATCCTTCAGGAAGAAGAGCCGATCGCAGAAGCGTAGCGCTAGGTTAAGGTCATGAAGCACGGCAAGCACCGTTATATGCTCTTCCCTGGCCATATCCCTGACGATCGCCATCATCTCATGCTGGTTACGCGGATCGAGGTTGCTCGTAGGCTCGTCCAGAAGCATCACGCGCGGCTTCTGGACCAGGGCGCGGGCAAGCATTACCTTCTGCATCTCTCCTCCCGATAGCTCATCCATGCATCTCAGCTGGAGGCTACCAAGGCCGATGCGCTCTATGACAGCCTGACATGCCTCGATATCCTCACGTCCCATTCCCCATCTGATATAAGGCCTGCGCCCCAGCAGTATGCTATCAAAGACAGAGATCCTGACAGCCTCCGTATTCTGCGGTACATAGGCTATCAGTCGGGCTATGTCACGCTCCTTCATCGATCCCGTGGACAGTCCATCGATGATCACATCCCCGCTATCAGGTCTCCTGACGCGGTTGATGCAGGTGATGAGCGTGCTTTTCCCAGCGCCATTGTTGCCGAGTATGCCAACCACCTCTCCGTCGCCTGCGGAGAACGACACGTCCTGCAGCACCGCCTTCTGTCCATATGAGAATGAGATATTCCTTACGTCTATCATCCCACCCTCCTCTCTCGGAGTATCAGGCAGAGGAAGAGAGGCGCTCCCACGAACGAGGTCAGCGCGCCTATAGGAAGCACTACAGGAGAGATGATCATCCTGCACGCGATGTCCGCGACAAGCAGCAGCACGGCCCCACATATGGCGGAACCGGGAATAAGGTACCTGTAGTCATTCCCGACAATCCTGCGCATCACATGCGGTGCTATGAGCCCTATGAAGCTAATGCACCCGGTGAACGATACGGATACCGATGTGATAAGCGCTGATAACCCTAGGCTCAAGGGAACGAGGACTCCCACGTTGACGCCCAGGCTACGTGCGGAGTACTCCCCGCTCTCGATGGCATTGTAGTCCCACCTGCTCAGCATGAAGAAGACGAAGGCCGGCACGCACGCGGCTCCGATCATCGCGATCTCGTTCCAGCCTGCCCTTCCCAGATTCCCGAATGTCCAGTAGACGATGCTTGCGACCATCACGTCATCGGCGAAGTACTGTATCAGCGTGGTCGCGCCGCTGAACGTAGAGCTGATAGCCACGCCGGCAAGGACAAGCACCGAGGGGCTCGCGATCCTCAGGCGTGACAGGAAAAGTATCACGATAGTGGTAGATATCCCTCCGATGAACGCGAATAGTGTCACCATATACGGCTCGCTGATCAGCAGTGACGCGCTACCGCCTGACTGCATACCAGCCCCGAGGCAGGTTATCGCGAGAGCGGCTCCGAAGGACGCTCCCTGAGAGACGCCCAGGGTCGAGGAGGAGGCAAGAGGGTTATGAAGCACGGCCTGCATCACGCATCCGCTCATCGCCAAGGCCGCACCGACGACGATTGCCGCGGCTACTCGCGGCATCCTCACGTTCCAGACGATGATGCTCTCCGGCGATCCATCGTGTGATGCCAGCGCCTTAAGCACATCGATGACGGAGAGGCTTGCGGAGCCTGCGGATAATGACACGACCGCCATGGCAGCAAGGAGGCAGAGCAGAAGCAGCAGCGCCACATATCTGTGCCTCATATATCCCCTGTACGCTTCGATGCCCTCAAGTCCCACAGCTTACTCTCCTAACAATAAATCCCATAACATGGGGTCATAAACGATATAATCGATGGGACTGAGGACGACATATTACCTAAGCCAAGAGCTTCTATAGGA
>CASFZR010000038.1 GCA_949299185.1 uncultured Spirochaetales bacterium
GATATTGCAAACCAAACTAACCTGCTTGCATTAAATGCAGCTATTGAAGCAGCTCGTGCTGGGGAAGCAGGACGTGGCTTTGCTGTTGTTGCAGATGAGGTTAGAAAACTTGCTGAAAGAACTCAACATGCTACAAGTGAAATAGAAAATATTATTAATACTCTGCAAAAAGAAACTGAATCAGTATCTTATGAAATGCAGCGTTCTGTTGACAGTGTTCAGCTTGGTGTTGATAACATAGGCGAAACTAATAGTGGCTTCGTTTCAGTTGTTGATGGTATTCAAGAGCTTAATAGAGATATGCATAATGTTGCAGTTCAAGTTTCTAACCAGTATGATACTATAGTAAGCACAAACGATAATACTCAAACTATTGTTGCTGGTGTTGAAGAAAGTTCATCGGCAGTTAGTGAAATTGCAAACACAGTTGAACATTTACAATCTAGAGCAATCCAACTAAAAGATACAATAAATAGATTTAAAATAGATTAATTTTCTTTCACCCCACATTTAGTATGTGGGGTTTCTTTTTCCTTTTTTAGTTTTCCTTAAATTTAGTTTCATTTAAATTATGTAGTTTTTGTTTTCATATTTTATTTTAGTATTGACTATTATTATATTTAACAATATTATTTCTTATATAGGAGGACATATGAAACATATTAAATTTATTTCAGTATTAGCACTTGTTTGTGCTCTTTCTTTTATTTCTTTTTCAGTAAATGCTCAAAGTCTTTACGATCCTAGAAAAGAAAAGAATAAAATTATTGTTAAAATGGAACTTTTAGACAAAAAGAAAAACACATATATTGGTGATATTGTAGTTACAGAATCACCTTATGGGTTAGTTTTTACTCCATTTTTAAAGGGTAAAATTAGCGAAGGTTTACACGGTTTTCATATACATGTAAACCCAGACTGTGGCCCTGATGAAAAAGGTGTTTTAGGTATGAAAGCTGGTGGCCACTGGGACCCTGCAAAAACTGGTAAACACTCTTTCCCATGGGATAATAAAGGTCATAAAGGTGATTTACCTGCACTTTATGTATCATCTAAAGGTGATACTCCAAATCCTGTTCTTGCACCAAAACTTAAAAAATTAAGTGAAATAAAAAACAGGTCTTTAATGGTTCATATTGGTGGGGATAACCACCATGACCACCCTGCTGCTTTAGGTGGCGGCGGAGCAAGAGTAGCTTGCGGCGTTATTAAATAATTTATCATAACTGGGGCAGTTACTCTGCCCCATCTTTTTATTTCATTATATTTTATATATTTTCTTAAAAATTTACTTGACTATTTTATAAAAAAAAGGCAAAAGAGTAATTTACTATTAACTTATTTGAGGGCTTATGAAAAATTTATCTACTAATGAGGCTTTAAGAAATATTGCAATTATTGCCCATGTTGACCATGGTAAAACTACACTTGTTGATGCTATGTTTAAGCAAAGTGGTGTATATAGAGAAAACCAAGTGGCAGAAGAAAGAGCAATGGATAGTATGGATATTGAAAGAGAACGTGGTATTACTATTACTGCAAAAAACTGCTCTGTTAACTGGCATGGAACTAAAATTAATATTTTAGATACTCCAGGACACGCTGATTTTGGTGGTGAGGTTGAACGTGCTTTATCTATGGTAGATGGTGCTATTTTACTTGTTGATGCTTCAGAAGGTCCACTGCCACAAACTCGTTTTGTTCTAAAAAAAGCTTTAGAAAAAGGCTTAAGAGTTATTGTTTGTATAAATAAAATAGATAGAAAAGATGCCCGCCCTCACGAAGTTATTGATGAAGTATTAGATTTATTTATTGACTTAGATGCTACTGAAGATCAGCTTGATTTCCCTATACTTTATGCTGTTGGAAGGGACGGTATCGCCTCTCTTACATTAGAAGAAAAAGGTAAAGATTTAAAACCACTTTTTGATATGATATTAAAAGAAATACCTGCACCAACTTACGATGAAAATTCTTCATTTAAAATGCTTACCTTTGAAGACAAAATTTAAAACCAAACGCCATGAACATTCCAGCCGAATTCGATGAAATACGTCCGTATACCCCAGAAGAGCTTCCACAGATATTCGATGAACTACTTGCCGACCCCGCTTTTCAGGCTGTCATCAGCCTGATTATGCCAGGCATGCCTCTTGATATGCTGAGCCATAAGCTGCACCAGTGCAAAAACAACCTGGAAGTACAAAAAACCATATTCTATCCATTGCTGCACCAAATCATCAAAGAACACAGCGACGGCTTCACACTGAATGCTTCTTCACTGACCGACAAGGAAAAGAACTACACCTTCATATCCAATCACCGTGATATCGTGCTCGACCCTGGATTTCTTTCCCTCGGACTGCTAGACAACCATTTCCCTACTACAGTAGAAATAGCTATCGGTGACAACCTGCTTATCTACCCATGGATCAAGAAACTGGTACGAGTGAACAAATCATTCATCGTGCAGCGTGCCCTCAGTATGCGCCAGATGTTACTTTCATCTGCACGCATGTCACGCTATATTCATTTTGCCATTACACAGAAAAAAGAAAATGTATGGATAGCCCAACGGGAAGGACGCGCTAAGGATTCGAACGACCGGACACAAGAAAGTGTACTGAAAATGCTGGCACTGGGAAGCACAGGAGACACCATCGACTACCTGAAGGAGCATACCGATTACCATAAGGAGTATAAGGACGCCTATGCGGCAAAGTACTATCTCGCATCGGCGAACGCCGTGACAGAGCATGGGGAGCTTTATCAGGTGGACGGACGCTCCAACAGGGTCTCGGCGATGCTCTTCGGACCGGAGCATGTCATCGTGGTCGCGGGCATCAATAAGCTCGTTCCGAACGTGCGCCGCGCGATGGAGAGGGTGAAGGAAGAGGCCGCGCCGCCTAACTCAGAGCGCCTTGAGTGCGACAACCCATGTACCAAGACCGGACGCTGCGTGGGGGCGATGAGCGCTGACCACCTTTGCGCGCTCGGATGCGGCAGCGAGGACCGCATCTGCTGCAGCTACACCATCTTCGGACCACAGCGGCAGAAGGACAGGATCACCGTGATACTCGTAGGAGAGGCGCTTGGATACTAAGGATCTCTACGCCCCATACGCCAGCGAGCATACCAGGGTCTTCAACGAGAGGATCTCGAAGGATCCCGTATACCCCTTCGCCGGGGTGAGGATCCCCGTGCTTAGGCGCCTTGCCAAGGAAGCGGCTCCTGATGAGATAACGATACGCTACCATGAGGATGTGATCCTCAAGGGCCTTGCCATAATATCCTCACGTATCCCTTTCCCCGATAAGCTGAAGGCCATCGATGACCTCATACCATATATGACGGCATGGGACCACACCGATGTGATCGCCTCATCCCTGAAGCCCGGGAAGAAGGACAGGGAGGAGGCTGAGAGATACTTCCTCTCACTGCTGAAGGACAAAAGGACCTTCGCCAGGCGCCTTGGGATCGTCTTCCTCATGTCACGCAGGAAGGATTATGAGAGGGAAAGGCTGCTTGAGGCCATATGCGCCGCGGATAGCGATGAGTACTACGTCTCGATGGCAGTCGCCTGGGCCCTCTCCTTCTTCTACATCGATGACAGGGAGTCTGCAGAGCCATGGTTCGTCAAGGTCTCAGAAGCGACGAGGAGACGGGCCTGGCAGAAGGTAAGGGATTCCAGACGTACCTGATGGGAGCTATTGACATGTGTTTCTTTTTATAGTAGCGTTACTGTACAAAGTAAACACAGGAGGATAGCATGAATCTCGTCAATAAAGGTATCGATACGGTTGGTCTCCCCAACGATAAGGGTTATTTCGGTGAATACGGCGGCTCATATCTGCCAGAGGCGCTGCAGAAGGTCATGGATGAGGTCGCGGCGGCATATGAAAGGATATCCCAGGATCCGACGTTCATACAGGAGCTGAAGGAGCTTGAGGAGCATTACTCCGGCCGGCCGACACCCGTCTACCACGCCAAGAGGCTCTCCGAGGCGGCGGGAGGCGCGGAGATATACCTCAAGAGGGAGGATCTCAACCACACGGGGGCACATAAGCTCAACCACTGTCTGGGAGAGGTGCTGCTTGCCAAGCGCATGGGCAAGAAGAAGGTGATCGCGGAGACAGGAGCGGGACAGCACGGCGTAGCCCTTGCCACCGCGGCAGCGCTCCTCGGCCTTGAGTGCGATATCTACATGGGCGAAGTCGATGTGAGGAAGGAGGCCCCGAACGTGTCGAGGATGAAGGTACTCGGCGCGAGGGTGGTATCCGTAACGAGAGGAACGAAGACGCTCAAGGATGCCGTGGATGCCGCGTTCGAGGCGTATCTCAAGGATCCCGTCACCCAGATATACTGCATAGGCTCGGTCGTAGGACCTCATCCCTTCCCGATGATGGTACGCGACTTCCAGTCGATCATCGGCCTGGAGGCAAAGGAGCAGATGCTTTCCTATGCAGGAACGCTCCCAGATGCCGTCGTGGCCTGCGTGGGCGGAGGCTCCAACGCGATGGGAATGTTCTCGGCATTCCTCGATGATAAGGATGTGGCGCTCTACGGCGTAGAGCCCGCAGGAAAGGGACTCGATACCGGCAAGCACGCCGCTACGATCGCGAAGGGAACCGTAGGCATCCTCCATGGCTTCAAGTCCCTCGTGCTGCAGGACAAGGACGGAGAGCCGCTTCCCGTCTACTCGATCGCCTCTGGCCTCGATTACCCGGGAGTCGGACCGCAGCACAGCTACCTCCACTCCATCGGCAGGGTGAACTACAGGACAGCCACCGACAGGGAGGCGGTTGAGGCGTTCTACGCGCTCTCAAGGATGGAAGGCATCATCCCGGCACTTGAGTCATCGCACGCCGTGGCATATGCGGTGAAGCTTGCAAAGGAGCTTGGCAAGGGAAAGAGAATCCTCGTCAATCTCTCAGGACGCGGAGACAAGGATATAGACTTCGTCATGGAACACTATCCGCTGGAGGAGTATGAGCCGGAGGAGAACCTCAAGGACGGCTACGATGAGTTCCTGAAGCATATCGGAGGAGAGAGGAACTGAGGGAACGGGGCCTTGTCTTGACGGCAGGGCCCTTCCGTATTACTCCTTCTCAGCCACCTTCTTAAGCGATACGAAGCCACGGCCAAGGACCTCATAAGCCTCGGTCACGTAGACGAACGCCGTCGGATCCTCGGTACTGATGATCTTCATCAGGTAATTGAGCTGATTATTGGGAACGATGACAATCAGCATCGGGTGGGACTTATCCGTATAGATGCCGGTCCCCTGCACCACCGTCCCTCCCCTGTGCAGCTCGGAAATGACACGCTGGGAGATATCAGGAACATGCTCATCGGAAAGGATGTAGACGGCCTTCGCCAGATTCGTCCCGAATCCGAGCAGGACGTAGTTCGTCAGCTGTGAGGAAAGGTACATCGCTATTATCGCGAAGAGCATCGGCTGGAGGCCGAGGAATATGCCGCCGCAACAGACGACGACGGCGTTCACCGTGAAGCTCACGGTTCCGACGCGCACCGGGAAGTAGTGGGATATCACCTGCGAGATGACATCGGTGCCGCCGGTATTGCTGCCGCTCTTCATCGTAAGCCCGATGCCGATGCCCATCAGCACCCCGCCGAAGAGCGCGGAGAGAAGGACGTTTACGGTATCCGAATAGTTCAAGAGTCCCTGATAGCCCGTCGCGTGTCCGATAAGCGTGGTCCAGAGGGAGAGCATGACCGACCCTACCAGCGTCCTGATACCATACTTCCAGCCAAACACCTTCATTCCGAACAGCACGAGCGGGATGTTTATGAACATCATCACCGTTCCCTGATCGAAGCCGAAGAGGTAGTAGAAGATCGTTCCGACTCCCGTGGCACCGCCTCCGGTGATGCGTGCAGGCGTATAGAACATAGCCGCCGCGTTGGCGGCTATGAATGTACCAGCGACGAGGAAGAACAGATCTGTCACCCTCGCAAAGATACGAATGCGCGAAGCCATATCAGCCGAGAGCTTTCTCCAGCGTCGCCCTCACTGCCCCAGGTCCCGCGATCATCGAGCTGAAGTAGTCGAGTACGAGATCCGCAAGCCCTGCCTCATAGAGATCCACGCCAAAGATCTTCTGGTTGGAGAGGATAGGCTTGAGCTGGTCAAGGGAGCCCTTATAGCCGAGGGTTATTCCCTTCACCGCGTCCTGAGCGTAGCTGAGAAGCGGATCGGAGGATGGCTCGAAAGCCTTTCCCTCATCATCGACACCCATCACGTACCTCAGCCATGCCGCGAAGACGAGAGGAATGCACTTCAGATCCTTCACGGAGAGCGACGGATCGGCGATGTAGGCCTTTATCGTCTCGCCGAAGCGGATGGAGAGCTTCTGCGACGTGTCAGTGGCAATGCGCTGCGGCGTGTCAGGCATGAACGGGTTGGGGATGCGGATATCCACGACCTCATCGATGAACTTCCTCGGATCGATGATGCCGGGATTCACGACCACTGGCAGGCCTTCCTTGTATCCGATCTCACGCACCAGGCGCGGCAGGTCCTTGTCCTTCATCTCCGCGGAGATGAGCGTGTAGCCAAGTAGGCAGCCGAAGACGGCAAGGGCGGTATGGAGAGGATTGAGGCATGTGCAGACCTTCATCTTCTCAACCTTGTTGACCGTATCGCGGTCGGTGAAGTAGACGCCAGCGTTCTCAAGCGCCGGGCGGCCATTGGGGAAGGTGTCCTCGATAACGAGGTACTCGCACTCCTCCGCGTTCACGAACGATGCGATATACGTGTGCTTGGAGGTCACGACGACATCGGTATCCTCGTAGCCATCCTTCTTGAGCATCTCTGCCACAGACGGATCGGGGCGCGGCGTGATCTTGTCGATCATCGACCATGGATACGCCACTGAAGAGGAGTTCATATACTCCTCAAAGCCCTTCTCCACAAGACCGTTCGCGACCCACTCATGTGCGATCGTGGTCATCGCGGCCTGGACCTTCTCTCCGTTATGGGAGCAGTTGTCCATCGATACGAGGGCAAGAGGATAAGCGCCCTTGCGGTAGCGGCAGAGCATCAGCTCGGCGAGCCTGGAGAGGAACATCGAGCCCTTTCCCGGACCATTCTTGAAATCCTCGACATAGCCGGGGAAGAACGCGCCTGACGGATCCTTCAATGCATAGCCCTTCTCCGTGATCGTGAAGGAGACCATCTGCAGCGAAGGATTCTCGAAGACCTCCACGAAGCGTGCCCAGCTGTCGCCATAGACGCAGGGATAAGCCTCGGTGACCGTTCCCACGACCTCCTTGTCGATCGAGCCATCGGCCTTGAGGGTGACGAGGAGCGTCAGGTTATCATGCTTGTCGTAGATATCGGAGATGATCTCCGAATCGAAGCCCTCTCCGACGACTATGCCCTTGTCGGAAAGCCCCTTCTCCACGATCGTCTGCTGCAGCCTCGCGGGAAAGCCGCGGAAGATGTTTCCAGCTCCGAAATGCACCCAGACAGGCGCATCATGGGTCTTCTTCCTAAGCTCATCACGGTCATAGCTGAAGAGCTTATAGCCCTTCTCCTTCCATTCCGGACTCTTCAGTCCCTTATCATTGAGTACCATTATTCCTCTTCCGTCCTGTTTATGAAGTATTCCGAATGCGACTCGATGATCGCATCGGTCTCGTATTTGAGCTTCGAGAGATGCTCCGTCTCAAGCGTCACCGCCAGCGGAAAGTCCTTCTTTCGGAGAGCATCTATAAGCTCCTCATGCTGCTTGATGTTCTTCTGAAGCACATCCTTCGACCCCATGGAAAGTATCCTGACGCGCCTGTGGTTCCCCGTCTCGCGGAGGATGAGCTGCCATATCCTCATCAGCCCGGTGGCCTCGAAGAAGATGGCGTGCATATCATCATCGGCATTGTAGAAGCCCACGATATCCCCGGCCTCCATCGCCTCCTTCTGCAGCGCGATGAAGTACTCGAGCCGCGTTATGTCAGAGGGCTTCATGAACATCTTGTAGCGCTCTATGACCGACTTCTCCAGCGCGAGGCGGAAGAAGCACTCATCATCGACACGGCCCAGGTCTATCCTCGACACCCAGCAGCCGCGCTGCGGCCTCATGACCACGAGCGCGTCAGAGCGGAGACGCATCAGGGCATCGCGGACGGGGGATCTGGAGACATCGAAGCGGCGTGATATCTCGTCCTGATCGATCTCCTCCCCAGGCTTGCGCTTGAGGAAGATGATCTCGTCCTTCAGCGTGTCATAGATGGTCTCGCTGGATGTGCGTCTCATTTGAGCCTCGCTTCGCTCTTCTCCACCGCTTCCCAGAGTCCGAGGATGTACTCAGCGCCGAGGGCCCTGTCATACAGGCCATAGCCAGGCATCGAAACCTCTCCCCAGATAGCCCTTCCGTGATCCGGGCGGATCGGTCCGTCGAATCCAGTCTCATAGAGGGCGCGGACGATCTCATACATATCGAATGAGCCATCGGTCGAGAGATGCGCGGCCTCCTCGAACACGCCTGGGGCGAAGTGATGGAGGTTCCTGACATGTGCGAAGTGGACGCGGCCAGGAAGGGCCCTGATGATGCCCGGAAGGTCGTTGTTCGGATTGGTGCCGAAGGATCCGGCGCAGAACGTCAGTCCGTTGAACGGGGAATCGACGGCCTTCATCACCTTGAGGATCTTCTCCTTGGACGTGATGATGCGAGGCAGTCCGAAGACAGGCCATGCCGGATCGTCCGGATGGATCGCCATCTTGATGCCATGCTTCTCGCATGTAGGCTGGATGGCCTTGAGGAAGTAGACGAGGTTCTCGAAGAGCTTGTCCTCGGTGACATCCTTATATGCCTCGAAAAGCTCCTTGACATGGGCAAGCCTCTCCGGCTCCCAGCCCGGCATCACATAGCCGTTGGAGCTATCGTTGGTCTTATCGAAGAAGGTCTGCGGATCGATGGTGTCGACGACCTTCTGGTCATATGCGAGGACAGTGCCTCCATCGGGCCTTACCTTGGCCAGGTCGGTCCTGGTCCAGTCGAAGACCGGCATGAAGTTGTAGCATACGAGCTTGATGCCGCACTTGGCGAGGTTCTCAAGCGTGACGATGTAGTTCTCGATGTACTTGTCCCTAGAGGGCTTTCCGATCTTTATGTCATCATGGATGTTGACGCTCTCGATTCCTGCGATCTCAAGGCCAGCGTCCCTTACTTCCTTCTGCAGCGCCTCGATCCTCTCGAGCGGCCAGACATCTCCCGCGGGAATATCATAGAGCGTGGTGATCACACCCGTTACTCCCGGTATCTGCCTGATCTGCCAGAGCTTCACTGAATCGAACTTGTCCCCAAACCATCTAAGCGTCATCTGCATGGCTTATCCTCTCCTTATCCAACAATAGTGATATACTAATATATTGTGCTACACGATCTCTCGGTTGTAAAGCTGAAAGGTGGAAGAATGGCATAAATGAGGCTTCTTTACTCACAGCCCGCTTTCAGGGATAATCGGCCATAGGAGAGACCGATGAGAATAACGATCTGCGAGAACAAGCTTGAGCTTGGCTATCAGGCGGCCATCCTCGGACGCCATCACATAAAGTCCACGATACTGAAGAAGGGCGCGGCGAACATCGCGTTCGTCACAGGCACGAGCCAGCTCGAGATGCTGAAATCGCTCAGGGCGCTCGATATAGACTGGAGCAAGGTTAACGTCTTCCTCCTCGATGAGTTCATAGGGATTCCCGATGGCCATAAGGCATCATCAGAGACCTTCCTGAAGGAGAACTTCCTCGCCTATCTCCCGACCATCGGAAGCTTCCACCCCATCTCACGCGATCCCGATTACAGGAAGACGCTGAAGGAGATGAACGCGCTGATGAAGGACTACCCCATCGACGTGGCCTTCATCTGCATAGGAGAGAACGGCCATCTGGCGTTCAACGACCCACCCGCGGACTTCGACGCCACCGATCCTTATATCATGGTGGAGCTTGAGAGGAGATCTAAGAGGCAGCAGGTCAGCGAGGGCTGGTTCGACTCGATAGATGATGTCCCGGACAAGGCTATCACGATGTCGGTCCATGAGATACTCTCCTCACGCGTCATAGTCTGCGCCTGCCCTGATCAGAGGAAGGCCAAGGCCGTGGCATCATGCATCTTCGATGACATAAGCCCTGCATCCCCCTGTTCATCGATCAGGAAGAGGACTGAATGCACCATCTTCCTCGACAGGCAGTCAAGCCGCCTCGTCTTCGAGGATATGAGAACGACATGACACCAGCGGATGCCCCTCTGATGAGGGGTATCCTCATGCCTCGGCTGTCCACATTCCTGACACATTTCTCCCCGTCAGCACTGCCAAATCCACATATTTCTGACATTTTTTCCAAAAACGGCATTTCCTCTTATTAAGTGAATGAGAATCTTTCATGGTATAAATGTATAGATAAGGAGAAAAAAGATGAGAATCCATCCGAGGCTCATATCTATACTGCTCCTCTCTGCGCTTCCGCTATGCGCGGCAGAGCTTCCGGTGGTGACGCTGGAAGAGGCCCTGGCTGCGGCGGAGGAGAACAGCATACAGCTTGAGGAGGCGGCGGTCAGGCTCAACCAGGCCATAAGGCGGCAGGACGCAGTCCTGACCACATACATGCCGACGCTCTCCCTCTCAGCCTCCGTATCCACGGATGTTCCCTTCCAGGATATAGGAGGGAATCCTCCCGGCTATTCCGGGCTGTCATATTCCCTCGGAGCCAACGCCTCCTTCACCTTCGATGGCTCCATGATCAAGGATAGAGAGAACCGCCGGCTCGCCAAGGAGGGCGCGTCACTTGAATACCAGACGACACGCTCAGGATTCGAGGGCACGATCATCGAGGGCTATTGGGGACTAGCCGCAGCCGATCTCTCGATCGAGAGCGCGCGGATAGCGGCGGAGGATGCCCAGAGGCAGTATGACTCGGCGCTGGAGATGTATCGACGCGGCATGATGGACGAGCTTACGCTATACCAGACGGAGCTGGCGCTGCAGCAGGCGGAGCTTCAGCTCAAGACGCTTGAGAACTCACGCGATGAGCTTATGGAGGCCTTCAAGGACAGCACAGGCATCGAGGAAGACTTCCGCACCGAGGAGCTGCCGGAGCCCGTGCTGCTTGCGCTGCCAGCCCCGGCAGAGATCTTCTCCGAGTTCAGCGAGAACACGCTCGCGATACGGCGCGCGCGCAACGCTCTTGAGAGCGCCAGGACCACAGAGTCAGACGCAAGGCTATCGCTATATGTTCCAACGCTGACGGCATCGGTACGCTATAGCTACGGAGGAAGGCATGACCGGGCATGGAACTACGCGACGACGGCGAACGGGCTCAATGGATCGATCTCGGTCTCGCTTCCGGTATCATCGCTCCTTCCATCAAGCGCCGCTGACATACAGATAAAGGAAGCGGAAGACGCGGTATCTCTTGCCTCCCTCGCGCTGCAGGACGCCAATGACAGCCTGCTTTCCGAGATCAGGAGCTACTCCATGAGGATCGGGCAGGCAGAGGACACGCTGAGGATGGCGGCACGGACAGAGAGTACGGCAGCGAAGACCTACGAGCTTGCCCAGGAGTCCTTCAACGCCGGCCTGATGAGCGCCAACGACCTGGCAAGCGCCAGGAGCAGCCAGCTCTCGGCCGAGATGAGCCTCCTTTCCTCCAGACTCGACCACCTGCTCGCGAGCTACGATCTTTCATACGCGATAAACATATCCCTTAGCGATCTCCAGCAGAGATACGCCTACACCGAGGAGAACCAATGATGAAGAAGAATAACGAGACCATTGATTTCAATGCGCTGGCGAACGAGACAAGAGGGAGCAAGGGCAGCAAGGCCGTCACCTTCATCCTCCTCCTGATATGCATAGTGCTTACCGCCGCGGTAATCTACAAGATGTTCTCGGCAGCCGATGCCGTGACGGTGCAGGCGGCCAAGGATGATACGTTCAGCACCACGGTGAACGTCTCGGCGGCAGAGGCCTCATACGGGGTGTTCTCCAAGACCTCCAGGCTCAATGGGGAGATATCAAGGGAAGGCAATGACATAACGGTACTGCCGGACATAACCTCATCAGGAACCGTTACCGAGATACTCGTGAAGGAGGGCGACAGCATCGCCGTCGGCGATACGATCGCCTATATCGATCCATCGCGTCCCGGGCAGAGCTATCTTCCCAGTCCCGTGATATCCAAGGCATCGGGCATCGTCTCAGACCTGATGGTCTCGGTCGGTGAGACGGTAAGCGCCTCGACTCCGATAGTGACGCTGACGAATAACGATGACCTGATAATCACGGCAGCGGTACCTGAGAAGTTCCTCGGATCGCTCAGGCCGGGGATGAGCGCGGAGTTCGAGAGCGTGGCGTATCCGGGAAGGATCTACACAGGAACGCTCACCTACATCTCCCCCACCCTAGACAGGGCCACGCGCTCTGCGGACATAAAGATCGAGATAACGGGACTCAAGGCGGGACTGATGGACGGCATGTACGTGAAGCTCAGCCTTGAGACGGAGCATATCGACAACGCGATGATGATCCCATCCTCCGCCCTAAGCACGTATCTCGGCGAGGACGTGGTCTACAAGATCGTCGATGGCGTGGCAAAGAGGCAGCCGGTCACTATCGGAAGCCAGAACGATGAGAGTACCGTCGTATTCGCCGGGCTGGAAGAGGGAGATCTGGTGGTGACCGCAGGAAACGTCACCAACGACACCCCTGTCAACATCGTATAGGGAGGCCTTATGGATATAGCTGAACTATCGGTAAGACGCCCTGTGCTTATGACGATGGTCTATGTGCTGATCTGCGTCATAGCCCTCGTCTTCCTCCCCCGCCTTGATATGGCGCTCTATCCTGATATCGATATGCCCGTGATATCCGTGAGCGTCAGCTGCAACGACGCTGGTCCTGAGGAGATAGAGCTTCAGGTCACGGAGATCATGGAGGAGGCGCTTAACTCGCTGCAGAATCTCGATACGATGACCTCCTCATCGCGCGAAGGCAGGGCGACGGTCATGCTTGAGTTCGACTTCGGCACAGATCTCGATGACGCGGCAGAGGACGTGAACACGATCGTGTCGATGCTCTCCCGCCGCCTTCCGGACTGGGCGGAGAACCCGACGGTCATACGCTACGACTCCCTTGGAGCCGGAAGCATAATGAGGCTGACGATCACCGGAGATAGGACACGCGACGAGCTGCAGTATATAGCGGAGAACACGGTACAGCCGCTTCTGGAGAGGATCGAGGGTGTATCGCAGGTGAACGTCTACGGCGGCGCCAATATCGAATACGCCGTCGATGTCGATCCCAACAGGCTTGAGGCGTACGGCCTCTCCCTTGCTCGCGTGTCGGCGATGATCGCATCACGCAACATCCAGAGTACCGGCGGTGAGATAACCCAGCGCGGCATGGATTACCAGATAACCACGGACGCGCGCTACTTCACGCTGGAGGATATCAGGGAGACGATCGTCGGATACACCTCTAAGAACACGCCTATCTTCCTGCAGGACATAGCCGAGGTAAGGGAGGACAACGAGAGAGGCGGAAGGCTCAACTACATCGATGGGGAGGAGGTGGTCACCATCTCCATCTCCAATGAGTCCGACAGCAACGAGACGACCGTGGCGGCAGCCGTGCGCAGGGAGCTTCCCGCGATAGCCGCGGAGCTTCCGGAGGGTATCGTGCTGGATATCCAGAGGGACTCCACCGAGATGATAACCGACACGATGGATGAGGTATTCAACTCCGCCGTGCAGGGCGTCATCCTCGCGGCCCTCATCATCTTCGTCTTCCTCCGAGGCATAAAGAGTACGATCATCATCTCCCTCTCGATGCCCATATGTATCCTCATCACGCTCATGCTCATGTCGATAGCAGGGATGTCGATCAACGCGATGAGCATGTCAGGTCTCATCCTCGGCATAGGAATGACGGTAGACGCGTCGATCATCATCCTTGAGAACACCTACTCATTCAGGCAGCGCGGAGAGAGGAGCGCGATAGCGGCCATACTCGGAAGCAAGAACATGTTTACCGCCATAGTCGCGTCGACGCTAACCACGATCTGCGTCTTCCTGCCGATCATCATCTACAAGTATGACATCGGCATGATAGGCATCATGTTCCAGGATCTCGTGATAACGGTCTGCATATCGCTCTTCTCCTCGCTCTTCGTGGCGGTCACGCTTGTTCCAGCGCTCTGCGGCTCGATACTCAAGATAAACACGAGGACGCAGAAGCCGCTGAGGCTCGGCATCCTCCGCGCGGTGGACAACGCGATGGCCCGCGGGGAAGACAGGATGAAGAACGCCTATGTGCGTGTCCTCGCCTACTTCCTCAACAGGAAGTTCCTGCTGATCATGATCCTGGTCCTGCTCCTGATACTCTCGATGCAGAAGTTCTCGGAGCTTGGCATCTCGCTCATACCGCAGAGTTCGACTGATGACAGCGTGACGCTTGAGCTCACGCTCGATCCGGGAACGACGCAGGATGTGACCAAGGAATATGTCTTCGCGATGCAGAGGAATGTCCTGGATACCCTTCCCGAGGGCAGCTATGAGAGCATCTACACCAGCGTCGGCAGCAGCAACACCGGCTCGATAGAGATACAGCTTCCGGATATCACGGAGCAGGAATACAGCGTGGCGGACGTCCAGAACATGCTCAGGGACTTCCTCGATGATGACCCGACAGCCGACTGGATATTCTCCAACTCCCGCTCGATGGGAGGCATGGGCATAAACGTCGTCATACACAGCGATGACAGCGACGCGGCCCTTGCGGCATCCAACGAGATCATGACTATCCTCGACACGTATGTCCCGCAGGTCGAGAACCTGTCATCGGATCTTGAGAACGGCGCGCCGAAGTACGCCATAGAGGTGGATTACAGGACCGCGCAGGATCTGGGCATCACGATAAGCGACCTTACCACGGCGGTACAGTACGCTCTCACCGGCGTCACGGCGACGGAGATCTCCACCTTCGATATCGACCAGACCTATGACCTGGTGGTAAGGATCGACGAGAACGAGCTTGAATCGATCGAGGATGTCGCGGCGCTGATGATACCGACGGCGAACGGCGGCAGCGTCAGGCTTGACACGGTCGCCTCATTCATCGAGGGCACGGCCCCGCGCACCATCACCCGCGAGAACAGGGAAAGGGTCAACCACGTGCGTGCCGATATAATCGAAGGCTATGCGGCAAGCGACGTGCAGGAAATAGTCGACACGGCTCTCTCGGAG
The DNA here is from genome assembly GCA_949299185.1 of uncultured Spirochaetales bacterium. GTDB lineage: Bacteria > Spirochaetota > Spirochaetia > Sphaerochaetales > Sphaerochaetaceae > Ornithospirochaeta. The sequence continues at coordinate 15,264 of CASFZR010000038.1, forward strand.
CATCTCGTCCTGCCTGAGGGCGTGACGATAAATCAGGAGGGAGAGATGTACACCTTCATGGAGTACCTGCCGACTATGATAATGATCGTCGTCCTGGCGCTCTTCCTGGTATACGCAGTCATGGCGGCGCAGTTCGAATCACTGCTTGACCCGTTCATCATCTTCGCCACCATCCCGCTGCTCCTGATCGGCGTGATATGGATCCATGTCTTCATGGGAGAGCAGTTCTCGCTCTTCTCGATCGTGGGAATAATCGCGCTCATCGGCGTTGTCGTAAACAACGGAATCGTCCTCGTCGACTGCATCAACCGCCTTGTGGAGCAGAAGATACCTGTCAAGCAGGCCTGCCTGCAAGCGGCATACGGACGCCTGAGGCCGATCCTGATGACTACGCTCACGACGATCCTGGGAATGATCCCGATGGCCTTCTTCCCCGGAGACGGAGCGGAGATGATGCAGCCGCTGGCCGTGACATTCACCGGAGGGATAATCACAGGCGCGTTCCTCACGCTCCTGCTCTCCCCCACCCTCTATCTGATATTCAACAAGCACAAGGAGAAGCACTATGACGATCCTGACACGCTCGTGAACCAGCTGAGGGAATACGACATGAGAAGGCTATCACATCTGGATAGCATGATCTGACAGGAGGCCTGCCCGAGCGGCAGGCCATCTTATTACCCTTAATCCCTTAATGCAGTAAGAGGAATGACATACACCCCATCCTGACGCCTGTATGCATACCGTGACATCCCTGATATGACACAGAGGAAGGAAGGCTCTGCTCCTGATGACGCCATGACCGCCTGGATCTTCAGCAATGACTTCGCGGCACTATCTATCTCCGCCGTCCCAAGCTTGATCTCGATCAGGCCGAAGCGGCCATCCTCCCGGACCACCACGGCATCAGCCTCGTTATCCCTATAATCCTGATAATGCATGACAGAGGAGTCTCCGGCGGCAGCATATACCGCAAGATCCCGCTCGGCCAGCGCTTCGAAGAGGAAGCCGAAGGTCTGCAGATCTGAGAAGAGGCTCTTTACAGAAAGGCCCAGCAGGGCCGCTGCTAGCGAAGGATCCGTCAGATGCCTCTTCGACATCTGCTTCAGCCTCACGGATGACCTGACCGAGGGGCTATATGGTCGTTGGTCTGCAATGATGAAGAGCCTTGCTAGTATGTTGGAATAATTATCTATCGTCTCATCGCTTATATCGCCATTGAGATCACGCTGGATAGTCCTCTTCGATGCAGTCGTGCTTTCATTCCTCGCGAGGGAACGCATGAAACGGCTCATCTTATCGATATTTGTTCCTGGCGCGATACGCGATATATCCTCAGTAAGAAGGCCATTTACATAGCTTCTGGCAAAATAGTGCGCCGAGTCAGGTGGGATCGTAATCGCCTCAGGCCAGCCTCCGCGGATGATGTAATACGCAAGCTCCTCAAGCCTAGGTGCATCATTATCGACCATCTCCCCAAAGCCACCATCGAACAGGGACGAAAGGGATACCCTGCCAGAGGACTCCCCAGACTCGAACAATGACATCGTGCGCATGCTGACGGTATCGATACGGCCAGTACCGCTGTGCATGATTCCCTTATTGACGGGAGTAGAGGAACCTGTGAGGATATAACGGCCCTTACGGCTATCGGTATCGACCTGATGCCGTACCGCATCCCAGAGTGAAGGGACCTCCTGCCATTCATCGATAAGATGAGGCTCCTCGCCGCTCAAGGCATGAAAAGGATCAAGCTCCGTAAGCCTCCTGTTCTCGAATGATCCGGAAGGATCGCCCAGCATGATGGAGCTTCGGGAATGTTCTGCCGCAGCCCAGGTCTTGCCGGAAGCCTTCGGTCCCTGGATGCATATAGCCTTGAATATCCCAAGCTTACGCTCTATCTCCTTATCTATAAGCCTTGGTCTGTACTCTGCATTAACCATGTTAATATGCTATCACGATACGCAGAGATTGACAAATTCGTTAAACTGACTTTGACAAATTCATCAAACTCACTTTGATAGATTTCGATTCAACTAGGCATCAGGCCTTAACAATCACCTAAGATCCTTACTGCCGTACTCGAATAGAGAGGGCTGCTACACGTTGACATCCTGTAACAGCCCAACAGAACTTCCTTGCATTGGAAAAAGGTCACTCAACATGTACAAGAACCAATGGGATAGTATCCTTATCTGCGTAAGCATTAAGCTCATACTGATAACCAGACCCAGCAAGAGCAGCGTCCATTGCCTCCATTGCGCCAGTCCAGTCATTATTATCAACCTTTACTGTTTTCTCCCCTGCATCTCCAGTTCCAACACCATTCTCCGCATTTCCTGTCCAGTAGCATGAGGAGATGTTTCCATTTGTGAAGAGTTCTCCACAAACTCCTCCAACATTTCCACCAGTATTACTTTCAAGAGAACCGTTTATAACCGCATAACAGGCAGTTAGCTGTGCATCAGATATGCAGTCACCTGTAATTCCACCGACCGAATTTTGTCCAGAGATGCTTCCGTTAACGATAGAATAGCATCCTTTGATCTCTCCATTGGAAGTAACACCGCCAGTGATTCCTCCTGCATTATAGCCGGTCGTTATCTTCCCATTTATAATTGAATGGCATCCGATAATCTGCCCGAAGTTCCGACCGACAATGCCTCCGGAAGCATCTGGACTACCACCAATACTTCCTCCATCTTCTATTATCGTATAACAATCGGAGATAATACCTTTGTAATCACTATCAGCCACATTAAGACCAGCTATTCCTCCCAAATAGGCCTCACCAGTAGCAGCACTAGTGATTTTTCCTTCAATAACTGCGTAGCAATCAGTAATTTCTCCATAATTATTTCCTACAATGCCACCTGTACCATGGTTGCCGGTTTTTGTGTTGGTAATTTCCTTAATGGTTACGGAACAGGATTGTATTATTCCTTCGGGAGCATTATAACCCGTAATCGTTCCACAATAGCTGTCAGAGGAAATGACTACATCCTTGAAGTTTATATTCTTTATAGTTCCTTCGTTTGAGTAGAAGAAACCACCAGAATAAGCATTGCCAGCCGTCCAGTTGCTTCCGTTTTCTGGCGCATCTGGCATGATGATATCTGATAAAAGAAAACAATTGTTGAGAGACCTCCAATCAGATAAAGAATCTGCCCAAGCCTTAAGACCGTCAAATGTACTTATA
>CASFZR010000039.1:0-412 GCA_949299185.1 uncultured Spirochaetales bacterium
TATGGCTACAGGGATACCGAGTATTTCTTCCTTAAGATTAAGTTTGCTTCCATGAGAGGGCCCTATAGGTACAAATCCCACACAATTCTGTAAAGACCCCACAATTCTGTAAAGACCCCAAATTAAATCGTCATATTATAGTAAGGTATGGGCAAGAAGATAGGTTATCAAAGCGTTCCTATGGATATCACCTATATAGGCACGGGAGAATGCAAACGGTGGTCAAAGAAGAGATGCCGATACTACGGAGAGACAGGTAATTGCTATTGTTAAGGCTCTCCATATCACGGGATATAAAACAGCCCCGCCGTCAACCAGTGAGGAGCGGGGTTGACTGCTTTTCAGGGGCCGCCGTCTTGCTGGCGACTCTTCATCTATATTATTGCCATGATTCCGGCAGAAAGTCAAACCA
>CASFZR010000039.1:427-18516 GCA_949299185.1 uncultured Spirochaetales bacterium
ACCAGTGAGGAGCGGGGTTGACTGCTTTTCAGGGGCCGCCGTCTTGCTGGCGACTCTTCATCTATATTATTGCCATGATTCCGGCAGAAAGTCAAACCAACCATGTCTTCCAGGTCCTTATCTTCCTCCACGCATTTGGTTATCATCAGGGAAGGAGGAACGATGAGCCTTAACTGGAGAGAGCTTGAGCTTATACTCTCAGAGCTTCCATTGGAAGGAAGCTACATACAGAAGGTGACGGAACATTCCATCCACTCCTTCACGCTCTCGATGTATTCGAGGGAGGAGAAGGCATGGCTGCTTTACTTCGAGATAGCCACGCCGGACGCACGTGTCGTGAGGACGGGGACGATGAGGCCGAAGACGAAGAACGCCCAGCGATTCACCCAGTATATGAGGGCGCATCTGGTGGGACGGAAGATCGTATCGGTAAGACAGCTTCCCTTCGACAGGGCCTTCATCATGGACGCTGAGAACAGCGAGGACAGGATAAGCATCATCGTGCGCCTGTTCTCGGGCATCGGGGCGAATATCATCATCACCGATGAGGAGCGTACCATACTCGAGCTGATGTACCGCCGGCCCCAGCGCGGGGAGGAAGCGGGGAAGAGGCTCGTGCTTGAGGAGCGAGAGAGCGAAGGAGACAGGACCTATGAGGTTCGCGAATGGAGCGGTGATTCCTTCAACGAGTTCATAGACAGGGAAGGCACGGCAAAGGCCCGCGAGGAGCATACGGAGGAGCTTGTCAGGAAGCTTGAGGAGAAGCGTGACAAGGAGATCACTGCCCTCTCCGACAGGCTGAGGAGGCAGGAGGAGCGGATAAGGTCCACCGAAGGCTACGAGGAGGAGAAGGAGGCTGCGGATATCCTCTCAGGTTCCATCTTCCTTGCCAGGAAGGGCATGGACTCCATCACCCTCGACGACTGGCGCACAGGCGGCCGCATCACGATACCCTTGCAGCCGCAGCTCTCCCCTAACGAGAACCTGGAGAGGCTCTATGAGCGCTACCGCAAGGACAAGAGGGCCCATGATATGGCCATGGAGGAGGCCGAGGCCACCAGGAGGGAGATAGAGGAGACGAAGGCGAAATACGAGGCCCTGCTCTCCGAACGGCGCAGCGACAGGATGCAGAAGGAGGCAGATCGGGTCTCCGACAGAAGGCGCCAGGACGATCCGAGGCCGGGAGTTCGCCTCACCATACAGGGCTTTGACATCATCATAGGGCGCAATGCCAAGGAGAACGATGCCATCCTCCGCCATGAGACACGCGGCTCTGACATATGGATGCACACGAGGGATACAAGCGGTGCGTATGTGATCATAAGGTCGAAGAAAGGCAAGACCGTGCCGCTTCCGGTGCTTCTCGATGCAGCCTCTCTTGCAATACACTACTCCAAGGCCAAGAAGAACGGCAAGGCCGACCTCTACTACACCGAGGTGAAGTACCTCAGGCGGGTGAAGGACGGCAAGACCGGGCTTGTCATACCGACGCAGGAGAGGAATCTCCATGCGGTACTCGATGAGAAGAGGGTCAAGGAGCTGCTGTCATGATCTACCATAGCGCTGTCTTCTATCCGGATGGACGGGATGAGCTTATGCCGCTCGTATCCCCGATAGGAAACGAGGAGCCCATCAGGGCCGCGATACTCCCCCACATGAGGCTGGAGGGAGTCGCTCCGTTCTATCGCAGGGTGTTCGCATCGATTCCCGACGGGAAGCGCCTTATCATCCTCCTTCCCCTGCACAGGGAAACGCTGGAGAAGGATAGAGGAATGCATATCTTCCAGTCGCCGGAAGTCACGGAGGAGACTCCGCTTGGACCGGTGAGGATATCTGGGCTGGGGCTTCCCGATGGCTCGCCATATGAGAAGGAGGAGTATTCCAAGGAGCTTTTCCTGCCGTATATCGCCTATCACAATCCATCATCGCCCGTGCATTTCCTCTTCGCTCGCATAGAAAGAGGCGCCCAGATAAAGGAACTGACGCGCGTCCTCTCGCCTTTGGCCGATGATGATACTATATTCCTTATATCGTCCAATATGACCGGAAGGCTCCCTGAATGCGAAGTCAGGAAGGCCACGGAGGCCTCCGTGGAGGCGATGCTCAGAGGCGGCCATATGATGGACCTCTATCAGAAGGGACGAGTCGGGGCCTGCGCCACGCCATTGATAGAGTGCGTCCAGACCCTGCTCGGAGGCTCCTGGGAGCTGATCGGCATCAGGGACGATGACAGGACGAGCGGACACGCGGCGTTCATCATGAGGTAGGAAGTGGAAAGAGAGATAAGGGAGATAGAGAGAGACGGAAGGACCTGGACCGCGATCAGGATCGGACGCGATGACTTCGGCGTGCCAAAGCACCTGATGCAGGGAGAGAAGATGGAAGGGATCATCACCGATGGCTCATCCATACGCCCATGGTACTGGGAGGGCTTCGCCACCATCGATGACTGGCGCTACGTCTACTTCGAAAGATGCGACCTGGAAGCCTTCGATACCATCGCGACCGTACATCGGAAGGACGCCCTTGAGCTGGTGAACAAGCTAGCATTCGCCCTCTCAGAGGCAGATAGCCGCTTCCTGGACCTCTCCAGCGGAGTCTTCCCCACCTACAGGATCTTCATCCTCTCCGGACGCGATATCCTGCTGCTGCCCCCTGACCTCGCGGATATCTTCTCCATCATGATCGATGAGGATACGAAGAATAGGGAATCGACGGCGCTCGTGCAGGGAAGCGCCGAGGCCGGCTTCCGCCTCGTGTCCGAGATGGCACAGCTCCTGTACTATGCGGCAGCAGGCACCCTCCCCTTCCTCCGCGAGGAGTCAAGGGAGGCCGGATACAAGGAGCTTCCGCTCTCGCTCTACCAGAAAATGGACGCGAAGACAGAGGGACTCATATCATTCATACTCCACGCCAAGTCGAGGGAGATGAGAGACATCATGGGGAACAGGAGCCCTGAGAAGGTACTGCCATGGTTCCTAGAGCGGAGCAAGGGCCTTGGCTGGAACCTTGAGGACAGGAGCGAGGAAGAGCGCCTGGCCGATGTCAGGAAGGCAGAGGAAAGCCCGGAGGCGAAGGCGCTCCTGGAGAAGATAGGAAAGGCAGCGAAGCGAAGGGCCTTCTGGCGCGTCAAGGGAACCGTGATAACCGTATCAGTGATCGCAGCGGCGGCTATCATCTCATTCCTCGCCAGCTATATCTCAGGAATACTGGAACCTCCGTATACCAGGGATATGGAGCCCGTGGAGATCATCGAGGCGGTCTATCAGGCGCAGAACGATCTAGACCCACAGGCACTCGATGCCCCGGTAAAAGGCGCGGAGCTGCCACAGAGCATGGAGGTCACGAATCTCTATGTGACCTCACGCACGAGGATGGCCTATGAGGCTGTCGACCCGATAATCGACGCAAATGACTGGATCGATGACGGATGCCCCTCGATTCCCGCATCCTCATTCATCTACGGCGTCGTGCTTGAATCGATAGAGCAGACGGGGGAGAACGAGTACACGGCCACAGGCGTCTGGTACGTTCCGGCCCCATACGAGGAGGACGTGGAGGTTGAGGAAGCCGCCAATCTCGACACGAGGCCAGTGTATCTCTACCGCGTGAGGCAGGGCTTCACCTTCGCCTGGAATGACAGGGGATGGTGGAACATCGTGGATTCGGAGATACTCGGATACGAGAACCTAGGCGTCGAGGAGGTCGGGATCTACGCCCCTTGACCTGAGGTATGAGGCGATTGCTTCCGTATCATCGGGGTGGAAGAAGCGGCAGGTGCTGAATGAGGAGAAGAAGGTCATCTGCCGCTTGGCGTAGCGTATCGATGACCTGATGATATCATCACGGATCGTTGAGAGCGTTGCCTCCCCCGAACAGGCGGCATCGAAGAACTCCCTGTAGCCTATGCCCTCCATAGCGGGCCATGAGGAAACGGCGCCTTCTCGCATCAGGCGCTTCACCTCATCATAGAGCCCCTCTTCGAACATGATATCCACGCGGGCCCTGATACGCTCGTCAAGCTCCTTCTTATCCCTTCTTAATCCTATGACGATGAAGTCCACGTCATCCCTCTCCTTCACTGAAAGCTCGAATGAGGAGAGCGGCTTCCCTGATATCCTATAGACCTCGATGGCCCTGGAGATGCGGTAGGTGTCATTAACGCTTATGCGCCCTGCGGAGACAGGATCGATCGACTCGAGATAGGAATGGGCCCATGCGCTACCCTTCTCATCTATCTCCGCCTCGACCATCCTCCTCACCTCGGGATCGGCCTTCGGCGTCTTAGGAGCACCATAGAGAAGATGGCGGAAGTAATAAGCCGTCCCGCCGGTCACGAGCGCGATCCTGCCCCGTGAGGAGATAGCATCTATCGCGGCATCTGCATCGATGACGAAATCCCCTACGGTGTAGTCCTCCCAGGGGTCACGGATATCAATGAGATGATGGGGAATGAGGCGCTGAAGTTCCTCGGAGGGCTTCGCGGATCCTATATCGAGGCCTCGGTAGACCTGCACGGAATCGGCATTGACTATCTCGAAGCCCCTTGAGAAGAACCTTTCGGTCAGGGCCGTCTTGCCGACGGCAGTCGGTCCGAATAGGAGGACCGCCTTAGGCTTCCGGCTCGGTATACTCAATCTCGTCGTTAAGGGCACGGTCAAGGACGACGGATACGACCTTCTCGCCTGCCGCCTCGATCTCAGCCCCCTTATCGGTCTGGGCGTAGATATCGGCCTCCTTGATAGCCACGCAGGTCATCTCGTATACGTTGGTTTCCTTGTCGATGAGTTCATTGAGAGGTATCACATCAAGCTCCTTATCAGAGTCGGTATTCTACTTCAGAACAACCAGCTTATTCAACACCCTTGGATACGCGGGCCCAGGAACATCCTAGGCCCGTAATCGCGATCTCAGTCGAAGAGGTGCGCTATATGGGGTATGGCGTCCTTGATGATGAGATTCGAGGTATTGATGCAGAAGTCGTAGTTCGTCATATCGCCCCACTTGTTGCCGGTATAGAACTCGTAGTACTTCTGCCTTCCCTTATCCACGGAGAGGATCTTCTGCTTCATCTCCTTGTCGGTGAGGTTCTCTCCCTCCGGAGCGCGGGCGTAGCAGCGCCTGATCCTGGAATCCATGTCCGCGTAGACGAAGAGCCTCCATGGCTTGATATCCCTGAGGATATAATCGGCACAGCGGCCGACGATGACGCAGTCCGACTGCTCTGCCATCTCCTTGATGATATTCGTCTGCTCGGCATAGACGCTCTGGGTTATCTGGAACATCGGATTGCCCATCGGATTGAAGCTGCGGCCTATGGTGATGGGGAGAAGCGGGTACGGATGATGCTCGACGACGTTATGGATGTACTCCTCCGAGAGCGACGTGCGCTTCGCTATCTCCTCAACGATCTCCTTGTCGTAATAAGCGATCTGAAGATAATCGGCAAGACGCCTTCCAAGCTCCCTGCCTCCGCTTCCGAACTGCCTTCCAACTGTAATGACCTTATTCAACGGCTATCTCCTTTCCCCTGATTATACCACAAGGGAAAGTGCGATGTGTTGATTTTTCTTCAGCGCCTCTCCAGAAGCACCACCGTCTCAATATGCTCGGAGGCCGGGAACATGTCCACGGGCTGGATGCCGATGATCCTGTATGGCAGGAAGCGGCGGACGTATCTTAGGTCGCGCTGGAGCGAGTCGGGATTGCATGAGATATACACGATCCTCTCCGGAGCCATGCGCCCAGCGGCGGCAAGGAACTCCTCGCTTGCGCCTGAGCGCGGAGGATCGAGGAACAGCACATCGCACCGCTCTCCCCTCTTCGCGGCCTCCTTCATGTACTTCGAGGCATCTGCATTGATGAATGAGACATTCACCAGCCCGTTCATCCTCGCATTCTCCTCCGCATCGCGCACGGCCGCTGGATTGGACTCCACGCCAATGACCCGTCCAGCCCCGTAGGAAGCGGCTATGCAGGTGATCGTCCCCGTCCCGGAATAGGCGTCGATGACGGTATCATCAGGACGCAGCATCGCCATGTTCATCGCGATCTTATAGAGCCTCTCCGCCATATATGGATTCACCTGATAGAACGATGCTGGGGATATCCTGAACCTCAGGCCGCAGAGCCTGTCCGTGATATACCCCTTGCCATAGATGATCCTCACCTCGGGATCATCAGGAAGGACCATGCTGGTGCGCTCCCTGTTCTTCACGGCGACGACTCCCTTGACGAATGGATGCTTCTGATGGATCGCCGCCGCCAGGTCAGACTCATGGGTCAGGCGGTCGGTTGCCGTGACAAGGACGACAAGCGCCTCATCGGCATGGGCGGCAAGGCGTATAAGCACGTGCCGAAGCTCCCCATAGCCCATATCCTCATCATAGGCGACTATCCCATAGCGATTGGAGAGCGAGCGTATCGTCTCGAGGATCCTGCCGGCCCTCTCATCCTCCAGCGGACAGGAGCGCACCGGTATGAGCTTATGGGAACCGCGGCGGTATATGCCTGTGACGAGACGCCCATCCTCGGTACCGCAGACTGCCTGCACCTTGCACCTGTAGCCTGTTATCCTGTCGCTTTTGAGTATAGGAGCAACGCGGCAGAAGCGCGAGAGCTGCTTCTCCTCAGCTACCCTCTTATCGAGAAGCTCATCGGCATATGGTATGTTGACGAAGCTGCAGCCGCCGCAGCGTCCTGCAAGATTGCAATGCCTTCTCATCTCATTCCCTTCATGCGGGCGACGATAAGCGCCCTGGATGTTACGGCGTCAAGACGGTCAAGATCGGGAAGGAAGCGCTCCGGAGCAAGGCTTTTCGCCTTGGAGGCATAGGAACGGGCCTTCCTCAGCGTTCCGAGAATGTCGCCGCAGGATGGATCATACACGACATCATCAGAACGGTTCTCTATCACCGCGCTCCTGTAAAGCGCCATCGAATAAAGATAATCCCAGAGGAAGTAATCCTCCTTAGGCCCTGCCTTCTCCAGCGTGGAGAGAGCCGTATCAGCCATCGATCCATCGATAAGGAACGGCACATAGCCATCCCAGTTCTCCACGAGCTTCTCCTCCGGTACGAAGCGGCTTATCGCAGCGGCAAGATCATGGAAGTCCTTATCATCCGACGGAAGGAACTCTCCCCTCTCGAATCTATCGTATAGATCCTTGTAGAAGCTCTCATCACCCATGGCTTATCTCCTCTGGTGAAGGATAGCATATGAGGCGATGATGGAGAATAAGGTCCCTCCCCAGAGGAAGGGACCGCATGTCAGGTACGCATCTCCCTGTTGAACGGCTTTCCGAGCGCCGTCGGTGCCGTCGTCTGATTGCGCGACGTGAACGAAAGCACGACGATGACGAGGATGTACGGCAGCATGACCGCAAGCTCATACGGGAATGATATCCCCATCGACTGGATCTGCGTCTGGAAGGTCTGCGCGAAGGTGAAGAGAAGCGCTCCGCCCATGATCTGCAGCGGATGCCAGTGGCCGAAGTATACGAGCGCCACGGCGATGAATCCTCGTCCTGATATAAGGGTATCAGAGAACATCTTGGCCTGTGCGATCGAGAGGTAGGCTCCGGCAAGGCCTGCAAGCGCTCCGCCGAGCATCAGCGCCTCATAGCGCGTGCGAGCCACGTTTATGCCCATCGAGTCAGCAGCCCTCGGGTTCGTTCCCACGGCCCTCACCTTCAGCCCCCATGGGGTCTTGAAGAGGATGTACCAGGCCAGCGGAACGAAGAGGTACGCGAGATACACCGCTCCGTTATGCGAGAAGAAGACATCTCCCAGGAACGGGATGGATGACAGGAGCGGTATTTTGATATCAGGGATACCGGGTATCGACTGCGTACCGCCGACGAAATGGCGGAAGAGCGTACCGGCTGTCCCCACTCCGAACATCTGCAGCCCTATTCCCGCTATGCCCTGAGGGGCGCGGAACGTGACGGTCACCACGCCGAAGAAGAGTCCGAGGAACGCGCCAAGCACGCCGGCAGCGATGAAGCCGAGGACATTGTACCACTGGGATACGGCAGCACCGCCTCCTACGGAGAACGGTATGAGCATCCCGATGAACGCTCCCATGGCCATCATCCCCTCACAGCCTAGGTTGAAGACACCCGCGCGCTGGTTGAACATCTCGCCCAATGATGCCAGGAGAAGGGCGACCGAGAACGGTATGCACATCGAAAGCATGTTAGCAAGCATCTCTATCATCTCAGGCCTCCTTCTTCCTCATGCCCTGGAGCTTCCTCCAGATGCGATCCTGCAGATAGGCGTTGGAAAGCACCATCTGCGCCGTGACGATGACGATGATTATCACGCCCTGCATCACCTGCACGATATTCGCAGGAACCCCGACCTTGGACGGGGCGAGCGTCGCTCCGTATATCAGGAGCCCGAAGAAGAACGACGCAGGCAGTATCCCGAATGGATGGAGGCCGCCGAATAGCGCCACGACGACACCGGAGAAGCCATAGTTGTTGGTCACTCCCTCTATGGCCCTCCTATGCACGCCTGCGATCTCTATGCCGCCTGCAAGACCAGAAAACGCTCCGGAGATGACCATGGCAAGCGCGACGTAGAACGAGACGTTTATACCACCGTACCTAGCAGCCCTTGCCTCCGAGCCTGAGGCCCTCATGCGGAAGCCGACAGTCGTCTTCCAGACGAGGAAGTAGATGAGTACCGCCAGGACAAGGGCGATGACGATGCCGTAGTGCAATCTTCCGGATATCCTATCCAGCCATACGTTCTCCGTGAGGCGCATCGACTGCGGCGTACCTGCAGCACCAAGCCCCTGCTCCGCGGGATCGAGGTAGATCGTGCGCAGGCAGAGCGAGTAGAACTGAGCCGCGATGTAGTTGAGCATCACCGTAGAGAGCAGCTCCGAAACATTGAGCCTAGCCTTGAGGATTCCCGGGATGAAGCCCCAGATGCCTCCGCCTATCACGGCGGCGATGAAGGCCGTGGGAAGGAGGAGAGGACGAGGGATATCAGGGAAGGCAAGCGCCACGCCCGTGAAGGCGAGTATTCCCACCGACATCTGCCCTTCCGCTCCGATGTTGATTATCCCGGACCTGTACGCGACCGTTATGCCAAGGGCTATGACGCAGAGCGGTATGGCCCTGATCAGAACCTCCGTGAGATGGAGGGAATTGGTCAGCGGGACTATGCATATCGTATAGAACGTCGCGCCGACGTCGGCTCCGATCATCCAGAGTATGATCGACGCGATCAGCACGGCGGCGATAGCGGCGATAAGCATCACCGCGACCTTGAAAGCGATCCTGAAACTCCTTGTCATACTTCCTTAACCCCCGCCATCAGCACTCCAAGGCGCGCCCTCGTCGCCTCATCATGCATCAATACCTTCTGGATCGATCCCTTGTAGATGACCGCGATGCGGTCGGAGAGATCCATTATCTCATCAAGCTCCTCGGAGATCAGCAGCACGCCGATTCCCTCGCGCCTTATCGCGAGAAGCTGCTGGTGTATGAACTCCACGGCTCCCAGATCAAGGCCGCGCGTCGGGTAGACCGCGATCAGGAAGCGGGGCTTGCGCTCTATCTCACGGGCGAGTATCACCTTCTGGATATTGCCTCCGGAAAGCGATCCGGCAGCCGTGCTGATACCCGGGCACCTGACATCAAAGTCCTTCACGAGCTTCTCCGAGTACATGTCGATATCCTTCCGGCTCAAGATGGCATGTGAGGAGAAAGGCGCCTTCGAGGCATCCTTGAGGATGAAGTTTTCCCTTATCGAGAAGGAAGGCACGATGCCCTCGACATTCCTCTCCTCCGGGATGTATCCCATGCCTGCGTCAATGACCTGGCGCGGCGTTAGGTTCTGTATCTCCTTGCCGAAGAAGGTAATCGTGCCGGACTCGACCTTCCTCAGCCCGTTTATCGCCTCGCTAAGCTCCCTCTGGCCGTTGCCGGAGACGCCGGCAAGTCCTACGATCTCCCCTGCCCTTATATCCAGCGAGAGGTGATCGAGGGCTGTCGTCCTGCGATCCGACATCACGACGAGGTCGCGGATGGAAAGCACCGTCTCCCCTTCCCTGCGCTCCTCCTCGTTCTTCGGCAGGTCTATGCTGTGGCCTGTCATCATCGCGGCTATATCCTGCGACGAATGGTCATCGGTATTCCCAGAGAATACCACGCGGCCGTGACGGAGTATCGAGACCTTATTCGAAAGCGCCTTCACCTCCTGCAGCTTATGGGAGATGAAGATGATGGAAAGCTCTGATGTCATGTTCCTCAGGAGCGCTATAAGCTCATCGGTCTCCTGAGGAGTCAGCGCGCTGGTAGGCTCATCGAGGATGAGGAACCTCGCGCCGAGGCAGAGCGTCTTCACAAGCTCCACCCTCTGCTGCTCTCCTACCGAGAGCTGCCATATGTAGGCATCCGGATTGACCGCCAGGGAGTACCGCTCGGAGATCTCGATGACACGCCTGCGCACCTCCGGAAGCGAGAGCCGGAACGGGCTCCATGCCTCCTTGTAGCCAAGCGCGACGTTCTCCGTGACCGTCATGTTCTGCACGAGCATATACTGCTGATGCACCATTCCCAGTCCCATGCGGAACGCGTCCTCCGGTCCGCGGAACCGTACTTCCTCCCCGTTGATGAGGATGCGCCCCTCATCAGGCTGATAGAGCCCCATAAGGATGTTCATGAGCGTAGTCTTTCCCGCTCCGTTCTCTCCAACCAGCGCCAGTACCTCGCCCTCTCCTACCTCGATCGAGATATCATCGGAGGCAAGCACTCCCGGGAAGCGCTTGGTTATATGCTCCATCCTCAGCTCCGTGATCCTACCTTCCATAGATAAACCACCTTACAAGAAAAGGCAGGGCCCGTGCCCTGCCTGTGATGACTTAGGATATCAGAGAGTCGAATAATCGACACTCGCCCAATCGGAAAGGACACCGGCAGAGGCCTTGAAGGCCGCGATCTGCTCGTCCACCTTCGCCTTGAGTTCCGGAGATACCCACTCAGCCTCAAGCGCGGGGTTGTACTCGAATACGAATCCACCGTTGTTGAAGTTCATCGGTATGCATTCGCCACCCTTGATGCCAGCCTCAAGCTTCTCCACAAGACCCACGATGACAGCGGCATAGTTATAGGAAGAGGCCGCTATGCACTTAGCCTGTCCCTCAGGGGTGGTAAGCTGCGCCAGATCCTGTCCGACCCACATCGCCGTCGGGCTCTCGGCAGTCGCCCTCAGGGCTCCGATCGCCTGCTGCGAGGAACCGGTCATCATATCGGCTCCGCTTGCGAGCTGGGATGTGGCGACCTCAGCGGACTTGACGTAGTCAGAGAATGATCCGGTATGGGCCACGAGGATCTTGCAATCTGGGTTAACTGACTGTACTCCAAGGACATAGCCGCGGTTATAGCGAGCCGCGTCTCCGGAGTCGACAGGACCTACGAGTCCTACGATATCAGCCTTAGTAAGGGATCCTGCGATAATTCCGTTGATATATCCCGTCTCCTCTGACTCCGGCATGTATGTGAATACGTTGTCCGGACCGATCTC
Organism: uncultured Spirochaetales bacterium; assembly: GCA_949299185.1. GTDB lineage: Bacteria > Spirochaetota > Spirochaetia > Sphaerochaetales > Sphaerochaetaceae > Ornithospirochaeta. Next base: position 11,965 of record CASFZR010000039.1, read on the forward strand.
TGAGGAGGTACCGAAGGCGAAGGAGACATCAGGATACTCCTCAGCCATCTCCAGGATGGTGTTCTTGTACTGCGCGCCATGGGCGATGATTAGGTCATAGCCTTCCGCGACGTACTGCCTGGCCATCGAGCCAGCATCGACTACGGCCATCTTCTCGGCGTAGTTATACTCGATCTTCCCCGGAAGCATCTCCATCGCCTGGGTGATACCGTCATGCATTGCCTGGCACCAGCCCTTGTCGTCGATGGTGTTCTCGATGATGAGCGCGATCTTGATGGTATCATCTGACGAGTCTGAAGCAGCCTCTGAGGAACCGGAAGCGAATAGCGATATGGCAGCCAGGAGCGCCAAGGTGATGGTCAACAGTCTCTTCATACGGATTCTCCTTCTTTAGATATTGTGTTTTCAGTATTAGGCAATAGGCCACCTTTGTCAAAGTATTTCACGCGCTTTTAACGCTATGTTAAAAAAACCTATCGACGATTTTACCGTTTCTGCAAAATCATCGGCAAGATTCTGCGCATGTGCGCAAAAACGCCATTAGCACATGCTGAGATACACCGAATATACACACCCCATCACCCCTCCTCGCGTGCTATCCTATATACAGGAGGAATGGATATGGAAGAAGTACTGGAATTCCTAAAGAAAGCAGGAACATACTACCTTGCGACCGATGATAACGGCCAGCCACGCGTGCGTCCGTTCGGGACGATACATCAATTCGAAGGCCGCCTCTACATACAGACGGGGAAGAGGAAATCCGTATCGATGCAGATTCATGCCAACCCACGCATAGAGATCTGCGCCTTCCTGGACGGCACGTGGCTCAGGGTGGCCGCGAAGGCAGTAGAAGATGACAGGAGGGAAGCACGGGTATCGATGCTTGAAGCCTATCCTGACCTGAGGAGGATGTATGATCCCGATGACGGGAACACCGAGGTATTCTACCTAGAGGATGCGACAGCGGTCTTCTCCTCGTTCACGGCCCCTCAGCGGACCATCACGTTCTGACTATGACGGTGCGGATAGCGGGCCTGAGCCTCAAGGGATTCAAGAACGTCAGGAACGGCAGCTTCCAGATGCCGGAGGTACTCTACGGGGAGGAATGCCCCTCTGATCTCCTTGCGATATTCGGCCGCAATGGCTCCGGCAAGAGCGCCGCGATCGAGGCCTTCGATATCCTGCAGAGGGTGATGTCAGGCTCATGCCTTCCCGGGCGGACCCATGACCTGGTGAACATAGACTCCGACAAGGCGGAGATAGGGCTTTCCCTCCTCTGCGAGGATGAGGGCGGGAGGAGCGCGCCTGTCAGCTATCTGCTCACCATAGCTGGCAAGCATGACGCACATATAGAGAGCGAGCAGATCACATACCGCGGCAGGACCGAAGAGAAGGCCGGCGGCACGGGATGCTCCACATTCTTCACAGAATCCGGTGATGCTCTCACGGACAGCCTGAGAGAGTATGCCAGGACCTCGATGATAGTCATCCAAGGAGAGGGACGCGCAGGAGGCCGCATGATGCTCCCCCTGCATTTCCTCCGCTATGACGGAAAGCATAAGGTAAAGGGAAGAATGGTCCTGGATCTTTCAAAGCCATTCATGGCAGAGGGAGAGGAGGAGGATAATCTCAGAGAAGTAATATCTGATATAAACTCCGTTCTAGGAACGATAATTCCTAATATGTCTATAAATATTATCAAGGCTAGCGACGGATCGATCTCGCTGCACTCATTGAAGAACGGCACCCCGATACCGCTCAGGTCAGAATCAGAAGGGATAATAAAGCTCATATCGCTCATCTCCGTGCTGGTCTTCGTATACAACGAGCGCGGCTCCGCATTGATAATCGATGAGCTGGATGCATCGATCTACGAGTATCTTTTAGGAGAGATCATGGAGGTCTTCCGCAACGGAGCCGCGGGCCAGCTCATCTTCACGAGCCATAACCTGCGCGTGCTTGAGATGATAGACCGGCGCTCGCTCATCATCTCCACCGCAGATCCCGACGATAAGTACATCAGGCTCCCCGAGGATATCCCGGATACGGAGAACCTGAGGAACTACTACCTCAGGACGGTCCTGCTATCCAATGACAAGGCGCTATCAGGGGAGACGGATCCGCATGATATCGCGAGGGCGCTCCGCAAGGCATGGAGGCGCCATGAATAGGCTCGTCTTGTTCATCACGGAGGGAAAGAGCGAGGAGAACGCGCTCTACTCGATAGTGAAGAGCTACTTCCGTCCCGATCCCGTGATATTCCACATCTACCATGGCGATCCCCTGATAAAGCGCTACAAGTCAGGGAATCCGCTTCCGGAGATAGACGAGATCGCGCGCTATGAGATGCGCAAGTACGGACTAGACAGGAAGGACATAAGGCGTGTCATCCAGATTGCCGATACCGACGGGCTTTTCATCCCTGATGAGAGGATAGTCATGGATCCCTCCGCGACCCATGCCATATATACCGAGGAGGAGATCATGACGCCCTGCCCTGAATCGATCGCGGACAGGAACAGCAGGAGACGGAAGAACGTCAGGAAGCTCATAGAGACCAGGACGCTGCCATCGGGAATCCCCTACTCCATATTCTACCTCTCGAGGAATATCGAACACGCGCTCTACGGGATCGTCAGATCCGTCAACGACAACAGGAAGACGGATCTGGCCTATGACTTCTCAGATCGCTTCGGCCACGACTGGCAGGCGTTCATCTCCTATATAGAAGAGAATGGACTTACCTTAGGAGATGATTATAAAGAATCATGGAAACTAATTCAAAATAATATTGAAAGCCTAAGAAGACATACAAATATGATATACCTATTCAATGATAATGATTGATTAAAATAGCATAATGGATCCTGACCGCTATCGTAAGCAACTGTAACGATGTCATTGTGATGACAGACAGCATATATCCCACATAAGATCACATTTCTATTAATACTTATCATATAGCTCTTTACAGCATTTTTTAGAGCTAGATTCACCTATATGAAGAAAAAACTGATTGGTTTGATCATGCTGCTATGCTCTGCAGCGCTTTTCGCAGCCGTAGATCCATCCATGCTCTATGGAAGGACATTCACGCTTGATGAGGATGGTGTATTGAACAGCCTGGCCGATTACAAGATCGCAACAGATCCTGATACCTACGCGTCCAAGGACAAGGCCGAGCTGATAAACAGCCTAAGGGATTCGGAAGAGGGACAGGAGTATATTTCGATTGTTCCATACGTAGAGGCAACATTCCTTCCTGGCAGGATCGTATTTTCCGTGATGTTTCCAGGCATGGGGTATGACGATTCATTTGCCTTTAGATGCGATTTCGACGGAGAGGGAAACATACATTACACGATACCAGATGGAAAGGAAGCAGTCATTGGCAGGTACGATGAGGAAAGAGATGCCATAATCGCTGAGGATCTACGCCTGCCATTCTTAGACGACGCTGGTGCAATTACCATCGTCGACATCACAGGGGTACCTTTCGAGCTTGTGCTTCAGCAGGAAGGCTGATCTGCCGATAAGCGCTTCTCAGAACGGGAACGCTTCAGGAATCAATTGACAGGATGAGGGAGATGGCTGCCGTCTCCCTCTTTCCTTGCTAGCACGTGATCTGTATTCTGATAGCATATAAGGACGAAGCTGATGGCAAGGGATGATTATCTTATACATGATCCGCCGCTGAGGGCGATACTCCTCCTCTCGTGGCCGATGATGCTCGGCAATCTCTTCCAGCAGCTCTACACGATGGCCGATTCCGTGATCGTCGGACGCTTCATCGGCGAGGATGCGCTTGCTTCCATTGGAGCCTCATACGCGCTTACATCGGTCTTTATCGCAGTGGCGATCGGAGGCGGCGCTGGAGCGACGGTCCTCACGAGCAGAGCCTTCGGGGCTGGGCGGATGCGGGAGATGAAGGAAAGCATCTCCACAGCGCTCATCTCATTCTTAGTCCTCTCGATAGTCATGGCCGTGGCAGGATACGTGCTCTCGCCTGCAATGATGCGCGCACTCAACACGCCAGAGAGGATAATCGAGGATGCCGTACTCTACCTTAGGATATACTTCCTCGGCCTGCCCTTCCTCTTCATGTACAACATCCTCTCATCGGTGTTCAACTCGCTGGGAAAGTCCTCCATACCGCTCTGCCTCCTGATATTCTCCTCGATTCTCAACGTCGCGCTCGATATCGCGGCTGTCGCGGCCATGGGAATGGGAGTAGCCGGCGCAGCATGGGCCACCTTGATATCCCAGGCGATCTCCGCGCTGCTCTCGCTCATCATACTCCTAAGAGTGCTGGAGGGCATGGAAGGGAGGATCGGAACGCCATTCTCCCCCAGCCTGTTCCGCTCCATGTCGGCTATCGCCATACCATCCGTGATCCAGCAGTCCACGATATCCTTCGGCATGATGCTGGTGCAGAGCGTCGTAAACGGATTCGGGCCGGAGGTCCTTGCAGGCTACTCCGCGGCCATTCGCATCGATAGCCTCGTTACCGTGCCTCTGGGAGCGGTCGGCAACGCGATGAGCCCATACACGGCGCAGAACATCGGTGCCGGCAGGACGGACAGGATCAGAAAGGGCTACAGAATAGGCCTTATCCTCATCGCCATATCGGGAATAATCACGCTGCTTATCCTCATTACGCTCAACACTCGGATCATCGGACTCTTCCTCGGCGCGGAGGGAACTGCCGCGGCATATGGCACGGGAGAGCATTACATCTCGTTCCTCTGCTGGTTCTATACGATACTCGGAGCGGCGCTTGTCACAGGAGGAGTGCTGAGAGGCATGGGAAGGATGCGCCTCTTCGCGCTTGCAAGCATCGCGAACCTGACCTTCCGTGTCATAGGATCGGTGGTGCTGGCACCCCGCTTCGGCGTCGAGGTCGTATGGTACGTGGTTCCCGTCGGCTGGAGCCTCTACTTCGGCATATGCTATGCCGCATACAGAAGGAAGCAGCGGTCAGCGCCCTGATACGAATACCAGCGTCTCATCGCCATCATCCTGGAACAAGGCGTCCTTCGGATACCTGAGAGCCGCGAAGGCCTGGAAGAAGTCACCGCCGGATAGCGCGATATCCATGACGAGAAGGAGGCTGAGGAGAAAAGCGTATCCTTGAGGAACGACCAATAGCATCAGAGCCAGAAGCACACCCAGACCGATGGCTGGGGAAAGGGCTATCGTGATGAACTGCCCTCGCTTATATAAGGCATCGCTTCCCACGGAGATCGTGGGAAAGCTGAATGATATACGTACATTACCTCTGGAGAATAGTGCCATGAAGGCGAGGTGGATGGCCTCATGGACGACCATGTAGCATAATACTGCAATAAGGAAGCAGGCAGCGGAGAGCGTACTCTGCAGCGCGATGCCGCTTGTTACGATCAGAGCGCCTCCGATAGCGGCAGATAGCACTAAGCAACCGATCATGAAGAGAAAGGAACTCCTTGCTTTCCTATATGCTATCCTGCCAATCTGCTGTAGCTCTGCGTCCATGAAATGAGTCTAGTCCATGGACGTGACAGAGTCTACGCTACCTGTACCACGCAGCCTATATATTCCAAACGTCTCAAGAACCTTTGGGATCAGATCTGAGCCAGCATTACGTTTCCTTTCAACAATCTCTATCATGCACTCTCTGATTAGTTGTCTGGATGTTGAGATTGATTTGCGCTATAGCAAAGACAGTACAGTACTATAATCTCCATAGCTCATACTCTTCTCCATGAACACTTACATCAAAGCAAATATCGTATCGAAGTACACAAAAGCTGATGCCGGTATATGGGAATCAATCCCTTGGATCATGTGATGTTTACACTTTTGATACAATCGGGATTCTGAGGCATATCTCTGCAACACAATTATCACCAAGATTATTCTTTTTATTACAATGAATTATAAATTAGATATCATCTTTGGATAAGCATCGCTATAGAGATTAACAGGAAGATGTCGATGAGGAAAACCAGTCCTCTTATGTGCTTTCAGATTCTTTAGCCACCCATATGGGTATTTGCGTTTCATTGTGTGAATTTCGTTTCAGGGTTCAAATTGAGAGAGGCGGAGTCACCTACCTTGCCTCTTTCCGTCACATATCACCGAGGATATGCTCAAGAGTCCCTTCAGGCCAGCTGCTGAAATCAGCCGGATCGATTCTGAGGAGTTCTTCTTTGTAGTCCCATACTTAACCCCGCCGATTTCAATCCTCTGGCGGGACTGGCTATTTCCTGCCTATCAGAAGAATCCAATGCTGGTCAAACCAGATTGCATCATCCTTCATATATGGAAAGAAACCGGTTTTGCTTCCTCCCTGCATTTCTTCAATCATCTTCTGCGTGATGAAATCCTTAGTCTTATCGTCTGCCTTTGTAAGATCCAGCCATGCTGATAACCGCTGGGACCTGTCTGCTGACTCTTCAGATGCTATGGTTAAACCACAGGACAAGAACATCGTTTCCATTTCAATTCTGCTAAGCATCCTCTCGTGAGAAATATCACGCATTTTCTCCAGCGAATCCCTTTCAGTCCGCA
>CASFZR010000040.1 GCA_949299185.1 uncultured Spirochaetales bacterium
ATTAAGATATCGGGAAGAAAAGGCTGGAGAAACAACAGAATTCCAATGGCTGAGCAGCATAAGGATTACCAAAGGGAATGCGGAAAAGATGGCGGAAACAGGAAGAAAGCGCTGGAAGATAGAGAATGAAGGATTTAACCGGCAGAAGAACTGGCAGGGAAGTATTACCCATACATGCAGCTGGGATGACCAGGCGCAGAAGAACCATTATCTGATGGCACAGATCTCAGATTTTATGAAGCAGCTGTATGAGTATTATTATCTGGAGAAAAACGGGATTAAAAAGAAGCAAAAAAATATATCTTCTGATTTGTTAGAAAGCTTTGGCCAGCAGATAACAAAAGAAGATATATTTCCAGTTGATGAATATACACAGTCATACAACTGAGATAAGTATAGCAAAAGGAAGTGGTGCCTGCCAAGAGGAAAATGAACTGAATTATCTACAAAAAGAGGAAATTCGGCCATCAGGACCTTAAAAGTGAATAAGTTCGGAAGAATAACCAGTGTTGTGGATAACTTATTTTTTCTTAGAAATTCATTGGTATATGGCAGGCAAATATATTTTTACCGTTTAAAACTGGGGACAGGGGCATATCGTTTACTTTTTTCCGTGCTTTTGTTATAATAATGCGATATGATAACATACGCGCATGGAGAAGATAAGATATGGATACATATACAGTGCTTTTAGTGGATGATGAGGATGAAGTGATCCAGGTCATTATGAAAAAGATCAATTGGGAGGGGCTTGGATTTTCAGTCATCGGATATGCGAACAACGGGGTAAAGGCGTTGGAGATGGTGGAGGAATATCAGCCGGACGTGGTGATGACAGATATTAAGATGCCGTACATGGACGGCCTGGAGCTCTCCAGCCGAATCAAGACAGAATATCCTGCGACGAAAATCCTTCTGTTCACAGGATTCGATGAGTTTGAATATGCAAAAGAAGCCGTTCATCTTGAAGTCGAGGAATATATTCTGAAGCCGGTGAACTCCGTGGAACTGACCAACGTGTTTACACAGCTTAAGATCAAGCTGGATCAGGAGATCAGCGAGAAGCGCAGCGTGGCGGTGCTGCAGCAATACTATATGGAGTCGCTGCCGCTTCTGCAGGCGAACTTTTATTCTACGCTGATCGAGGGAAGGATACGGGAGGAAGAGATCCCGAGATATCTGGATGACTATCAGATCTCCTTTGACGGTCCTTTTTTCTGCTGTCTGGTGATCCATACTTCTTCTACTCAGGTGCCGGAAGGCATGAATCCGCTCCTTTTGGCGACATCTGTTCAGAAGCAGGCGGAGGAACGGCTCGGCGAAAAATGGAGCGCGAAATATTTTTCCTATCTTGGAAATACAATAATGCTTGTTCAGCTTCAAAATGAGAATGAAGTCCCGGAATTAACGGATGAATGCGACAGATTCTGCAGATATGTCCGGCGCATGATCGGCGCTGTTGTCACAGTGGGGATCGGACAAGTCTGCGACAGCATGATGGAGCTTGCCCAGTCTTACAGCAGCGCAAGGGAAGCCGTATCCTACAGAGGAATTTATGGGGCGTCACGGGCGATTAACATTAAGGAAATCGCGCCTCAGGAGATGGGGGAGAGCGGCATGATAACGGATGCAGAGCTGTCAGGCCTTTTTAAAAAAATCCGTATGGGCACAAGGGACGAGATCGCGGAAGAGGTCGACAGTTATATGGAGCATATGTCGGCCTCGGCAAAGTCTTTTTCGCAGCACCACATAGCGGTCATGGAGCTGGTCAGCGCCCTGTACAGATTTGCGGCGAATAATGACATCGCTGCGGACACTTTTTCAGGAGATATGAGCGAGCTGTACAGCAGGCTTCCGAACATGGAGCCGGAGGCGCTCAGGAAGTGGCTTGCCGACATCAGCTTTACCTTCCATGATAAGCTGACCACAGCGCGGAGCAGATCGACGAAATCCTTTGTGCTCAAGGCGGAGGAGTATGTTAATTTTGTCAATCAGATGCTACAGGCTCCGTTAAAGGAAGCGGACGAGACTGTCCACAAGAATATGACAGCTTTTGATGTATTTGAACTTGGTGGTAATAAGTTTAGTCATGATTGGTTCTTATACTCAGTTGACCCTTGTAGTAACGACATTTCATATCAAAATGGGACGGCTGTTGTCCATCTGCAAAGCGAAAGATTAGCCACGGAGTATAACCCGTCAATAAATTACTTGTCTTTGAACAAATTTCATATTGATAGTTTCGGTATTTCTCTTACTACAAGCAAGAATATTGAATTCGATGTTCAGGAAGGAGATGATAGAAATAATTCCAAGTCAGGTGATTCTGGCGGAACTGATTATCTGATTCTTCTTGGATATAATGGGAATGGCACTATTGATGTAAGCATGGATAATCAGAAATATAATGATGCCATAATTCAATATAGAAACATTTTCCCATTATTTGAGGATTACGATTATTTCAGTGAGAATGATTATGGAACCTTTGGCTCAGGGAAAGGCGTATATACGGTTACCATTGATGGAAAGGATGCTGAAACAGTCATAGATCGGGAAGATATCGTCCGACCATTCATCAGTCCTAGCAGGTGAGATATGAAGCAGGTAAATCTTATTCTAATATCTTTTTTCATCGTTTTATTCTCTTCCTGCAATCTTTCCATCTGGGATGATAGCTCTGTTGATTATGGAACAGGGACAGGAGAGACATCATCAAGCCTTGATTTCACAGGTACGGCTCCAACTGCGGTATTTGCGACGAAGGCGTCTAACTCCTCTCGGATAATCATCAGCTGGAACGGTGTTAATGGCGCTGACTATTACGAGGTATACAGGGCAGAGGCTGGATCAACCGAAGTGGATGAGGAATCACTGGAATGGGAAAGGCTTGCAGATGCGCCTACAGGAACATCATATACGGATAATGATGTAGAGGTTGGAGAGGTATATGCATATCGCGTAAGAGCCAGAAGTTTCTCTATCGTTGACCTGGTCGGCTCTTTCTCTGATATCACATTCGGCTGGCTGCTTGCCGCCCCATCTGATCTTACCGCTACTCAGGGTGAATCAGAGGAGTACATAAGGCTTCAGTGGTCTTCCCTTGAGAATATCCGCGGATATAGGATCCAATGGAGTACTACCGGATACGATGGTGACTGGAATACGGCTACGCCAACTTCCCTTGATGCCGATGATTATATTATTTCCTGGAATACGAATACCTTTGATTTCTACCCTGATACGCAGTATTACGGTCAGTCGATATTCTTCAGGATTGTTTCTGTATCCTATTCTGGGGAAAGCAGTGAACCAGGCTCAAGAAGAGTAGGATATACCCGTATTCCTGGTGCGCCTTCGGCTCCTGTTGATTTCACTGCATCAAGAGGTGATTCCTTAACTTCGATAACCCTCTCCTGGGAAGCTATGTATCCTGATGACGATCCTTCTAAGGCCTTCGATTGGGAAATCTATCGCTATTCCGATGGCGAATCAGAACGAAGGATCTATTCCACTGTGGCTGGTAATGATCAACCTGCTGAATCCGGAGGGCGGATGAGCTATGTCGATACATCGAACCTAAAGCCTGGAGTAGAGTATTCATATAGCGTAAGGGCGATAGGAGAGGTAAATGGAGTTACGGCGAATGGAGATCCCTCGATTGCCTCAGGATTCCTGCTTTCTCCGCCTACGGTAGATCCTGCATCTGTGAATATCCTTCAGAACCCAAGCAGGTTCACATTCACGATAGTCGATGCGCTTGGTGCATCTGATGAGGGACATTCTGATTGGAGATATGTCGTATATGGAAGATCAGATGCTGCTAGTGGCACATGGACTAATCTCCTTGAGATTCCTGTCTCTGAATCTGACAGGACCGTAGAGTTTGAATACTCTTCTGCCACGCGTTCTATAAGCGGTGGGGCGACATCTTATGAATATTTCACTGTCGCTACATGGAATGGTTCGCAGTTAAGCGCATATCTTTGCGATACTGAGCTAGGTGGTTATGAGGTCATAAGCTTCGGCCGGCCTGATGCTCCTGATAGCTATAATGTGTCAGATAATCTTTATACCTCTGGAATGACTGCATCCGGAGGGCTGTATCCCGTTGCGGCAACGATGAAGATCGATAACCGTGTTGACTATTACAATGTCAGGATCTGGACGACGGAGCCGTCCAGCATAGACGCTGAAGGATATATCGAAAAGACCGCGACGTTCTCTGAATATGCCAATGGTGAGGATATGGCCATACTCAACGATCTGTATACCCCTGATTTTGGCAGGCAGTGCTGGATCGCCATACAAGGAGTCGATAAGATAGGCAGGGAAGGCGAGTGGAGCAAGATAGATTCCGGTTATAGCGCATTGACAGGAGCTAAGCTTATCCAGGCTATGCAGGTCTATTGCCTGAAGCCATGGGAATATATTGACACGACATTGCTTACGCAGTATCCGGGATCATCAGAGTTGAATCAGCGATGGAAGGACAGCAGTATTTATTCTAAGGTACATGAAGCTGGCCTGGGAAGCCTGACAAATGGGGCGGTCATCAGTCAGGACAGTATTCAAGGAGACGGCGGTACGATTGGATATTCCGCATCAGCTGCAGGAATAGGAGGTCATATCACATTCCAATATAAGGACTTTGGAGAGACTTCCTTCATGAAGATAAATGGAAGCTATGTTATGGATGTCGATTATAATGGAACAGGATCCTGCACAGGAGCTATCACGATAACCGGGTGGTATCCTGCCTCAATCGGCTTTGAGAACATAAGTGTAAGAAGTCAGAAATTTGTAGGTACTTATACTGTTACTCAGACCGGAAGAGCCGCTGAAGATGTAGATCCGAATAATCTGGGGTTATGAATGAGAAGGATTTTTCTTGCATTTCCGATATTGCTTTTAATCGGTTGTAATCAATCAATGCCAAATCCAGTGATTGGCTCTTATGCCATGCCAGCTTACTCGAATCCTGTCCTTGATAATGGTGCCCTTGCACTTAAGGCGGATGGTACGTTCATATATGTGGAGCTTATCTCATCGAGTAGCCAGTATCAGGTCAGGATTGATGGTACATACGATATATCCTTGCATTCCTATGATTTCATATCAGCTGACGGATCCATTGTATTTACAGTACCAGATGGAGAGATTCCTGATGCTATAAGTGGTTTAGTCATGAAAGAAGGACAGAATACATTCCTCTTTGATTGGACATGCGATAGGAATTCAGGGCCTGTTTCCTTGACGCTTGTCACTGACGCCGATGATAGCTCAAAGAACTTTGAGTTCGAGTATATGGGATCTGCAGATAAGCTTGATTCGATACAATCCATCCTCCCTGATGAGATTTCTGGAGGAAGCGATGAAGATACCGAGGATCCAGGAGAGGATACGGAAGAGCCTTCTGAAGATCCTGGAGAATCAGAAGATCCTGATTCTTCGGATGCTGATGCATCAGAGGAGGCGGGCGTATGAGATTCCTTATTGTCTTGATTGCGCTTTGCCTCTCCGTAATGCCGGTCAGCGCAGCTGAAGGATCTGCCAGTGAGCTTGAATGGTGGGAAATGCCGCCAGAGAAGCCGGAGTTTACATATGACCTATTTGGCCGCGTGAGCATGGTCAGGAGCAACTCCCTCGCGGTTGGAGGAGGAATCGATCTTGGCATAAAGACCGATTCCTTCAAATTCGAAATCTATGCTATCGGAGACTATTATCTCAGTCCGTTAGGAGGGCAGGGAGGAGCGGCTTCCCTCGAGTTTTCGATCGAGCCAGGTATTACTTTCTCTTGGAAATTCATGCAGGTGTGGCGTACGCGTACATATCTTGGATTGGATATAGGATATTTCATGCAATATGCGGAGATACCTCAAGATCCTGCTGCAGGAATATTCCTTGCGCATAATGGGCTGATGCTTAGGCCGAAGGTAGTTACGGAATTCCAATTCGCGCGGCATTACAACATGGCAATCGGAATCTATTATCAGATTCCAATATTTCCTTCGTATGATGAATACAGAGGATTAGGGGTAATGCTTGCAATCATCTGATGCACGTTTTTTGAGTTCAGAGAAGATGCGAAGACCCGTCTTGAGGTCCTTGACCTCTTAGAGAACTATTTACGCCATTGACGCTGGAGGACCTGGATCCGCTGGAACATCTCAACCTCAGCGGGGATCCCGATATAAGCTACAACACCTATGCCAGAAAGTTCGTGAACGTGCTCTGATGCGACAACCTCCAGGTCATCGACCTAGACTATATGTTGTCCCAGGGTGCGGTATGGATTTACGTTGTTTCCTCAATTGAGGAACCTTTCATAGAAGTCAGATACGCTCATGACTATCGGATCTTTAGGGAAATGCTTCATATTCCCGATTACCAGGACGGCTCCTGAAGCCTTCGCAACCTCGAAGAACTTCCTGTCTGATTCATCGCTGAATGCCACATCCTTCATCGGAGACACCGCTATCTGGAGTCCGTGCTCCCTTATTGGTGACAGGAAATCAGCGATGTCATCCTCATCGAAACCGAATTTCCCATAATGTAGCACCTGGACATACTCGTCCATGATCCTGAAATCGTATATCAATTGGAAATCGCCGAAAATGACAGATTGAATTATTCCGTAAGCCTTCCGTCCAGGTGACAACATTGCCGATACTAGCACATTCGTATCAATGACGACGTTCACGCTTTCCTCGCTTCTCTAACCGCTTCATCAATCTCCTGGTCAGACATGAAGCCGTCTTTTTCCGCCTTTCTCCTCATCCTGTCCATTGCAGCTATCGCCTTGGCCTGCCTGAGGGCTCGTACGGTCTCCTCAAACCGTCCTTCCGGGATTCCCACCATCAGGGCACATGGTTTCCCATTGTTCGTTATGACGACATCATTGTCTTCTGAAAGCTCTTTCCAGATTGATTTCGTATTGGTTCTGAGTTCTCTTGCGGAATAGAATTCCATGACATACCTCCATAAATGAGATACACGATTGTGATACGATAAACAACACGATTGTGTATATGAGTTTGTGCATGAAACAGGCCTTTCTCCTTTAGTTCTTGCTTTTTATCAGGAAATCAGGGACATGATTCGCCGATCAGGAGAATAAACCTCAAAAGGTACTTGCATCTCATGTTTTGATTAGCTATACTCTCCCAGTACGCCAAAGTAGCTCAGTGGTAGAGCAGCTCACTCGTAATGAGCAGGTCGCGGGTTCGACTCCCATCTTTGGCTGAGGCTCCTTCTGCAGAGGGAGCTTTTTTAGTCAGTGAAAAAGGCATGGGTAGCGTAGATTCTTGTTGACTTATGCTACCAGTGGTGATTATCTTCTTTCGTAAGGATACTAGGAGGGGCTTGAGCATGGATGAGAAGAACATCGATTCCTTTGAGATAGATCTTGGCAATATCGGCCTGTCCTATCTTCAGGACCTCACCGAGAAATCGATGCAGAATGGCGTGCAGATCGGAGTGCCATGGGCGAAGAGTGTCTATGAGTATCTCTTCGAGCAGGGGAATGCCGTTGACCTGCAGGCTATCCTTGAGACCGCGGCCGGCGGGCAGGTCGTCGATATGGAAGCTGAATGATCGTATTGGGAATAGAGACAAGCTGTGATGAATGCAGCGCTGCCGTCGTACGTGACGGCAGGGAGATACTGTCGAATGTCATTGCTACGCAGATAGAGCTTCATAAGCCCTATCAGGGAGTCGTGCCGGAGCTTGCCTCGCGTCTGCATACCGAATGGATAGCGCAGGTGGTTGAGGCTGCGATAGCACAGGCTGGAATCACGAAGAAGGACCTTGATGCGGTTGCCGTGACATCGCGCCCGGGGCTTCTTGGGTCGCTGCTTGTCGGCGTGAGCTTCGCCAAGTGCTTTGCATCGGCCCTGCATATCCCCTTCATAGGGATAGACCACATAAGGGCTCATCTCTATGCATCGCAGATTGAGAATCCGCTTGAGTATCCCTATCTTGGGGTACTTGTATCCGGCGGCCATACCGTAATCTGCCGCGTCGATGGCTATGATAAGGTTGAGGTCATGGGTACCACGATCGATGACGCGATAGGAGAGGCCTTCGATAAGGTCGCGAAGTTCTATGACCTCGGCTTCCCCGGCGGTGTCGTGATAGACCGCCTCTCAAAGGACGGTGATCCCAACGCCTTCCTCTTCCCCGGCCCCACGCTCGACAGGACGGAGCATCCCTATGACATGAGCTATTCAGGCCTCAAGACCGCCGTGATAAACCAGAAGGACAAGTTCCGCAGCGAAGGCGCGGAGGACACTCCGGAGAATATAGCGGCATCGTTCCAGAGGCAGGCTGTCGGGATACTCATGCGAAGGGTGAAGAAGGCCCTGAAGGATACCGGGCTGAAGAGGGTATCGGCAGGAGGCGGAGTCGCGGCCAATTCGCTGCTTCGCTCGGAACTCAAGGCCTTGGAGAAGGGAGGCTACACCGTTACCTTCCCGTCCCTCAAGCTCTGTACCGATAATGGGGCGATGGTGGCTGGCTTGGGGTATATGTATCTCAAGGATGGTTTCCATGATGATAGCCACCTGAGCGCATCCGCCCGTGTCTCGGCTTTTAAGAAGGCCTGATAATTCCTTCTTATGACAGAAGATGTGAAATGAATGTAAATTTTTCTTGAAATGCTGTTGACATTCTTCCGCGTATTCTGTAGTCTTGCTGAGGATTCAGTAATTGGGATGTGGTGTAACGGTAACACTGCAGATTCTGGTTCTGCCTTTGGGGGTTCGAGTCCCTCCATCCCAGTCAGGATTCTACATGGTTCCTTCGTCTAATGGTTAGGACAGGAGATTCTCAGTCTCTAAATAGGGGTTCGATTCCCCTAGGAACTATAGGCCGGAAGCGCGATGCTTCCGGTTTTTTCGTTTTCAATACGCTGCCCCGTAAAGCTGTCTCAGTAATGCCCTGATATGGATCATGTCGGCTTCATCAAGCCGTCCGCGGACGCAGATTATATCGTCATATCTGATTCTCAAGACCTTGGAGGCCCTAACTGTAGTAGGCTTGCTCAATCCAGCTTCCTTCCATCGCATGACAGGGTATTCACCTTGATATACCTGACGTGGAGGATGGCTAGTCATCTTGAGTGATAGCACGAACATCTCTTCTGGGGATATGACAAGAACCGGACGCTTCTTGCCGATTGATGGATTGTCTTCGAAATATACGAAGGCATCTATGATATCGCCTTCGGAAATATCCTCCCTAGAGATCATAATCATCCTCATCATCTTCCGCTGATGGGAGTACATAATGCCCTGATTCAGGATCAAGGTGTCCTAGGATATCCTTATCAGAGATTACTGCCGTACCGAATGGCCTCATCGGCGGAAGCGATGAGAAGTATTCCTTTAAGGCTTCTTTAGGTATTATCGCGTTCCTGCCTTCCTCATAGAACCGGCTCCAAGGAGTCCCCGGCCTATGGGTAAGCGATGTAAGTGCCCTAGCAGTATATTTCCCATATTCCTCATATACATCAAGGAGAAGAGAATACTGCTTGCCTGAGAATACATCATTTGAATATGACTCGTCGATGACGGTGATAGGGCTGTTACCGCAGTTCTTGTAATCATGATAGATCGCAGGAATCACCGGGCCGTATTTCCAGGCCTGTATGTCATTCTGGAAAAGAGGTTTCCCGAGGCGTGCAAGGCTCCAGCCCTGGGCATAATACATAAGCTTGTTAAGCTTCAGATTCGTGATGTAATCCTCGCTATCGCTCAGGCTGAGCCTTATAAAGAAGTTCGCGACATCAGATGCCTTGCACATGGCTGTTCCTCCATGAATGATTATATAGCCTATTCCTTCCAGGACAATATAGGCATCTCTCTTCTATATCCCATTTCTTCCCATTGCCTGCTATCATGATGACATGGATACTCAGGATAGGATGCTAAGGATGCTCTTGAAGGGGAAGGTTCCCTCAAAGGAGGATCTACGTCTGGGTAATGAGGAGTTCGTGAGGCTCGTCTCAGAGGCTCAGTCTGATGGATTGATAGAAGGAATCTATATCTCCTTCTGCGATAGCCAGGAGCTGGCCCTCTCTGGTGCGAGGCTTACCGAGAAGGGCAGGGCCCAGGCCTCAAGGAGAGGCTTCCCTTTTCATTTCAGGTGATCCGCTCTATCCTTACATCATGAAGAGAATCATTGCAGCCATACTGATGATCATGCTCTCCCTTTCCACGTTTGCCGGGGCAGAGCCGCTTGTGACCCTTGCCACCATCTCTCCCGCGATGCTTGCTGTAGAGGATGTGAGAACGGAGTATGACCTTGGCGATGAATGGGACCGCTATGCGCTGGCCATTCCCCTGACCATGCCGTTCCTTATCGAGGACTCGAGGATTTCCTTTGACTCATTGCTCCTCGGCGGTATTATCGATAAGACGAAGGCCTTATGGGATGCTGCGATGATCGCCGGCTCGCTCTCTGATATAAGGCTGGTCGAGGGACGAGGAACCGTATCCATCCTCCCAGATATCTCTCTGGAGGAGGGAAGGGCCTCCATCTCCGTCATCTATGATGATGCCGAGATCCTCTACAGCGGTGCTGGCTGGATGGATACAGGCGCGATAGACGGCAGGACTATCGCATCGGTTGATTTCAAGGTAGAGCCTCTCCTCACGCTCTGCGTTGATGCTGATAACACGCTCTCCGGCAAGGGCCTGATCGAGCTTTCCTTCTTCCTCGATGAGGAGAGGGTGGATGAGTATCTTGGCTTCATCGGAATGACGCGCTCTGAGCTAAGGAGCCTTGGCATGGAGGTCGCCATGCATGAGTTACATCCGACGCTTCTTTCGCTTATCATCGGCATTGATATCGAGAGCGCGACGGAGACGGAGGTGATGGATGCGCTCTCAGAGGGGAAGATGCTCGATCTCCTTGACTTCCTCGGCCTTATCTACCTTTCATCGGATACCTTCTCGATGTGCGTCGTGCCGACCCTGATGATCGATGGATCCGAGCCTGATATCGACATGAGGAAGGTGATGAAGGACACGATCCGCATGATATATCTTCTGGAGGAGATGGCCTGAGGACCTCAATTGACTTTGGCGCGTTAATCAGGTAGAGTGCCTGATGGTGCAATCTGATTGCAGATATTGTCTTATTTCATCTGAATAAAAGATTTAGGGTATAACTGAATGATTACTGCCTCAAATATTTCGCTCTCATACGGAACACAGGTGCTATTCAAGGAAGTGAACATCAAGTTCACGCCGGGAAACTGCTACGGGATCATCGGTGCCAACGGCGCCGGCAAGTCCACGTTCCTCAAGATACTCTCAGGGGAGATCGAGCCCGATACCGGAGAGGTCATCGTCACCCCGGGTGAGAGGATGACCGTGCTCCGCCAGGATCACTTCGCGTTCAATGACTACCGTGTCATCGATACCGTCATCATGGGCCATCAGAAGCTCTATGACGTGATGCAGGAGCGTGACGCGATCTATTCCAAGGAGGACTTCTCCGAGGAGGATGGCATCAAGGCGGCGGAGCTTGAAGGCGAGTTCGCCGAGCTTGGCGGATGGGAGGCAGAGGCCAACGCCGGACAGATGCTTGATGGCCTCGGGATCCCGCAGGATATGCATGAGAGGAAGATGTCGGAGATCGAGGATAACCTCAAGGTCCGCGTGCTTCTTGCCCAGGCACTCTTCGGCAATCCTGATATCCTCCTCCTGGACGAGCCTACCAACCACCTTGATCTGGAGTCCATCCACTGGCTTGAGGACTATCTCGAGGATTTCAACAACACCGTCATCGTCGTCTCGCACGACAGGCACTTCCTCAATACCGTCTGCACCCATATCTGCGATATAGACTACGGCAAGATCCAGCTATATGTCGGTAACTACGACTTCTGGTATATGTCCTCACAGCTCGCGGCAAAGCAGCTGAAGGACGAGAAGAAGAGGAGGGAGGAGAAGATCGCCGAGCTTAAGGAGTTCATCCAGCGCTTCTCATCCAACGTCGCCAAGGCGAAGCAGGCCACGAGCCGCAAGAAGCTCATCGACAAGCTTACCATCGATGACATAAAGCCATCGTCCAGGCGCTTCCCGTACGTCGCGTTCAAGCCCAATAGGGATATCGGGAAGAACGTGCTTGAGATCAAGAACCTCTCGAAGACGATCGAAGGAGAGAAGGTCCTTGATAATCTCTCCCTCATCATCAATCCCGGTGACAAGGTCGCCTTCGTCGGTCCTAACCACTTCGCCAAGACGGTGCTGTTCCAGATCCTCGCTGGGGAGATGGAGCCCGATTCAGGCTCATATACCTGGGGCGTGACGACCTCCCTCTCATACTTCCCCAAGGACAACTCGGGGATGTTCAAGGAGAATGAGTCCATCGCAGATTATCTTCAGCAGTTCTCCACCGAGGATGATGACACCTATGTGCGCTCATTCCTGGGCAGGATGCTCTTCACCGGTGACGAGGCCCTGAAGCCATGCAATGTCCTTTCCGGAGGAGAGAGGGTAAGGGTAGTGCTTGCCCGCATGATGCTGGAGGGAGCGAACTGCATGATCTTCGATGAGCCTACGTCGCATCTTGACCTTGAGTCGATACAGGCACTCAACAACGGTATCATCGAGTTCAAGGGCGTTGTCCTCTTCAACTCCCATGATCACCAGTTCGTCGATTCGATAGCCAATCGTATCATCGAGTTCACCCCTGATGGGCTTATCGACAAGCTGATGAGCTTCGAGGACTATATCAACGATGAGTCGATAAACGCCCAGAGAGCCAAGGCCTATAAGAATACCAAGCAGGTGGTGCTGATCTGATGCTTGTCACTGCGGATATCGGAAATACCAATATAGTGATCGCCATATTCGATGGCGAGAGCTTCGTGCAGTCGTTCCGCGTCTATACCGACACGCGGAAGACTAGCGATGAGTACTTCGTGGTGTTCAACGCGCTCTTCCGCGAGAGCGGCATCAGGCCGGGCTCCGTCGATCGCGCGATAATCTCCTCCGTCGTACCTAATCTCACGAGATCGGTGGAGAAGAACCTGCAGCGCCTCTTCCATATCAATCCGCTGATCGTCTCCCATGACATAGAGACGGGACTTGTCAGAAGCTCCATCCCCCCAGAGCTTGGCTCGGATATCCTCTGCAACCTCGCCTATGCCCACCATGTGAAGCCCGACAGGGCGGTGATGGTCGTGGACTTCGGCACGGCCCTTACGCTATCAGCGGTCAATGAGAGGGCGGAGGTGCTTGGCTGTTCGATAGCCCCAGGGCTCGTCACGGCCGTGAACGCACTCTTCGGCAGCACCGCGCAGCTTCCCCAGGTTGAGCTGAAGGTCACTGACCGTGTCATGGGACGTGACTCCCAGGAGTCGATACGCGGAGGTATCATGCTGGGCTATGCCGGCCTTGTAGATTCACTGATCGCCCACACGGAGAGGGAGATAGGGGAGAAGCTCTACGTCATGGCCACGGGCGGGCTCTCGCAGACGATCCGGGAGCTTATACCCCGCCTCGATTCCGTTGATTCCCTTCATACGCTGCGCGGCCTGAAGCTCGTGGCTGACCTCAATTCCTGATCATTCTTCCGTAAGGAAGCCATCTTCCATGATCACGCTCTCGTTTTCATCGCTGTCGTATCCATAGACAGCGGTGGTATCCGATCCTATCGGTAGGGAGAGCGTGAGAAGGGAGTCGTTTGCCTTGCTCCTTGCCTCATCATCCTTGAGGCTCTCTGGTCTCGGGCCGCCTATGGTGAGGGCGATCGTCCTCATCCTGTCCCATTCAGGGATGGCGAACAGCTCTATCTCAGAAGCCCTTGATCCATCCTCTGAGAGGGAAAGCTCAGATATCCTTCCTGCCCCCTCATCCTGAGACAGGAATAGGGAGAGGAGCCTTCCAGACTCATCGTCCGTGGTGAAATCAACGATCCTTCCTCCCTCGATGCGGCATGAGAGATGCCTTATGGCCTTGCCGAAGACCATCACGGGCCGCGTTATGGTGATATATCCCTCAGCCGACGCCGGATCAATGGCACGGAATATGTCTGAAGCGAACACCGTGGGGACGAAGCGACGTCCAGAGCGCAGTATGGATAACGTTGTCGCGAACGCGGAACCAGGAAGGAACGCGAATGATATGTCCGTTCCCTCCTCATCCGTGATGCGGCAGCGGGTGAACGCTCTTTCGTTGAGCCTGTCGCGCTCATAGATAAGCACATCCTCTCCCTCTCCATGAAGCGAGAGGTAATCATCCTCCTCAAGCGACAGGAGGTCTGAGAGCAGCGAGGCTACGTCCCTTATGCCTCCATCCTCATCGATCGCCTTTCCCCATGCGGAGGAGGGAACAGGAGCGGTTACGAACGGAATGGCAGGCTCCTGGTTGACGAGAGGCTCAGAGAGATGCCTGAACTCCTGGATCTCCGGCGCGGAGTAGAGCTTTCCTTCCTCTGCCTCCTTGAAGGCGCGGTAGACCGGCAGATAGAGCAGCGCGGTTGCCCGTCCTGTCATAGGATATTCGCTCTCTGCTTCCTCGGTCTCCGTGACCTTCCCATTCTCGATAAGCTGGATATAGCTGCCGTTCCCGGTGACTGTCCTGGCTATCCTGGCAACCTGATGTGCCAGCTCCGAATTCTCCTCCTCGGTATTTATCGAGAGGATATCACCTTTCTCAAGCTTAAGCGCACCGCGCACGATAAGCTCTGCATAACGCTCCAAGAGAATGTCCATGGAGTAGAGTATATGAGGAAGAGGACAGAAGGGAAACTACCTTCTATTCACGCTCCAGGGCATACCAGTACTCATCGCTCTCGTACGGCCGTATTCCCGGCGAGGGATTCTTCTTCAGGAATCCGTCCGCGATACCCGGATCCATGCGGTTGTAGAACGCGAGATATGCAGTCCCTCCATCCTCATGGAAGGCATAGCGCACATCTGCCTCCGCGGTGAAGCCAAGGGCCACTGAGGCGACGATGGTGCGTATCTCATCGCCTGTCCCGGTATCGGCAGCCTTGACGTATCTTATCTTCGAAGGCTCCATGCTGCCTGTGTTCCACTTCTCGTTCGTCCACTTGTATGATGCAGGGGCATCCTTGTATCTCATGCCGTCAAGCGATGGCTCGCCAGCCTCCACGAGCGGAGCTATGCGGATGTCCTCGTCATGCCCGTCTGGGAATGCGGAGTCCTCAGGATCGAGGAATATATGATAGCGGTATGCAGAACCTGCTGGAGCCTCGCTGACGCGGAGGACGAACGGATCTGCGGCGCTGCCGTCCGCAGGTGTCCAGCTGTACCTTCCGGCGAATGAGCCTGTCGTCAGGCTGACCGGGCCTGCGGCAGGTGAATCTGAATAACAGATCGTCAGGTCATAGGAGGTAAGGCTCTCCAGTCCGCCTATCGTTACGTATGCGGTCCTTCCATCAGCCTCTATCCTTGTGATATGGCCGCCGCCATCGACGGAAAGGAGCGAGAGATCGGCAGATTTGGGATATGCGATCGTCAGGAGCGCTGATTGCAGGCCTGGGCTGGAGGAGATTATCGAGAAGGCAGTCTCCTCATCAGCCTTTGCCGCAGGATCCTGTCCTTCCTCCTTCACTTCATTGATCACCATGACCACAGGCTCAGGCTCCATCGTGATCTTGCAGCCTTCCTGCGGAATGTCTGCGGATGCGCAGGAGAACGAGAGGAGCGTGGCGATAGCAGCTGGAATGATGCAGTGATATCTCATGGAATGCCTCTATGGATATCATAGCGCCTTCGCCAGATAGTTCTATCAACGCATTCCGCAGCATCTGTCGGGTTATCGGCAGAATGCCTGAAAATGTAGGGATAAGGCATGAAGAAACCCCGGATGATATCCGGGGCCCTTAAGCGACCGACGGGAATCGAACCCGCATCTTCAGCTTGGAAGGCTGAGGTAATAGCCATTATACAACAGTCGCAAGACAACGGAATGAATCTAGCGCTTTATGGCATATCATGTCAATAGCTTTCTGATTCATTCCGTCTTTTTCATCAGCCTACGAAATCATCGAGCTTCATCAGCCTCCTGCCATCGTACTCCCTGAGCTGGTTGGTAAGCGATTCAGGATCATCGTACCTCTTCTCACGTCTCTCGTTGAATATCGAATAGAGGACGGGGGAGAGGAGGAGCGTCAGGAACGCACCCGTGAGGATTCCTCCGGTGAATGTCAGCGCGATAGGCTGAAGCATCTCCGCGCCTTCTCCTGGGAAGAATGCCATAGGAATGAGGCCGAGGATCGTCGTGAGCGTCGTCATGAGGATCGGCCTGAGACGTCCATATGCAGCCTGCAGGCATGCCTGGCGCACAGGTACGCGCTGCCTTACCAGACGGTTGATGCAGTCGATAAGGACTATGCCGTTGTTGACGACGACTCCGATGAGGGCGACGATGCCGACGATCGAGAAGAGCGAGAACGACTGCCCATAGATGAGATGGATGGCTATCACTCCGATCATCAGGAGCGGGATCGTCGCGAATATGATCAGCGGATCGATCAGAGATTCGAACTGCGCTGCCATGACCGCATATACCAGGAAGAGGGCAAGCAGGACGATCATGATGAGCGTTCCCATATAACCTGCGAAATCACTCATCGAACCGCTCTGTACGATCTCTATCCCGTCTGGGAGTATGAGATACTCATCGAGCGCCGCGTTTACCTCGTTCTGCACGACCGATGCGCTGTAGCCAGGAAGCAGGTCCGCCGTAACATGATTGACCCTGACCCTGTTCTCACGCGTGATCGACACAGGCGATGTCGTGCGTTCGAACGATGCCACCGTATCGAGGCGGATCATTCCGTAATTCGATGGTATGAGGAGCTGGCCGAGCTGATCGACCGTCGTCAGCGTCTCCGGATCTATCTCGACGACGACATCGTATGTCTCAGAGCTGCTGAATGTCGAGATCGTCGATGCCGTAGTGCCGGAGATCGCTGTCTGCAGCACGCTGGTGATCGTTGAAGGCGTTATGCCGATCTATGTCCTCGCTGTGGATCTCAACGTCGATCGCGCTCGAGCCGCCTACGGCATTTGATTCGAAGATCCAGTCCGCAGAGGGGTCATCATCCATGAATGGCCTGATGAGATCCTGCACCTCGGAAGCGCTTATCGTCTGCTCCGTGATGTCAGGCAGCTTGATAGAGATGCTTCCCGAGTTCTCAGATGTCGTGAGCATTCCTGTTCCGATGTAAAGCTGGATGCTCTCATAGGAGCCTTCCGGAAGCACTGACTCTATCTTGCCATACATATCCATCACGTACTCCCTCGTCACGTCTATGCTCGTACCCATCTCCAGCTCAAGATCCAGCGTGACCTCGTCATCGGTCGTCTGCTGAGGCATGAGGTCGAATCCCAGGAGCGGGAAGAGCTTGAGGCAGAATGCGAAGAGCAGGATCAGCAGCACGATCAGGAGGAAGCGGTGGCGCATGAAATATGCCAGCAGCCTGACGTATCCTCTGTTCATCGACAGCTCGAACCCAGCCATCGCATCGTCGATCCTCTTCATCCACCTTATCCTCAGAGGTTTCTGCGTCCTTGTGTTGATCCTGAGGATCGAGCCGCAGAGGGCAGGCACCAGCGTCACTGCCACGAAGAGCGAGCAGGCGAGCGAGATACAGATCGTGATGACTATGTCCTGGAACATGATCCCAAGGAACTCAAGATCATTCTTGAAGATGATCACAGGGATGAATACGCAGATCGTCGTGAGCGTCGAGGCCATGATCGCATTGAACATGTTCTTGCTTCCGAGGATTGCCGCGACGGCGCTCTTCTCGCCAAGCTGGCGATACGAGTACGTATTCTCAAGGATGACGATCGACGCATCGACTATCATTCCTATGCCGAGGATGAGGCCGGACATGCTCATCGAATTTATCGTCACATCGAATATCGACATGACCATCATCGTTATCAGCACGCAGATAGGCATCGAGAGCGAGATGATGATCGTCGTCTTTATGCCGCGCAGGAAGAGCCATATGATCAGCGCTGCAAGAAGCACTCCCTGCCAGAGGGAATTGAAGGCCTCGCTCATCGTGCTCTGGACCATCTCGGTCGAATCACGGAGAAGGTCGAGGCTCACGCCTTCAGGCAGCTCCTGCCTGATAGAATCCAGCTGGGCAAGCACCGTGGATGCGACTGTCGTGGCATTGCTATCAGAGTCGTTCGTGATGCTCATGGTGACGATCCTCTCCGTGCCGAGATAGGATTCGCTCCTTGATGTGTCGTCATTGCCTCTTACGACAGTAGCCACGTCATTTATCTTTATTGGCGTGCCGTCGATAGTCGTGATCACCGTGTTGCCGATATCCGAGAACCTGACGTATCTGGCATCAGCCGCGACCTGGAGATTCATGCTGTTCTCCGTGATCTGTCCGCCTGTTGCCTGGATATTGTCTGCGGATATTGCCGCGATGATCTGGGAAAGGGTGAGTCCGTATGCCTCGAGCCTGTTCGGATCTACATCGATATGGTACTCGACATCGCTTCCGCCCCTGACCGATACCTGTCCGACTCCCGGAAGCCTCTCGATAAGGGGAGAGATCGTGTTCTCGCCCAGCATCTTCAGCTCATCAAGCGTCATCGTATCGCTGGTGAGCGAGAGGGTAAGCGCCGATGATGCGCCCATCGAGTCGAGACGGAAGTACTGAGGAGTCTCTGTCCATGTAGGAAGGAGCTGGGAAAGGATCGTGATGACCGAGTTCAGGTCACGCTCCGAATCATCCAGGTCTGTGCCGTAATCGTACTCAAGGATCGCGATGCAGCTTCCGTCGCTCGATACCGTCGTGATGTTATCCAGGTTCTCAAGCGAGCTGAAATACTCCTCAAGCTCCTTCGCCACCTGCTGCTCGATTTCCTCCGGACCTGCATCATTGCAGTCGACGAAGACCGTGATTACCGGAAGGTCGATATCAGGATAGAGCGCTATCTCCATCCTTGGAAGGAAGACCAGCGCGATCACGACGATCAGAAGATAGATCATCGTCATCAGAACCGGTCGTCTTACCGATAGTTCAGATAATGTCATCGCTCGCTCCTTATCAAAGAATATTGACGCTGCTTCCGTCAGAGACGGTTCCCGCGGTTATGATGGTATCTCCGGGCTCGATTCCGCTTGTTATGACTGTGCGCGTATCATTGCTGCTGCCTGTTTCGACAGGTGTCCTGACAGCCTTTCCATCAACGACCGTATATACGATGCTTCCGTCAAGCACGGAAGTAAGCGAGCTGGAAGGCACGGTTATCACTCCATCCTGCTCCTCCGTGACGAGATCAATGGTGACGAACATGCCTTCCTTCAGCTTCTCGGCACCGCTTACGATCTCAAGCTCGATATCCGATGTGCGGTTCGCCGTGTTGACGCTGGGGGAGATGAAGGAGAGCCTTGCCTCGAACTGCTCGCCAGGATATGCGACGCTGGTAAAGTATGCGCTCATCCCGACCTCGGCGGTCCCTGTGTAGCGTTCAGGCAGCGATGCCTCGATATACAGCGTCTTATCTCCGGAGATCGTCGCGACAGGCGTCGATGCGGATACGGTCTCGCCGATCGAGACAGGGATGGCCGTGATGATGCCATCCACCGGACTGGTCACAGGGCTCTCCTTGTAGCTCTGGCCCGGACGGGATGGGTCGATATATGCGATTACCTGATCCTTAGCGACGCTGTCACCTCTCCTGACAAGCACGGAGGAGACTGTGCCTGATGTATCTGGCAGCACCGATACATCTGAATTATCGCTGCCGATCTCACCGTTGAGGCGCGTAAAGCGCTGGAAAAGCCCGGGCTCGGCAGTTTCGACAGAGACGTTTATGCTTGTCTCCGTCACCATGGACACGGCTTCGGGAGCCTTTACCGTCACCGTTCCGAATATGACATACAATGCAAGCGCTATGCAGATCAGAAGAAGCACGAGCGTCGTGATCTTATCAAAGCGTGATGACTTTCCCTTCTTGGAAAGGTCCTTGAATGATATCTTCGAGTCCTCTACCTGCTCGGTGAGGTCCTTCTTGTTCTCTTCGCTCATTGAATATTCTCCTCGCTTGTAGCGTAGCTTGCGGTCAGTTCATCGATATCCATGCCAAGCGCGAACGATAGCGAATAGCATGAAAGCAGGTGGTTAAGCTCCGTAGAGAGCAGCGAAAGCTCTGCAGAGAGCATATCATTGCGTGCGGATGCAAGGTCATCGGCCGTGATGAGTCCGGCATCGAAGGCTTCCTGCGAAAGCTCATAGGAACGCTGGGCCGCGGCATACGACGAGCGCTGCATCCCTACGCTCTCCTGGGCCTGCTCGATCTGCATGACGCACTCCCTTATCGTCTCAAGGAGCGTGTCCTTGGCATTCTGCAGCGATAGCGATGAGACCCTCACTGCATCCTCAGCATCCTTTATCGCTATGGATGAGGAGGAGCCGGGAAGCATCGAGCTTATGGGAAGCGTGACCACGAGCGAGCCTGTCAGCGCGTTGGAGCTGTGGTCATAGTCGGCCATCAAGCCCTGGTACCTCTGGTATCCCGATCCTGCATAGGAGTATCCGACAGAGGCAGTGACCACGGGAACATATGTCGACAGGCGTGCGGTATCCACGGCGTTCTCGCTCGTGGCAAGCGCGTTGCGTGCGCTCCTGATATCCACCGTGCCCTCACCATACTGGTCAAAGAGCTGCTCCGGAGAAGGCAGCGTCAGCTCGGTCATCCCAGGAAAGGGCTCTGTGGTGAAATCCCCCTCGATACCGGTAAGGCTGCGGAATGATGAGCAAAGCAGCGCCCTGTTATCCTCAAGGGTCTTGACGTTGAGGAGGGCGTTCTTCGCGGCTATCTCGAGCTGGATGACCGATAGCTCATCGATGAGGCCGTTGTCATACATCTCCAGGGCCGACTCATATTGGGCATGGGCATCATCTGCGGCAAGCCTGGCGCTCTCTATCGCGGCATCGGTCGCGGCAATGTTCCAATAGGAGGAGATGATCGCCTCTTCAAGAGAGTCGTAGGTATCCTCATAGCTGAGCCTGGCGCTCTCCTTGGCAAGCCGCCTGGTCTCGCCATCGGTTATCATGTTGCCCGTGAATGAGAATGATGCGTTGGCTGACGCGTTTACCGTCAGTCCTGCGAAAGCCGGCTCGGTGAGGCTTCCGGATAAGCCATATGACATGGCGTTGGTTCCCGGAAACGCCACTCCGGTAGAGACTCCGGCAGAGACAGAGAGGTCAGGCATGAACGTCGTCATGGCGGCATCCTGCTTGCGCAGTTCCATCTCGAGCGCGATCCTCGCGCTCTCTAGGCTGATGCTGTTCTTCTCTGCAGAGTCTAGCGCATCCGAAAGGCTCACGACAGGAGCGTCAGTGGATGCGGCAAGGGGTGAGAGCAGCGTCATCAGGAGTGCCGCTGCGGTCAAAACTCTGTTCATATATATACTCCCATATGAATGTTGGTTATTTCCTGCTTCATAATCAATAAATACAGAAGATAGATTATGTGTAGACTTCGTGAAGATTCCCATGGTTTGTACAGGAATGGCGAATATGCTATGCTCTGGATATATCTAACGGAGGGTACCCATATGGGAGAGCGTGGAGAGGTCTTCGCGACCAAGCTTATGAGGAACGATAGGACGTATTTCTTCAACGTCAAGGAGAATATCTACGGTGACCTGTTCCTCAACATCGTCGAGTCCAGGCCGACCGACACCGAGGGAAGATACCTCAGGCAGTCTGTGATAGTCTATCAGGAGGATCTCGGCGAGTTCATCAAGGAATTCCAGAAGTCATTGGATTTCATCAAGCAGCATGGCTCTAGGCGTCCTGCCGCCCCGAGGGTGGTCAGGAGGACTGAGAGGAAGGAAGAGGAGAACTAGAAGAGTTCCCTCTCCCTCGGCTTCGAGGCAAAGCTCATCCTCTGTATCGGGGATGGGCCGTGCTTCGCGATAGCCTCTCTGTGAGCTGCGGTAGGGTAGCCCTTGTGCCTGGCATAGCCGTACTGGGGCCACTTCCTGTCAGCAAGGTCCATCAGCCTGTCACGCTCGCACTTGGCGAGTATGGATGCGGCCATTATCTCAGGCACCTTGGCATCTCCTTTCACGATGGCGAAGCAGGGAACCGGGACCTCCGGAGTCTTGTTCCCATCGACGAGAAGCACGTCGGGACGCTTTATCAGGGCGACCTTCTCATAGGAGCGCCTCATCGCCAGGAGCGATGCCTGGAGTATGTTTATCCTATCTATGATCTGATGGCTTACCGCGGCCGTGGCCCAGATGGCCTTCTCCTTTATGATGGCCTCAGCCTCATTCCGCTGACGCTCGGTAAGCTTCTTGCTGTCTCCGAGGATCCCGATGGGAAAGTCCGGAGGGAGTATGACGGCCGCTGCGACCACGGGGCCTGCCAGAGGTCCGCGTCCGGCCTCATCGCTTCCGCACACGACCCCCGGATCGATATCGAAAAGAGTGTTTTCCATAGACAGACAAGATGCTATAATCCTTCCGATTCTCTTTCAAGGAGGCAGCGTTGTTCCTCAAATCCCTAGACATGTACGGCTTCAAGAGCTTTGCAGATAAGACCCACATAGACTTCTCCGACGGCATTACCTCGCTTCTCGGCCCCAATGGCTGCGGTAAGTCGAATATCGTCGATGCGGTGAAGTGGGTACTCGGAGAGCAGAGCATGAAGACGATCAGGGCCGGCAAGAAGGAGGATGTCATATTCAACGGTACCGATACCCGTAAGCCGATGACATTCGCCGAGGTGACGCTCGTGATCGACAACAGCGAGCATAGGCTGCCGACTGAGGTCGAGGAGATCGAGATAAGGAGAAGGGTATTCCGCTCCGGTGACAGCGAGTACTACCTGAATAAGAACAGGTGCCTCCTGCGCAACATCCTCGAGCTTTTCTATGACACGGGCGTCGGAAAGAGCGCGTACTCCATCCTCGAGCAGGGAAAGATCGACCAGATACTCTCCAGCAAGCCTGAGGACAGGCGCTACGTCTTCGAGGAGGCCGCGGGGATATCGAGATTCAAGCAGCAGTGCAACGAGGCCCAGAACAAGATCGCCAGGACCGATGAGAATATCAGGGATATCGAGGTACAGGCCAGAGAGGCCGAGAAGACCTGCAACAGGACACGTTCGCAGGCAGACCGCGCCCGCAAGGCCAAGGACCTCAGGGAGCGGCTCTTCCAGCTCGATATCCAGTTCCATATCGGACAGCTGAGGAACTACCAGCGCACCAACGATGAGCGGCTGAAGATGCTGGGAGAGGGCGAGGCGCTCATCGCGAAGTACCGCAGGGATGAGGAGGAGCTTTCACAGCAGATTGGATCGGCTCAGGAGGAGATGAGGGCCCAGGATGAGCTTCTGCACCGCCTCCAGCTTGAGATCAACACAATAGAGGGTAGGATAAGCACCGCCGATCAGACGATAGGGCTCTTTACCAAGAGCTTCCAGGAATCGTCCCTGAGGGCATCGGAATACGATGAGAGGGCCGGGAATATCCGCTCACAGCTCGACCGTGATACCGCGGAGCTTGATGATTACGTTGACTCGCTTTCCGAGAAGCGGGATCAGCTTGAGGAGAGCGGGCGGCATCTGGACAGGCTGAGGAAGATGCTTGAGGAGAGCGGCGCCAAGGTCAGCTCCCTTGAGGCCGAGGCGGAGCGCAGGGAGAAGCGCAACGAGGAGATTGATTCAGAGCTTATCGCGCTCTCCGAGGAGCTTAAGGAGGTCATCGAGGGCCTGATAGCCGAGGTCGATGAGAACACCGGCACGGAGTATTCCAAGGAGCGCAAGGACAGCGCGGCGACGGCGTTCAGGACGAAGGGAGAGGAGGCGAGGAAGCTTCTGGAGGAGAAGATAAGCCAGCTTTCCTCGCTTAAGGAGAGCATACCTATATCAAGGGATGTGATGGTGATGGACTTCCGGAGGGCGGATGAGGCCGTAGAGGCCATGATAGCCCTCTTCGAGGCGTACGTGGCGTCCATACCTCCCGTGGTCGATACCCTCCTTTCCCCTGAAGGTCTTGTCGGCAAGAAGAGGGATATCGAGAAGAGGGAGATCGCGGCCCGGGCGGAGATGAATGAGAATAGGATCATGATCGCCGCGCACAGGGCGGAGATACAGTCTACCCGTGCCGATATGGAGAACCTGAGGGGGACCATCGACGCCGCTAATGAGAGCTATATCGCGTTGAAGACCTCCCTTGAGGCATCCGAGGCCATAATAGAGAGCAAGAAGAGGGCTATCGAGGAGCGTAGGATCAGCCTTGATGACGCCGTCTTCCAGGCAGAGAGCGCCAGGCGCCGCATGGAGGAGATCCAGGAGGAGCTTAGGGCCAAGGATGAGGAGAAGCTCGCCCTCGCCGATGAGCTGGCGCAGAAGAGGGAGGAGGCCGCCTCTGCCGGCAAGGACCGCGGGTCAAGGGGAGAGGAGCTTGAGAGGAAGAGGCAGGAGAGGGAGAGGATCATCAACCTGCTGACGCGTACGCAGAATGACATGGCCCAGATCCAGGGACAGGTGGACTCAAGCGGCGCGTTCACGGAGACGATACTCACCAACTTCTTCAATAAGTACACGAGGAACCTCGGTGAGTTCATGAAGGAATATGAGGATAAGGAGCTGCCGAACGAGCAGCTTATCCAGAATGAGCTTCAGGAGGTCCAGCGCGAGCTTGCCGGATACGGTAACGTCAACTGGATGGCTGAGCAGGAGTATGAGGAGTCGCTTGAGCAGTATAAGTTCTATGCCAAGCAGCTTGAGGACCTAGGAAAGGCCAAGGCTGATCTGGAACAGGTGCTTGCGGAGATACAGTCCCGCTCTGAGGAGCTTTTCACGAAGACCTATAAGGAGATCAGCACGAACTTCCAGACGATGTTCCGCCGTCTCTTCGGAGGAGGCCGCGCGGAGATAACCCTCGACGATCCGGAGAACGTACTCACCAGCGGTATCGACATCCTGGCCCAGCCGCCAGGGAAGAAGCCGCAGTTCCTGGGTCAGCTTTCCGGCGGAGAGAGGGCCATGACCGCTGTCGCGCTCCTCTTCGCGACCTATCAGGTAAAGCCGTCACCGTTCTGCATACTCGATGAGCTTGACGCTCCTCTTGATGATAGGAACATCGGGTTCTTCCTCTCGGTGCTTCAGGACTTCGCCAAGTCCAGCCAGTTCATCATCATCACCCATAACCCCCATACGGTAATGGGCTCGCAGACGCTTCTGGGAGTGACGCAGATCGAGGCAGGCGTCTCCACGACCGTCACCTATAAGCTGGGCAACCTCGAGGGTGAGCCTGTGATCCTCAGCGAGGATAACAAGGCCGTCTCGTTCTCCAGCGATGGACGGGCGCAGTAAGGACCTTTGTTCCTGATTATTGACAAGTCGACACTCAATGATGTATAAGTCGTAGCGTTGCCCGTGTGGCAACGCCGTAGGATATGTTTGAGAGTATAACGTCGAAATTCAGCGGAGTGATGAGAACCCTCTCGGGTAAGGGTAAGATTACCGAGAAGAACGTGCGCGATGCGGTCGAGGAGATCAAGGAGGCGCTTCTTGATGCCGATGTGAACCTGCGCGTCGTTCGCCGTTTCGTCAACGCGACCCTTGATGAGGCCCTTGGAGAGAAGGTCCTCAACTCCGTCAACCCTGGCCAGCAGTTCACTAAGATCGTATATGACAGGATGGTATCCCTCCTTGGTGGAGAGGAGTCGACCGCGCTTCATCTGAAGGGCAAGGACACGACCTCCGTCATACTACTGATGGGCCTTCAGGGTTCAGGTAAGACGACTGCGGCGCATAAGCTTGCCCATCTGATGAGGAAGGATGGACGCTCCGTGATGCTCGTGGCGGCGGATCTCGTGAGGCCGGCTGCTATCACCCAGCTCCAGGTCCTCGGAGAGAAGGCCGGCGTGCCTGTCTTCACCATCCCCGGCGAGAAGGATCCGGTGAAGGTCGTCGAGGCCGCCATATCCAAGGCAAGGCACGACCTGATCAATACCGTGATCATAGATACCTCCGGGCGTATGCACCTCGATCAGGCGCTGATGGATGAGATAAGCCGTGTCGCGGCAGCTGCACGTCCGGATGAGACACTGTTCGTTGCCGATGCGATGACCGGCCAGAGCGCCGTGGATATCGCAAAGGAGTTCGAGGAGAAGGTCGGTATCTCCGGCGTGATACTCACCAAGTTCGATTCCGATACCCGTGGCGGTGCCGCGCTCTCCTTGCGGGCAGTGGTGGGCAAGCCTATCAAGTTCATCGGAACGGGTGAGAAGATGGAGGACCTTGAGGCCTTCCATCCAGAGCGTATCGCTTCCCGTATCCTCGGCATGGGCGATGTCGTGTCCCTCGTAGAGAAGGCCCAGGAGCAGTATGATGCCGCTGAGGCTGAGAAGCTGCAGAGGAAGATGGAGAAGAACACCTTTGACCTGCAGGACTATCTGGACCAGCTGGAGAAGGTGGACAACATGGGCTCGATCGATAAGCTGATCGATATGATTCCCGGAGCGAGCGGGAAGATCAGCGAGGATGATATCGATCTTGAGGAGATGAAGAGGGAGAAGGCGATCATAAAGAGCATGACACGCTTCGAGAGGGAGAACTATAGGATCATAGGACCTTCGAGGCGCAAGAGGATCGCCAGCGGCTCCGGTACCTCGG
Organism: uncultured Spirochaetales bacterium; assembly: GCA_949299185.1. Classification (GTDB taxonomy): domain Bacteria; phylum Spirochaetota; class Spirochaetia; order Sphaerochaetales; family Sphaerochaetaceae; genus Ornithospirochaeta. The sequence continues at coordinate 26,659 of CASFZR010000040.1, forward strand.
TTGCCGAGGTGAACAGGCTTCTCAAGAAGTTCGAGAAGACGAAGCTGATGATGAAGAAGGTCATGACGAATAAGAAGATGCAGTCCGGCATACTGAAGATGCTTGGTATGTAGGCGACAAGATAAGGAGTAGAGCATGAGTACAGCAATGAGACTGAAGCGCTTTGGCACGAAGAAGAGACCTTACTACAGGATCGTGGTCCAGGACAGCAGGGTAGCTACGTCCTCCAAGACCATCGATGAGGTCGGCACCTATCGCCCGATCGAGGAGAAGGATCAGATCATCCTCAATGAGGAGAAGATCAAGAGCTGGATCTCCAAGGGCGTTGTGGTATCTCCGACGGTCAAGGATATCCTCAACTCACAGGGCATTACTCTGAGCCGCACCCAGGACTGACGTCCGGAGGCTCTTATGGAGAAGGAACTGGTAGAGTTTTTGGTCAAGAGCCTTGTCGATGAGCCAGATCAGGTCAGCGTGAACGTGATCGAGGGAGAGAAATCCACGATCCTTGAGCTTCGCGTCGCTGAGGGGGATATCGGCAAGGTGATCGGCAAGCAGGGCCGCATCGCGAAGGCGATCAGGACGATCCTGAGCGCAAGCGCGACTAAGGGCGGCAAGCGTGCCGTTCTGGAGATCCTCGACTGATGCAGCCCCTTCTCTCCGCAGCGACTGTCGGTTCAAGGCATGGGCTCGAGGGCTTCCTGAAGATCTATTCGCTCTCTGGCGAGTACGATCATCTGGAGAAGCTCGATGAGTGCGTGCTGAGGATGAAGGATGGCAGCGAGAAGAGGGTAAGGGTCTCTGACGTGCGCTGGAAAGGGGACCTCATGCTGATGAGGTTCCAGGGCTATGATACCCCAGAGAAGGCGAGGGCGCTTTCCGGATCCCTTCTGATGGTAAGGAGGGATCAGGCGGCCCCGCTTGAGGATGGAGAGCTTTACGTTGCCGACCTCTATGGTCTTACCGTTATCGCGGATGGACGTGAGGTAGGCAAGGTGGAAAGCACCTCGGAAGGGGCGCAGGCACTCTACCTGCATGTCAGGACGGAGGATGGGATCCGCCTCGTGCCTTATCTTCCTGTGTATATTGGGAAGGTCGACACGGAAGCGGAAACCATCGAGCTGCTGATGCCGGAGCTTCTGTCGTGAGAATAACGGTATTGACGCTGTTCCCTGAGATGATAGAGCCGTTCTTCACCTCCTCGATAATGAAGAGGGCCGTGGAGAAGGGGATCATCAGCTATCGCATCGTGGATATCAGGGAATATGCCGAAGGGGTGCATCGCAAGGCCGATGACATCCCCTATGGCGGTGGGGCCGGCATGGTCATGATGGCCGCTCCCGCCTGCCGCGCGATCGAGGACTCCGGGATGGCAGGACGCCGCATCGTCTTCCCGACACCGTCTGGAAGGCCGTTGACGGAGCGCTATGCCGAGGAGCTTGCCAAGGAAGAGGAACTCTGCTTCATCTGCGGCCATTATGAGGGGCTTGACCAGCGTGTCATCGACACCTATGTGACCGATGAGATATCGATAGGGGACTACGTGCTTTCCTCTGGGGAGAGCGCGGCGGTAGTCATCATCGATGCGGTCTACCGCCTCGTTGATGGGGTCATAACCCCTGAGAGCCTGGAGGATGAGAGCTTCTCTTCAGGATTATTGGAATACCCTCAGTACACCCGTCCTGAGAGGTATTGCACGAAATCCGTGCCTAGTGTATTATTATCCGGTCATCACCGCCATATTACCGAATGGAGGTGCGGCAAGAGGCTGGAGAAAACGATGCTCAACCGGCCGGATCTGCTCTCTGATGCCTCTCTCAGCATCGCGGAGCGAAGAACTTTATTGAAGATACTGAATAAGGATGATAAGGGGACTTGTCAGAGATGGACATTATCAGAGCTATAGAAGCTAAGCAGATCAAGGAGAATGCGGAGAACTTCAGCGTCGGTGATACCGTTCGCGTATCGTTTAAGATCGTCGAGGGAACGACGGAGAGGATCCAGGTATTCGAGGGCATCGTGATTGCCAAGAACAACACGGGTATCAGAAGGACCTTCGTGGTTAGGAAGATCAGCTACGGAGTAGGCGTGGAGAGGATCTTCCCGCTGCACTCACCCCGTATCGAGAAGATCGAGGTCGTGCGCCGTGGCCGCGTCAGGAGGGCAAAGCTCTATTACCTCCGCTCACGCGTCGGAAAGGCTGCGAAGGTGCCAGAGCTTATCACGAAGAAGAATGCCTGAGCATTCAGCGAGGCTCCACGGAGGTGGAGCCTTTCTTATTTCCACGCGCTTTGCTAGAATCAAGCCATGAAGAAGTCAGGCAGGAAGCCCCGTCAGGGCGAGAGGAACAGGGGAAGACGGAAGAAGAAAGAGGCTATATCCGGATTCTCCACGCTTAATCAGGTCGCTGGTGTATCCAGGCCGAAGCCCCATCACTCATCGCTTCCGGTCGAAGAGCCGAAGCGTGTCAATGAGCCCCATGTAACATGCCAGTACTGCGGTACTGAGATAGATGGCATAGCCTCCGCGCTTTCAACCCCGGAGGGAGGATTCGCCCATTTCGACTGCGTGCTTGAGCGCATCAGGGAGAGCGAGCATCTCCAGGAAGGGGAGACGGTCTCCTACATAGGTTCTGGCTCATTCGGCGTCATCGGCCGCGATGAGGCAGGAAAGCCTGTCATCCTCCGCCGCGTTGCCTTTGAGAGTCCTGAGCGCTTCAGGGGAATGAAGGAGTATGTCGAGGAGCAGAAGGCATGAAGAGAGCGATGTTCCCCGGTACGTTCGATCCTCCCACGATGGGCCATATAAACATCATAGAGCGCTCTGCGTCGCTCTTCGATGAGCTGTACGTGGTCATTGCCGATAACATCGCGAAGAAGTGCCTATTCACTCCTGAGGAGCGGAAGGCAATGATCGAGGAATCGCTACCGGATATTCCGAACATGCATGTCGTGATCCATCAGGGACTTACCGTGGATTATGCCAGGGAGAACTCCATCGACGTGATGATCCGCGGCGTCAGGGCCATGGCTGACTTCTCCTATGAGTTCGAGCTTGCCATGACGAACAAGATGCTCTGTCCTGAGGTAGAGGTCCTATTCATCCCGACCGATCCCCGGTATTTCATCATCCGTTCATCACAGATCAAGGAGATGGCGGCGTTCGGAGCCGATTTCTCTCCCATGGTACCGGAGCCGGTGCGTACAAGGCTCAAGGAGAAGATGAAGGATAAATCCTTGCGTCCGTAGGAATCCATCAAGTACAGATCAGAAAATCCTATCGGTTCTGGCTGGGAAATCCTGTCGGTTCTGACTGAGAAATCCTGTCGGTTCTGACTGAGAAATCCTGTCGGTTCTGACTGAGAAATCCTGTCGGTTCTGACTGAGAAATCCTGTCGGTTCTGACTGGGAAATCTTGTCGGTTCTGACTGGAAAATCTTGTCGGTTCTAACTGGAAAATCTTGTCGGTTCTGATTATATATGCTAATCTTCTCCCATGGAGAAATACCTACCTCGACTTATAGATAACAAGCTTGATCTATGGCTTAGGACGTTCGGTGCTGTTTCACTCGTAGGCCCTAAATGGGTAGGAAAGACCATGACTTGTGAACAGCGAGCGAAGAGTTCATTCTATTTCTCCAGACGTCCGGGAGAAGCTGATCCTCTTGAACTCGCAAGGCTTGATTCATCCTATGTGTTTTCTGGAGATAACCCTCGTCTTATAGATGAATGGCAAGTAATGCCTGAGATATGGGATATGGTTCGCAGTGATGTTGATGCAAGACGTGGAGAGAAGGGCCTGTATCTGCTGACAGGGTCATCTGTTCCTCCCAGTAAGAAGAAAAATGATAAAAGTAAGCAGCATCACAGTGGAGCCGGAAGGATAGGGACACTGAGGATGTCAACGATGTCTCTCTTTGAAACAGGCGATTCCTCAGGAGAGGTATCCTTGTCTTCCTTATTCGATGGCGAGAATGTAAAAGGACATCTGAAGAATATATCGCTGAATGAGATAATACATTTCATCATCCGAGGAGGATGGCCTGGTAACTTGGATGCAGAGGATTCATCCATTATTCCAAGGGAATATATAAGTACGGTTTGCTCCACGGAACTTGATAAGCTTGATATACCTAGGATGGATAGGGATAAGTTCCGCAGGCTGATGCTCTCGCTGGCAAGGAATGAGAGTACCGTATGCTCTGTATCAACGCTCGCATCAGATTCCGGTAGCAATGGGAAAAGACTGGATGATGAGACCGTATCATCATATCTGGAGATCCTAGATGATCTCTATCTCTTATCAGATCAGGAAGCCTTCTCTCCGGAATTCCGTTCTCGAGCAAGATTGAAGATAGGTAAGAAAAGGCATTTTGCAGACCCGTCTCTACCAGCCGCGATCATCGGGGCAAACGAGAAGAATCTCCTGAATGATCTGCGGTATCTTGGTTTCCTCTTTGAAAGCCTTGTCGTTCACGATCTCAGGGTTTATATGGAATCCCTTGGGGGTAATCTGTTTCATTATCAGGATTATGATAATGATGAAGCAGATGCAGTTGCTGTACTTGATGATGGCAGATATGGACTTATGGAAATCAAGCTGGGATATGAGAATGTAGCGGATCAGGCAGCAAGGAATCTTGTGAGGATCGCTGACAAGATGGAAAGGAAGCCCTCTTTCCTAGCTGTCGTGTCAGGCATGGCGATTGCTCCTCTGAAACGGCCGGATGGGGTGTATATCATTCCTGTGACATCATTGAGGCCATGACAGTACGGAGCCTCACTCAGCCTATGACGACTTAGCCTGACTATGTTGATAATCAATTGTTATCTTCTTTATTCCTTTCAATAGAAAAAGTTGCATATCAGTTGATTATTTTACCCCGTTTTTCTTCTGATATTCGATTGACACAAATCGAAGTTTCATGTTTAATACCATTGTTCTTAACGGAGAGGTTCCCGAGCGGTCAAAGGGGGCAGACTGTAAATCTGTTGGCTTAGCCTTCGAAGGTCCGAATCCTTCTCTCTCCACCAAGAAGCCATATGCTGGAGACGGTGTATGGCTTTTTTCTTATCCGCAGATATCACTAAAAGTCAGATTTCATGAAATTCAACATTACAAAAGTCATATTTCATGAAAAATGGCGTGTTGCCTCATGAACCCCTTTGAGGTCTATATCGCAATCGGTCTGAGGGCACTGAAGGAGGAAGGGCTTTTGCGGCGATGACTACGCCCAAGAGACCGAGGATGGGATCGAGATCGTCCCATGGCGCCAGTTCCTGGATGAGCTATGGGACGGGAAGATAATCTGGCTCTATACAGAAAGGTGTGGGGAGACCATCAAGCATAATCAATAGCGGATAGAGACAGGAAAGGGTTTCATCCTGTAATGTTTATCTACCAAACCAA
>CASFZR010000041.1 GCA_949299185.1 uncultured Spirochaetales bacterium
GCAGGCTCCGCCATAGCCAAGTCCGATCCGATGAAGACAGGGCTCACGGCGACGAAGCTTGCTATCGCCGCGTTCGTGGTTCCGTATGTATTCGCGTTCAGCCCAGCGATGCTCTTCGTCAATGTCACCAGCGTCTTCGAGATCGTGCAGATCTGCATCAGCGCTCTCATCGGCATATTCGGCATCGCGGCAGCCCTCAACGGTTACCTTGTCAGGCCGCTTAACGTGGTCCTGCGCCTCATACTCACGGTGGCCGGTCTCTGCATGGTCATCCCCGGAACGATAACCGATCTCTTCGGCCTTGTCGTTCTCGTGGCCATCATGGGCTATGAGATGGGAATGAAGAAGAAGGACAATCCGACGGCTGCGGCCTGATCGGACCCTTCATGAATGAGGCGCTGGTGACCCCAGCGCCTTTTCAATCTCAGAATATAGAGAAGGCCACGAAGAGCGCAGAGCAGAGGGATGCCGTAAGGGACACGACCGTGATCTGCGTGTTGATCGATGGGCCCGCGGTATCCTTGAAGGGATCTCCGACGGTATCACCGATGACGGCGCTCTTATGGGCATCGCTGCCCTTTCCGCCCTCATTGCCGGCCTCGACGTATTTCTTGGAGTTATCCCAGAGGCCTCCCGCGTTAGACATGAGAAGGGCTATCAGGAGGCCTGACACGATATTCCCCAGCAGGAATCCTCCGATAGCAGAAGGCCCTGCGATGAAGCCGACTATGATCGTCGCGCCGATGGCGGCAAGACCCGCGGGTATAAGCTCCTTCAAGGCGCCTGTCGTCGCTATGTCTATGCACGTCCCATAATCAGGCTCGGCATTGCCCTCCTTCAATCCGATAATCGAATTGAACTGCCGGTGTATCTCGCTGACCATGCGCTCGGCGTTCCTGTCGACACCGAGGATGAGCATCGCGGAGAAGAGCGCAGGGACGGACGCGCCGGTGAGTATGCCGAAGAAGACCTTGGGATCCATGATATCAAATCCGGCGATGAGCGGAAGCCCTGCAGCCTCAAGAGCGGCATTGGCCTCTGACATGAAGGCTCCGAGGAGGGATATCACGGTGAGGCCCGCTGCTGATATCGAGAAGCCTTTTGTGACCGCCTTCACGGTGTTTCCGGCACTGTCCAGCTCATCGGCTACCCTTATCGTCTCCTCACCCAGTCCTCCCATCTCCGCAAGTCCCCTGGCGTTATCCACGATAGGGCCATAGGCATCGTTGGAGATGATCATGCCGACGATCGAGAGCATACCGACCGCGGACATGGCGATGCCGAATATAGCATAGCCAGGTCCTATGGGATCGCACACGAGATACGCAACCAGCGCGGATATCGCGATACCGGCCATGGCAGGGATTGCCGAAATGAATCCGTATGATATCCCAGAGAGTATCGTGAAGGCCGGTCCGGTGGCAGATGCCTTGGCCACCCGCTTCACGATCGGCTTGGTGTCATCGGTGAAGTAATCCGTCGTGATACCGATCACAACGCCGACAAGTAGGCCCGTGGCCGCCGCGATCCATATCCTCCAGGAGAATCCCTCAAGAAGCGCTGTGGCCGCAGCCGTAAGCACGAGATAGACAGCGGTAGTCACATAGGTAGAGGAGTTGAGCGCGCGCGTGGGATTGCCATCCTTCCCTACCTTTGCCGTGGCGATGCCTATCATCGATGCGATAAGGCCGAGGATCGAATAGCAGAAGACCATCTCGATCGCGGACGCGGCATCTGAGAGCGAGAAGGCTATGACCAGCGACGAGGCCATCGCCGCCACGTTTGAATCGAAGAGATCGGCTCCCATTCCCGCGACATCGCCTACGTTATCCCCGACATTATCCGCGATAACGGCAGGATTGCGCGGGTCATCCTCCGCTATCCCAAGTTCAACCTTGCCGGTAAGATCAGCTGCCACATCGGCTGTCTTTGTGAATATGCCTCCTCCGGCCTTCGCGAAGAGCGCTAGGGATGAGGCTCCGAACGAGAATCCGAGGAGTATCGTCGGATCCCCTGCGACCATCAGCACCGCAGCGACGCCGAAGAGCGAGCAGCCAACGACAAGAAGGCCCATGACCGCACCGCCCCTGAAGCCAATGAGGAAGGCGTCCTTAAGCCCATGCTGCGCCTTCTCCGCGGTCCTGCCATTGGAGAGGGTTGCGACCATGATGCCGATCTTCCCGGCTATGGCCGAAAGTACCGTTCCAGCGATATAGGCAATGACCATGAGGATGTTATCAAGGATATTCCCATTCCAAATCGGAGAAGGAAGCAGGAGGAAGATGATCACCGCCACCACGGAGGCGAAGATAGCAAGTATCCTGTACTCGCGGCGCATGAAGGTCCTCGCCCCCTCAGCAATCAGCCGTGAGACATCCTCTATCCTCCTGTTCTCGACCCTTTCCCTCTTCACCCAGAGATAGAGGTAAAGAGCGAATAAGAACGCAATGACCGCTGTCAGGAACGACAATGAGTAGAAAACCGGCAATGACACAGACATCGACACCGTCCCGCAATTGGATTTCAGGACGCGCCAGAATGACATGCATCCTGATCAGTCTCAGTCTAAACCTGCTTTCAGGAGCGGTAAAGCGAAATATTCGACATGATAATTCATGGAAACAAGAGCAATCGATAGGAAAAATGAGATAACGCCAAGGAATAAGAAAGCCGCCCGGAGGCGGCCACCTATCATTTATCGAATCCGATATTGAACCTTATCGTGAAGCCATCAAGGCCATAGTCGCCGGCTGTCTCGCCAAACTCCTTCCAGTAGTAGGCCATATCGATCTTGACGGCCCAGAGGTCAAGGCCTGCACCGAGCGAGAAGTATCCCTGGCTCATTCCGGCCCTCAGGTCGAGGAAGCTCAAGAGCCTTATCTCAGCACCGATGTTCAGGTGCGTGAGGAACGTCCTCAGCCCCACAGGCTCCTGGAACATGCCCACCCAGTCCACGATATCAACAGCGACCGTCGGACGGAAGAGATCGTTGTCCCACTGCCATGCGATACCGGTATCCAAGGACCAGTCGGACTTGAGCTTGAAGCGCGAGACCTCGTCACCGTTTCCAAGCGGATTATCCTGTATACCCTCGTATCCCGTATGCTGGGCCATATGGAAATTGCCGTTGAGATTCCTCGCAACTACGGCAAAGTGGAGGCCGTAAGGCATATTGAGATTAAGGCCTACATCGATAGGAAGCGACCATCCGGCCATGATGCTTATGCCCGAGAACATCTGGGCAAAATCGGGGTCGGAGCCATTGAGCTGATCGAGTATCCAGTCCTTGCCCATCGCCTGCGAGTAGCCAAGGTAGTTGAAGCGTACCACGGCACCGAAGTCGAGGGAGAAGTCAAGCGGAAGCTCGAAGCGATGGCCAAAGCCAAGGGCAGCGACTGCGTTCGCCTCAACGATCATATTGGCATCAAGCCCTCCTACATCGGCATATGTATGGAGCGATGTATTGGCGAACACGCCGAAGGCAAAGCCGCCAGCGGTGAATGACACGCCTGTATCAACATCCATCAGCTTGCCATTTCCGGCCTTTATGAGGCCAAGGAGATCAGATGCGATACCAGCCATCGAATCACCGCTCTCGCTACCCATGCCATGGATGATGTTATCAAGAAGGCTCTTGCCATCCTCGCCTTTAGCAAGGAAGTCATACGGATGATATATCGTAAGCTGCAGATATGGCAGCGCAAGCTCGAACTTCCCCTCTCCCAGCACCGCAGGATTGATGAGGAACGCATCACTGCGGGAAGGAGCTGCCAGTCCCGCGCTTCCCATGCCCAGCATCCTAGCGCTCATCGGCATATAAGGATCAGCCATGGCACCATAGACGGAATTCGTCACAGGATTCGGATCGATTCCATCAGCCGCGAACGCGCCACACACTACCGTTACGAGAAGGAGGATCGATACGATTATCTTCTTCATCAGTTGCTACCTCCTTCGCTTTCACTATTCTCCATGCCTTCCATAAGGCTATTAAGTACCGAGGAGATATCCATACCCTTGAATGCAGAGGCAGGTGCGACTGCATCTATGACCTGCAATCCTGCATTGGCCTGATCGATGATCTCGTTAAGGGCTGTCTTATCATCCATGAGATCCTCCCTCATCGCAAACGGATCATCAGCCGTCGGCTCAAATACCTGAGGTCCGATCTCATTAACTACGGTGAACAATGACTGCATGAAGAGAAGGTCACCCTGGGTCGGCGTGTACTTCTCACCGTCCTCTGTCTCCCCTTCTGCCACATCGAATATGCCATCGATAGCCATTCCCAGAAGCGTCTGCATGACCTCTGCTTCCTCGCTTCCTGTCTCACCATCGACATTCATCGCATCCTTCAGAGCCTTGCGAAGATCTGGTGTACTTGCAGTGATGCCCTCACCGGCCATCTGTATCAGTATGCCCTTGAAGACCTCGGCAGTTCCCTTCGTCGCTGCGATCTTCTCGCTGTCCTCGGTGGTATCGAGAGGCTTGCTGAGCTGCTTGGTAAGTGCCGCGGATCCCTGAGAAGTGCTGGACGCGACTCCGATTGAAGCCGCAAGCTCCTGGAAGTCATCTCCTGAGAGAGGTGCGACTATCTTGGTATCAGGGGATATCGAAAGTCCAGAATTCTTTACGATATCTCCAAGGTTGATACCGCCAAGCGTATAACCATCATTGAAGGTATCGACACTGGTCTTATCATCCCACGTCTCATCTATCTTGTCAGTGACGGCATTGATCTTGCCAGGATTGGCTCCCGCGATATTCTCGCCCATCTTCTGCATGACAGCAGACAGGTCACACGAAACGAGCCCGACAGCAAGCAGGACCGTCATCAGGATCAGCGTAAGTCTTCTCATCATACTCTCCCGAGCCTCGGTGCATTAATACACGCTATCTACGATACTAATACACAATAATACATAAAGAGGTTACACCGACTGATGCCACTTGAACAAGACTTGATTTCATGACATATTATCCATCGACTGCTTTTAAGCAGATTTTCCGCCCGTATGGGTGAGATACAGAGCTGGAGACGCATAGCGTCGAGCGTATGGAGGATTACTATGGCAGTAGTAACCATGAAGAGCCTGCTTGAGTCAGGCGTACATTTCGGACATCAGACCAAGAGATGGAATCCGAAGATGGCCCGCTTCATCTTCACTGAGAGGAACGGGATTCATATCATTGACCTGCAGAAGACCTCTGCCTGCATCGTTGAGGCATACGAGGCTGTCAGGACCCAGGTAAAGAACGGAAAGCAGATCCTGTTCGTCGGCACCAAGAAGCAGGCGCAGCAGGCAATAGAGACCGAGGCCAAGAGATGCGGCATGCCGTATGTCTCCAACCGCTGGCTCGGTGGTATGCTCACTAACTTCACGACCATCAAGAAGAGCATCGCGAAGCTCAAGAAGATTGAGAGGATGGAAGCTGACGGAACCTTCGCTTCCCTTACCAAGAAGGAAGTCGCCCTCTACACCAAGGAGAAGAACAAGCTCGAGAAGAACCTCGGCGGCATCAAGGACATGAAGGAGCTTCCAGGAGCGCTCTTCATCATCGACACCAAGAAGGAGGCCCTCGCGGTAGCAGAGGCAAAGAGGCTCGGCATCCCTGTCATCGCGGTCGTCGACACCAACTGCGATCCAACCGACATCACCTACCCTATCCCGGGCAACGATGATGCCATCAGGGCTATCTCTCTCTTCGTCGAGATCATCGCCAACGCCGTTATCGACGCAGACAGCGAGGCTGGCATCCAGATTATCGAGTCACTCGACGACGAGGATGAGGAAGAGGCTATCAACGCAGCTCCTGTAGAGGACAAGGACGAGGCTGCCTCCGATGATGAGGAGGTCGACTACTCCAACTACGTCCCGGAGGAAGAGAAGAATGACGCAGCTGATGAGGCTGACGCAGAGGAAGAGGACGAAGAGGACTACTTCACCAAGTAAGGAGGAATCATATGGCTATCAACGCAGCAGACGTAAAGAAGCTTAGGGATATCACGGGAGCCGGCATGATGGATTGCAAGAAGGCTCTCACGGAGGCTAACGGGGACTTCGCGGCAGCAGAGAAGATCCTCAAGGAGATGGGACTCGCGGCAGTCGCGAAGCGCCAGGACAGGGCAACCGAGAACGGCCGCGTCTTCGTCAAGAGCGCTAACGGCAAGGCCGTCATCCTCTCGCTCTCCTGCGAGACCGACTTCGTCGCCAAGAACGCTGACTTCGCCAAGCTCGGCGATGATCTCTGCACTGTTATCCTTGAGAAGGGATACACCGAGATCAACGAGGAGCTTGAGGGCATGGTCAACGCCCTTATCGCCATCATCAAGGAGAACATGCACCTCGTGCGCTTCACCGTCGTCGATGTAACCGCTGACGAGTATGCGGCAACCTATATCCATGGTGATGGAGCGGTAGCTGTCCTCGTACTCCTCAAGAGCGACAAGCCAGAGGTGTTCAAGGATGCTGATGTAGAGGAGCTTGCGCACAACCTCGCTCTCCATGCGGCGGCCTACAAGCCTCAGTTCCTCTCCGACAAGGTCGTGGACAAGGCTTATGAGGAAGAGCAGCTCTCTATCTTCCAGAAGCAGGTCGAAGGCGATGAGAAGCTCGCATCGAAGCCGGAGAACGTCCGCCAGGGCATCATCCGCGGCAAGCTCTCCAAGCTCTACAAGGAGATCTGCTTCCTCGATCAGGCATATGTCAAGGACGACACCAAGTCTGTCTCCCAGATGCTTGCAGAGACCGGCAAGGCCCATGGAGCTAAGCTCGACATCGTATCCTACTTCGTCTATCAGGCAGGCGTGAACGCCTAAGGAGTCTATGATGCAGAACGTTATCGATAGCTGCGATCAGAAGATGAAGAAGTGCGTCCAGGCACTTGAGAACGAGTTTCAGATGCTCCGCACCGGCAGGGCATCCGCACAGCTCTTCGACAAGCTGAAGGTCGATTACTACGGTGCGGAGACTCCCCTCTCCCAGGTCGCTTCCATAAGCGTGCCTGAGGCGCGGCTCGTGGTCATCCAGCCTTGGGACAAGACCGTGCTTCCCGCGATCGAGAAGGCGATCCAGAAGTCAGAGCTCGGACTCAATCCGAACAATGACGGAAAGCTCATCCGCGTCGCGTTCCCGCCTCTCACAGAGGACAGGAGGAAGGAGCTTGCCAAGAGCGCAAAGGCGACTGCGGAGAACTCCAGGGTCGCGGTACGCAACGTGCGCCGCGACGCGATGGAGGATCTGAAGAAGCTCCAGAAGAACGGCGAGATCAGCGAGGACCAGCAGAAGGAAGGCGAGCAGAAGATCCAGAAGCTCACCGACGCCGCTATCGCTGAGATCGGCAAGGTCGCTGAGGCTAAAGAGAAGGAGATAATGGAAATATAAGATGGGAAAGCTGATGCACCTAGCCTTGATCATGGATGGCAATGGCCGCTGGGCTGAGAAGCGCGGACTAAGCCGCTCAGAAGGGCATAAGGAAGGAGCCAGGGTGGCCTGCCGTATCGCCAAGGCCGCTTCCGACAGGGGCATCGGCTATCTCACGCTATACTGCTTCTCTACAGAGAACTGGAAGAGGCCCAAGGGGGAGATAGACTCCCTCATGGGTCTTTTCTCATCTGAGCTGGATACGATGATCGGAAGGCTGGTCGAGAGCAACATCAAGGTAGTGCATCTCGGACGAAGAGACAGGCTTCCCGCGATGGTACTCAGCAGGCTGGACCGCGTAGTATCCGCGACAGCCGGCATGACAGGGATGACGCTCCAGCTCGCGATAGATTACGGCGGTGAGGACGAGATCGAGAGGTGTGTCTCCAAGGCGCTGATGAGCGGGGAGAAGGAGCTTTCGGTATCCGTCCTGTCCCGCTATGTGGATAACCCATCCATCCCCTCTCCCGACTTCATCTGCCGCAGCAGCGGAGAAAAACGGCTCTCAGGCTTTCTCATGCTTCAGTCAAGCTATGCAGAAATCGGATTCTATGATAGACTTTGGCCTGATTGGGACGAAAGCATGATCGATACGATCATCGCCGACTTCTCAGCGAGGGATAGGAGATACGGGGGCATCAGATGAAAGGATTTACCAAGAGAGTGATTACAGCCTGCGTGGCAGTTCCAGTGCTTATAATCCTCGTGGTGCTATTACCCCAGGCAGACTACCTTGCATTCTGCGTCGTGATCATGGCGCTGACGGCGCTCGGATCGGTAGAGATGCATCAGCTCCTTTCTAAAGACAGGGAGAAGCTACTGTTCACATCCTACTCTGGCGTGCTACTGCCGCTCGCGCAGTATGTGCAGTTCCGCTACTTTCCAGATGTCGAGCTTACGTTCTACACGCTGATGTTCCTCATCGGCCTCACCCTCTTCCTGGAGGTATTCACCGGAAGCAAGGACGGCTTCGCGGGAACGTGGGAACGCAACAGCAAGACCGTGCTGAACATAATCTATCCCGGGCTCTTCGCCTCGTTCATAATCCGCCTGGCGTTCCTCCAGAACGCACCGTGGTTCATACTGTTCTTCTTCCTCCTCGTCTTCTCCTCCGACACCTTCGCCTTCTTCTTCGGCATGGCGCTCGGCAGGAACAACAAGGGAGTGATAAAGGTAAGTCCCAACAAGAGCATCGCTGGCTTCATCGGAGGCCTTCTGGTCCCATCTGTCTTCGGGGCCCTCTCAGCCATCCTCTTCCCTGAGGTCTTCGCATATGGAGCTGCAAAGGGATTCATCTTGGGATTAGGGACCGCGGCCCTAGGCGTCGTGGGTGATCTCATAGAGTCATCCTTCAAGAGAAGTGCCGAGGTCAAGGACAGCGGCACGCTCATCCCCGGACGCGGTGGCATACTCGATTCCGTTGATTCGATAATCATGGCGGCGCCCGTATATGTCGCGCTTCTCATGATGATCTGTGCCTGACATGCGCCTTGCCATACTCGGAGCCACAGGCTCTGTTGGCATGACAGCCATCAATGCGATAAGGAAAGGTCTCGTCAGCTGCACCGTAGCAGCGCTCATATCATCGACATCATCGCTGGATGATCTTTCTGAGGAGCTTTCATCCCCTGCGCTCACTGCTTCTGGCAAGAGCGACAGTGAGATCCGTTCATTCCTCGTTTCATCCTCCCCTGATATCGTTCTCAATGCAGTCTCTGGAACAGCGGGGCTGAAATATACGCTCATGGCCATCGAGGAAGGCTTCGATATCGCCCTAGCAAACAAGGAATCACTGGTGCTTGGGGGAGATATGGTGATGCGTGAGGCCAGGAAGAAGGGCGTCAGGATCATTCCCGTAGACAGCGAGCATAGCGCCATCTATTCGCTGCTGAAGGACAGGTCGCCGAGGAATCTCATCATCACCGCATCTGGTGGTCCGTTCTTCGAGCGGGATGATCTTTCAGGAGTGACAGTGGAAGAGGCACTCTCCCACCCTGTCTGGAAGATGGGTGAGAAGATAACGATAGACAGCGCTACCGGAGCGAACAAGGGGCAGGAGGTCATCGAGGCCGCCGCGCTCTTCGGCTTCCCGCCTGAGAGGATAAAGGTCGTTGTCCACAGGCAGTCGATCGTCCACTCCATGATCGAGATGGATGACGGCGCAGTATATGCCCTGCTCTCACGGCCCGACATGACACTGCCGGTGGTATCTGCGCTCACGGGAATAGACGGGGGGAAGGATGTGGTCTCACCGCTCTCATTCGATAACCTCGACCTCACGTTCCGCTCCTGGGACGATGAGAGGTTCCCGATGCTTCCCCTAGCCTATGAGGCCCTGCGGAGGAAGGGCAGCTATACGATCGCCTATGCAGCATCCGATGAGGTCCTTGTCGAGAGATTCCTCAGCCACGATATATCCTTCTGCGATATCCCGCGCATCACGAAGTCCGTGCTTGATATGGACTGGTCGGAAGAGCCATCCTCCTTCGATATGATAACAGCCATCATGGAACGCGCCAGAAAGGCCGCAGAGGCGCTATGCTGAGTCATATCCTCTTCCTGGTGATCGGGCTTCTATGCATCGGCCTCATGCTTTTCCTCCATGAGCTTGGCCACTTCATCGTGGCAAGGCTCTTCAAGGTCGACGTGGAGGTTCTCTCCTTCGGTATCGGGCCTCGCGTCGTGGGCTATCAGGGACCGAGGACGGAGTACAGGATCTCCGCCATCCCATTCGGCGGCTACTGCCGCATGAGCGGATCGCTGGACCTGACGAAGGCCCTGCAGGATAAGGCCACGACACTCGACAGGACGGAGGCAGGATCATACTTCTCTGCCTCCCCTTGGAGACGCTTCCTGATCTACCTTGCAGGCCCGCTGATGAACTTCCTCATAGCGGTCATCCTGATTGCCATAGCTGCGCTGATCCCCGTAGAGAGGCTCTCTGATCCCGCGTTCGTGACGCCTATATCGGAATACCCTGAGCTATTCCATCAGGATATCAAGCAGAGCGGCATCCATAAGGGTGACATGCTGCTCTCATCGGGAGAAAGGGAGTTCCTCGACTGGCAGGACGCGGAGATATTCCTCTCATCCCAGGAAGGAGCGGTCATACCTATCACAGTGTACCGTGATGGCACGGTGATAGAGACAGAGCTTATCCCGCAGCAGACAGAGGATGGATGGGCATATGGCATCGCCTTGCTGCAGCGTCCTGTCATCGGCCGCACGCTCAGCGATGATTTCCAGGTAGGCGATGTGATAACCGCGATAGACTCCACGCCCGTATCATGGACCTATGATATCTACGCTTATGACAAGACATCATTCACACTGACTATCGAGAGAGAAGGCATGAAGCTGGAGCGGGAGATAGAGGATGGAGTGCTTCCTTTCACATGGCAGAGCGGACTGCGCGTAAGCCGTGATCAGGTCTCCCCTATCCCCTATGCGATCGGACGCAGCGCTGAGATGTTCTTCTCTGCCCTCTCCGCGCTCGGTGCCTTCATAACATTCCACTTCGAGGAGGCATTAGAGGTCCTCACTGGTCCGATTAAGGCCGCAGAGAGCCTTGGCAGCATAACCATGGCGGCCTTCGCCGAGAGCAGCAGCAGCGGAATCAGAGGAGTGCTGAGGCTCCTTGCCATCGTAAGCGTGTCGCTCTCCGCGGGAAACAGCCTGCCGATCCCCACGTTCGATGGGGGGCAGATGCTGATGGCGGCTGTCGAGGCGATAAGAAGAAAGGCCCTCTCTCCGAGGACCTATGTTCTGCTTCAGATCGCAGGGATGGCAGCAGCCCTGCTGATCATGGTGATGATGTACTCGCTCGACTTCAAGGCCTATTTCTTATCATAGCCACGCTTCTCAGGCGGCATCGGCTCTATGAACTCCTCAGACTGCGACACCTCCTCGAAGGAGGTAGTGTTCGGATTGTAGCCGACCTTGAAGCTTCCAGTCTCCCCGTTTCTCTGCTTGGCGACGATGATCTTCGTGACCTGGAGAACGGCTCGTCCGCTTGCATCCTTGGCAAGCTTCTCCTTGTCCTCCTCGGAAAGGCTGCGCTTACGATGGATGAACATGACCACGTCCGCATCCTGCTCGATCGAGCCAGAATCCCTGAGGTTGGAGAGCATCGGCTCCTTCTCCTCGCTGTCCCTGGATACCTGGCATAGCACGATGACGGGAATCTCCAGCTCCCTGGCAAGCTGCTTGAGGGACTTCGACACCGCGGCGATGACCTCATGGCGCGGAGTGCGCGGATCAAGGCCCGGGTCGATGAGTCCGATGTAGTCTATGACGATGCAGTTGATCTTCTTCTCTCGCTTGAGCATCCTCGCCTTCGCGCGGAGATCGCTCAGCCTGATATTAGGCACATCGATGATATATAGAGGCAGCTGGTATATGGAGTTGGCCGCATCGACGACACGGTCGAGCTCATCCTCCGCGAGATTGCCCATGGTGATGTTGCGCGTGTTGACGCGGGAGATCGTTCCCAGGAGCCTTACAGCGATCTGGGATGCCGGCATCTCAAGGGAGAAGAACGCCACGCTCTTGCGGTACTCCCTGATCATGTTGCGGATCATGGAGACGCCGAAGGCGGTCTTTCCGATACCAGGACGGGCGGCTATGACGATATAGTCCTGAGGCTTGAAGCCTCCGTTCGTCATCCTGTCCAGCACCTGATAGCCAGAGGGAACCGAATCATCATCGGCATTGCCCTCGATACGGCGCATCATCGTGTCTATCACTCCGGATATAACGGTGCCGATGGAGAAGTCATCCTTCTTCAGCGAGCCTTCCTCAGAGAGCCTCATCAGCTGCGTCTCGCTTGAGTCAAGGACATCGTAGATATCATTGGACTCATCGAATGCGGCCTGATTGACATCGGTCGTCAGCGAAATGATCTGGCGGCGCACCGAAAGCCCCTTGACGATGGAGGCGTACTGCTCGGCGTTGGTGATTATCGTGTTGGAATCTGTAAGGGATGAGACATAGGCTATCCCTCCAGCCTTCTCCAGCCTGTCGGTCTTCTTCAGGTAATCGACAAGCGTCACGATATCCACGGCAAAGCCGGAGGCGCTCTCCTTCATCCTGGAGATGGCTGTGAATATCTCGGCATTGGCCGGATGATAGAAATCGGAGGCACCGACAAGCTGCGATACGCTGTCGTATGCCTCCTCATTAAGAAGTATGGCGCCGAGGATCGCTCTCTCGGCGTCGTCATTATGAGGCAATGTCCTCACAAGCCCTCCAATCAGAGAGCCGGCTCTTCCGTAGCGGCCTCTTCAGTCTCGGCGGCAGCCTCATCGGAAGCAGCAGCCTCCTCAGATGCAGTCTCTGCCTCTGCGGCAGCCTGAGCCTCAGCAGCAGCTGCTGCAGCGGCCTCTTCCTCAGCCTTCCTCGCAGCCTCAGCCTCCTCAGCGGCCTTCCTCTCAGCGGCAAGCTTCTCGGCCTCGGACTGGACGATGAGCTTCACGGAGGAGAACTCGTTTTCATAGAGGTGGATGATGACGCTGTATGTGCCGGTCATCTTGATAGCGTGGGTAGCGACCTCGATCCTCTTCCTCTCGATCTCGAAGCCGAGCTTCTGAAGCTCTGCCTGGACCATCTGGGAAGTAACGGAGCCGAAGAGCTTGCCGGAATCACCAGCAGGAACGACGATGTTGAGCGTAAGGACATCCAGCTTCTCCTTGAGAGATGCGGAAGCGGCCCTCTTCTCGACCTTCCTCTGCTCGATCGCAGCTGCCCTTGACTTGAACAGCGCGGCATTGGCCTTGTTGTAGATCACAGCGGTTCCGGTCGGAAGGAGGTAGTTCCTCGCGTATCCGTCCTTTACCTCTACGACATCTCCCTCTTCTCCGAGGTGCGTCACATCCTGGTTAAGAATGATCTTCATGATACTCTCCAATCTTCTTCAAATCGAAGAAGGTCTCTAGTACGCCCAATGCAGGGACGCCTATGAGGACTATTAGGTTAATCCCTGGGATCAGGAGGCCGATGGCGACGAGGATGATGAAGAGCGTCATGCTCCTCACGTTCCGGTTTCGCCTGCGGATACGCGCATATACGACGGTAAATCCCTGTATCGCATATACGAGCGTCCATACTCCGGCCAGGTTCATCGCTGCGATGCCCAGCAGCAGGGGTGCTGATACAAAGCGGAGGACAAGGACAAGGGCCCATGAGACTATGAAGCCCCAGATCGCGTCCTGTGGAAAGGAGAAGCTCATCACATCATCCTCCCACCCGCTTTCTCTTGAATGCCTCGCCGACTCGTAGATGAAGAGCGAGGCACAGACGCCGGCGAAAAGCACCGGATACATCAGGCTCATCACGAGCATGAGGACAAGATCGATCACGATCATGACATCCACGCCCGGCACGATGAGCGAGATCATCGGTCCCAGAAGGGCGGCAAGCACATTCCCATACGTGCCATAAAGCTCTGCGGGAAGCGCCCTATCAGAAAAGATGAACATGGCAAGGAGCAGAAGGAAGAAGAGCGATGGCAGAAGCGTTATCATAAGGCGCCTCAGCAATCTCCTCTCCCCTCGCATCATCAACCATGCGATCCCAGCCGCTGACAGCGACAGGGGACTATGCAGATTCATGAGGAACATAGCCAGCCCAATCTTATCGGTGAGCATCGCACGCATCCTGAACGCGTCGAACGCGATGATCAGGCCAAGCGCCGCGATAATCAGGCCTATGGCCGGCCGCTCCCCATACCGGATGGCATATAAGAGCAGCGGGGCGACGAACAGCAGCGAGAAGGGCTCCAGATTGAGGAACACCGCGCTCATCGCAAAGAGCAGCAGCGCATCCCTTATCGCGTAGAACCTATCACCCATGCCGGCTCAATGCCTCACTTCTTCTCGAACGGAAGGTATGCGAGGACACGGGCCCTCTTGATCTCCCTGTTAAGCGCCCTCTGATGCTTCGCGCAGGTACCTGTGATGCGGGCAGGAAGGATCTTGCCACGCTCAGTGATGTAGCGGCGGAGCATCTCCGGGTTCTTGTAGTCAGCAGGAGCTGCGCCCTGGCAGAACTTGCAGACCTTCTTCTTATATCCGAGCTTCCTGACGCCACCGGCCTTCCTGTCCTTGAGTGCGGCGTCCTTATCCATGAATTCGTTATCTTCGCGCATAATCTGTTTCTCCTAAATCAGAATGGGATATTATCGTCCTGGAATTCCTCCGGTCCAGCCATCTCAGGGGCGCTTGGCGCGGCCTGTGCCTGATGCGGTGCCGGGGAATATGCCGTCTGAGGCTGCTGCGGCCTCTGCACAGAGCCGCCCTGGCCCTGTCCGAGAAGCGTCAGGTTGTTCACGAAGATCTCTACCCTGGACCTCTGCTGTCCATCGACCTCCCACCTGTTCTGCCTCAGCTCGCCCTGTATTGCCACCTGCCTGCCTTTCTCCAGATACTGGCTCATCGCCTCCGCGTTCCTCGCGAAGTAGACGCAGTCGAAGAAGCTGGGATCCTCTGTCCAGCTGCCATCGGCTCCCCTGCGGTTCCTGTTGACCGCTATCGAGAAGCGAAGGCTAGGCGTTCCGCCGTTCTGCGGGTACCTAAGCTCGCTTCCGCGAGTAAGGCGACCGGTCAGCACGACGACATTCATATCAGAAGGCATAGGCTCGTTCCTTACTTCCTCTCCGGGTTGACGAACAGGAACTTCATTACCAGCGTCGAAAGCTGGAAGATGTTGTTCATCGGGGAGATAGATGCCGTATCAGCATTAAGCTCGAAATAGACGTAATGACCCCTATCCTGCTTATTGATCAGATATGCAAGCGTCCTAACGCCCATATCCTCTTCCTTCGACACCTCCACGTTGAAGCGTGCGAAGGTCTCCTTGACAAGCTCCAAGCCTGCCTTGAACTTCTCCTCGTCTGAATCGAGGATCACTGTGAACTCATAATTCTGGATCATGGTTCCTCCTTGTGGCCTTTGGATTTTCGATCCGGTTATCCGGATAAAGAGGCTTAATGAATATACCTTCTTCCCCTCCCGATAGTCAATAGCACTGATGACTGAATCCCTGCCATGATATAGAATAGCGCTATGTTCGATGCCCATGCGCACATAGGAGAGATGACAGAGGATGCCCTCGTATGCACGGCCTCCGTATCGGAGATGGAGAAGGCCAGGAGCTTCCCCCACTTCGCCGTTGGCTCTATCCCAGGCCATGGGGACTTCGATGAGAGCGTTCTCAGAGCAGCGGCAATGAGCGGCGGGCATATCGGGGAGATAGGACTCGACAGGCGCTTTCCAGACATGAAGGAGCAGGAATACGTATTCCGCAGGGCGCTATCGGTGGCTATAGAGCATGACAGGATGGCTATAATACACGTCGTACGCGCATACGGCCCCTTGTATGATATCCTCTCGGATATGGCCGTAAGGCGCTTCCTCGTCCACGGCTACACGGGATCGGTCGAGATGGCAGAGCGCCTCATAGGACAGGGAGGGATCATATCGCTGTCCCCTAGGGCTGAGAGGACAAGGGACTTCAAGGGACTGCTGACGCTGCCGTTCGTCACTGAGACAGATATGCCCACAGGGCCGGAGCAAAGAAGGGTCCTCAAGGCATGGAACGAGAGGCTCTCGGAGCTTACCGGAGAGGATATAGGAGAAAGGAGCGGGAGGATCATGAGGGAGGCACTATGTTAGACGACCAGTTCCTGAGGCTTTCAAGGCTGATCGGCGAGGAGAACGTCGAGGCCCTTATGGCGAAGCGCGTCACGATCGCAGGGATCGGAGCCGTCGGGGTAAGGGACATCAACCCCAAGTGCAGGGTAATCGCCGTTGACGCATATATATCAGAGGATAACGCCTCCCAGCTTCTCGATGATACCGACATCCTCCTGGACTGCATCGATACTCTCGACTCGAAGATAGCGCTGCTTCAGGCGGCATATGAGAGAGGGATACCGACAGTAAGCAGCATGGGAGCGGCCCTCAGGCGAAGCATAGGACTCATCAGGCGTGCCGATCTCATGGACACATTCGGCTGTCCGCTGGCAAGGGAGGTACGCTCAGGGCTCAGGAAGAGAGGCGTTGGACGTGGAATCGAGGCCGTCTTCTCTCCCGAGAAGGTCCGCTTCGAATATGTAGACGCAGAGAAAGATGAGAAGGCGGAAGCGGTAGGTGGGAGCGACAGGCGGCGCATGGTCCTAGGATCCCTGCCTACCGTGACGGCCGCCTTCGGCATGATGGTAGCAGAGGCGGCACTATCAAGGCTCCTGCCACCGGGCGTGATGGATCCCAGCTAGGATAGCGAGAGCGTCTCAGCCTTCGCCATGATCTCATCAGGCACGCGGCCAGGTATCATTATCCTCAGCCTATAGCGTGAGCGCTTGTTGTTGTTCTCAAGGATCTCCACCGTGACAGATGCCTCAGGATAGGAGGATGCCCCGGCCGCGGTGAAGCGCTCCCAGCGTCCGGAAAGGAAGAGCTGCACGGAGTTATCATCATCACCGCCCATCCTAATAAGGCGCGGCGTGCGCACGGTGAACGCATAGACGGCGCATCCGTCCTCCTCACCTATCCTCAATACCGCATCCCTCTCGCCATCACCATCGAAGATGAGCATGGCAGGAAGCTTCCCTATCCTCATAGCATGACCTCCCTTTAAGAAACAAGCCACCGATTCGCACCGGTGGCTCTGATAGCAAGAAGGGCTTACTTCTTCTTGTGTCTGTTCATTCTAAGCCTTTTCTTCCTCTTGTGAGTTGCTATCTTATGCTTCTTTCTTTTTCTACCACAAGGCACAATATTGCTCCTCTCCCATATAGGGATCTTTGTAATTACCGGTTCATTATGCTCGTTTGGTTTTCAATCGTCAAGTAGTAGGAAAAAGGATATTGGATGGTGAAAAGTGACTAGCGTATTTTCCTTCCTCGAGCGCCCGATTATGGCTATACTCTAATCGTATGCTCGTCTTGATACTCGGCCTCGGCGCGTCAGGAGGTGGTGCTGAGGCCGCAGAGTACTATCTTAAGCTCGGACATGAGGTCCTCATCATGGAAAGCTCCGTGAAGAAGCTTCCGGAAAGCCTGGCGGCGATGGGGGCCAGGTTCGTCACGAAGAATGAGGCTCTCCAGATCGCGGGAAGCGCGGATCTTGTCGTGAAGCTTCCCGGTATTCCTATCCCATATGCGATCAAGACGAAGGCTAAGCGTACCACTAATGACATCGCTGCGCTCCTAGAGAATCCAAGGACGGAGAAGATGCTCAAGATCCTCATCGCAGGAGACAAGGGCAAGACAAGCACGGCATCGGCACTCTCAAGCGCGCTCTCATCCCTCGGCATAAGGGCCGCGTTCTCGGAAGGCATAGGCTATTCGGCGTTCCACATCCTCTCCGAGCTGGAGAATGACGAGAGGAGCTACGATGCCCTGATACTCGAACTCTCACACTGGCAGATCAGGGATACGGCGGAATCGCTGGATTACAAATGGCCGAGGATAGATATCATCGGAGTGACTGACGCTCTACAGATCCCATCCTCTCCAAATGACTTCACTGCCGAGGGGGCCCTGCTCTTCGGCCCATGGGCCAGATGCGTGATCATCCCGCGCGCGCTGAAAGCAAGGCTCGTCTTCGCCGGCCTCGTGCCTAAGACAAAGGTACGCTCCTTCCCCGCGGTATCCAACCCGTATAAGCACAAGAGCGGCATGGAGCTTGCCTGGGAGTGCGTCAGGTCGCTCGGATTCAGGCGCAAGCAGGCGGAGAAGGCCCTCTCAAGCTATAAGGGCATACCTAATAGGCTTGAGCTTGTCGGGATAAAGGATGGTATATCATTCATAAACGACAGCGCGTCGGTACTCCCTCTCTCGGTGGCTTTCTCGATGCGCGGCATGAGGGGAACGCCTGTCAATCTGATCCTCGGAGGAACGGCGCGAGATAACGGGGATCCGGAGATGATGATGGATGCCATCGATGCCGCGGCCTCGCTCACGCTCCTGTCAGGATCCCTTACCGATAAGCTCCTTCCGCTTCTCCGGCGCGCGGGAATAAGGTTCTCCGGTCCCTTTGACAAGATGGAGGACGCAGTCAGCGCCGCCCTTCAGGCCGCAGCGGAAAGAAGGGGCAGCAGGAACACCTCCGAGATAGTCCTGCTCTCTCCCGGAGCCTACGCCGATGAGCATTTCATCAACGAGTTCGAACGGGGAAAGGAGTTCAGGACTATCGCGGAACGGATAATAGGCGGCTGAGCCTAGTTCATGGCCAGGAAGCGCCTGATCTCGGTGATGCAGCGCTCCTTGTCACCGCTCTCAGCGCCAAGCTTATCAAGCTCATCGCCGATCGATGACTCAAGCACCATCTGACCGACCTTGATCAGGGCCGATGAGGCGGCATTGAGCTGGACGAGTATCATCTCGGCGCTCCTGTCCTCATCGATCATCCTGTCGACGGCCATCACCTGCCCCATGACCTTCTTCAGCCTTACGTGGATCGAATCCTTATCCATCAGCCTACATTCCCATTGACGTACTTCTCGACACGGAGGAAATGGCCATCCGCACCGAGCTTCTTACCATCGATCGTGACATAGCCATCGATCGTCTTCATCGGCATGGCGAAGAAGTGATCCGGCTTGATATACGTCGTGACCTTCTCAACCTCGCCCTCTCCCTCATACTTGAGGACCGTTCCCGGCGCGATATCATCAGCCCAGATCAGCTCGCAGGTCGAGTGGGTCTCATCATCCGGAGCGGATGCCGCAAGGAGCATACCGTAGCTCTTCACGCCGCGGAAGTTAGCCGGCTTGAGGTTGGACACCAGCACGATATTCCTGCCCTGAAGCTCCTCTATCGTATAGAACGGCACGATCGAGGAGACGATCTGCCTCGGCTCCTCCTCACCGCAATCCAGCTTGAGGATGTAGAGCTTATCGCCATTCGGGTGCTTCTCGACATCCACGATCTTCGAAACCTTCAGTATGACACGGCGGGAGAATTCCTCCGCAAGCGTCTCCTTCTTCTCATTCTCTTCCATCTTCTTCTCTTCCTTATCCTCTGCCCTGCGGTCCTCCCGCTCCTTCTGGGAACCGGAGTAACGCTCCTTAAGGGCCGCGATCCTGTCATCATCAAGCTTCTCGAAAAGAAGCTCCACCTCTCCTACCCTGAGATCACGCTCTGTCGTGCCAAGCTCATCCCACCTCGCACCGTCTGCACCGATGAACGAGAGTATGCGGCGGCCGGTGGAAGGCATATACGGAGTGACCATGACACCGAGGTCGCGAAGGAGGTACATCAGCGTTCTCAGAAGCCTCTCTGCCTTCTCAGGATCCTCTTTCCTCGCCTTCCATGGCTCACCTTCCTGGAACGCCTTGTTGCCGGCATCGGACAGCTCGAATATCGCATGGATGGCATCCTTCTCGTCAGCCCTCTCCAGAGCCGCCGTTATGGCCTCCTCTCCCTTACGTATCTGGGCAAGCAGCTCCTCATCGACGTCACCCTTGCCAAGCGAACCGTCATAGAACCTCTTTACGAAGGTAAGCGTCCTATTCACGAGATTGGAGAGGTTGCCGATAAGCTCCTTGTTCACCTTGTCCTGGAAATCAAGCCAGGTGAAGGTGAAGTCGCTCTTCTCCGGCCTGTTGTAGAACATGTAGAAGCGCCATACGTCAGCGGGGATGCCCGTCTCCTCGACATCGTTGCCGAAGATACCGATTCCCTTGGACTTCGAGAACTTGCCGCCCTCGTAGTTCAGGTACTCGGTCGATGACATATGATGGAGCATCGTCCACTTCTCCTCCGTTCCGAGGAGGGCCGCGGGGAAGACGACGGTATGGAACGGGATATTATCCTTGCCGATGAACTGGAACAGATCGGTGTTCTCAGGGTCACGCCACCAGTACTCCCAGTCCTTCGTCTTGTTGGCGGTTATCGAGATGTATCCGATCGGAGCGTCGAACCAGACATAGAAGACCTTGTCCTCATAGCCCGGCTTGTTCACCGGTATTCCCCACTTGAGGTCACGGGTTATGCACCTTTCCTGAAGCCCATCACGTATCCATGAGGCAGTCGTCTGAACGGCATTCTTCGCCCA
The DNA here is from genome assembly GCA_949299185.1 of uncultured Spirochaetales bacterium. Taxonomy (GTDB): domain Bacteria; phylum Spirochaetota; class Spirochaetia; order Sphaerochaetales; family Sphaerochaetaceae; genus Ornithospirochaeta. The sequence goes on from CASFZR010000041.1 coordinate 20,480, forward strand.
GAAGCCATCCACCGACGCCTTGTCCATCCAGGCCTGGAGCCTAGGCAGCAGCTTCGGCAGGTCAAGATAGAGGTTCTTCGTCTTCCTCACGACAGGGGTAGAGCCGCAAACGGAGCATTTCGGATCGATAAGCTCCGTCGGATCGAGGAGCGTGCCGCACTTCTCGCACTGGTCTCCCCGCGCGTCCTCATTACCGCAATGGGGACAGGTACCCTTGACGAATCTATCGGCAAGAAAGCGTCCGCACTCGGGACAATAGAGCTGCTCAGATTCCTTCTCCGTTATATATCCATTGACGTCGCAGGCATGGAAGATAGCCTGCACTATCTCCGTCTGCAGCGGCGTGGAGGTACGGCCGAAGTAATCGAAGTCGATATCGAACCAGCGATAGATCGCCTTGTGTATCTCATGATAGTGATCACAAAGCTCCCGGGGAGTGACGCCCTCCTGGAGCGCCCTTGTCTCGCTCGCGGTCCCATACTCATCCGTTCCGCATATGTACATAGTCTCATAGCCCCTGCTGCGGCAGAAGCGCGCGAAGACATCTGCGGAGAGTACCTGGGTAAGGTTACCCAGATGCGGTATGTTATTGACATACGGCAGTGCCGAGGTGATAAGTCTCTTCTTCATGCTGCTACTATACCCCCGGAGGGGCACTTGCCTCAATATCCCGGGACTTTGAATACTCGAAGGAATCCTATATCATCAAAGCGGAGGCAGATGAGATGAGCAAGGATATCGCGATAGCGTTCTTCTCCCGCAGCGGCGAGAACTACAAGGTCGGCAGCGTCGAGAAGGGAAGCGGAGCCCTGATAGCGGGGATGATCGAGAAAGCAGTCGATGCCAGGGCGTATGAGATTGCCAGGAAGAGGCCCTACCCTGAAAGCTATGAGGAATGCAACAAGGACGCCGAGGCGGAGAGGACGGCAAACGACAGGCCGGAGCTGAGGGACCCAGTGCCGCAGGTCAGCGAAAAAAGGCTTATCCTGGTCTATCCTAACTGGTGGGGCGATCTGCCGATGCCTGTCTATACATTCCTGGATTCGATCGATACGGATGGACTGGAGATATACCCGGTATGCACGCATGAGGGAAACGGGATAGGCTTCACCGAGAAATGCATCTCGCAGGTATACCCCAAGGCGAAGGTCATGAAGGGGCTTGCCCTCAGGGGAAGCGATGTGCAGAAGGACAGCGCCGGAACGGAGGCCGCGATCACGAGATACCTTGCGTCGGCAGCCCTGATCTGAAGGCAAAAAGTCGAGAATTTACGCATTTATGGTGAAAAGAGTATTGAAACAAGCTCGTAAACCTGCTAGATTCTCTCCTGTTACGCAGTAACGATTCGGCGCGATAGCTCAGATGGTAGAGCAAGCGGCTCATATCCGCTCGGTCAGGGGTCCGAGTCCCTTTCGCGCTAGACGGCCTCAGCTAGAGGCCGTTTTTTTCACCTCCCGATCCTGTTCCTAAGCACGCCAAGTCCCTCGATCTCGATCTCAACGGTATCCCCTACCTTCATTCCGGAGATTCCGCCAGGCGTTCCCGTTGAAATGATATCCCCAGGCAGAAGCGTCATGACCTGTGAGAGATACGACACGAGATACGGGACGGGGAAGATCAGATTGGATGTATTCGACAGCTGCTTGGTCTCTCCGTTCACGCGGCTTGTGATCATAAGGTCCGAAGGATCGACCTCATCTGAGATATACGGCCCTAGCGGCAGGAAGGTATCGAAGCCCTTGCTTATCGTCCACTGCCCGTTCTTCGGCTGGAGATCCCTGGCCGTAACGTCATTCGCGATGGTATAGCCGAGGATATACTTACCTGCATCCTTCTCTGATACGGCGCGGCATCTTCGCCCTATGACTACGGCAAGCTCCGCCTCATAGTCCAGACGATGGCACATCTCCGGGTATATGATATCCTCCCCCTGACCGATAAGCGCCGTCGATGGCTTCATGAACACAACCGGTGTCTCTGGGATAGGAAGGCCGAATTCCTCCGCGTGATCACGGTAGTTCAGCCCTATGCACAGCGCCTTCGAGCATGGCGATGGCGGCAGCATGCGTACCGATGAGAGCGCTACTCTCTTCCCAGTCTTCCTATATTCAGAGAACGGTGAGCCAGAGAGTACCTCCACAGCATCCCCGTCCAGGAGTCCATAGCTCTCGCTTCCGTCATCCATCATGATCCTTACGTATCTCATCAACACACTCCTCTCTCTGTCCATGCCAGGGCATATCGCTGTTGACAGCTCTCATGGTTTCTGCGAGAAAACAGCCATGGCAGTAATCATCGCACTTCTGATAATACTCCTTTTCGCCATCGTGGCGACATATGCCGTAGGCTCATTCTTCATGTCCGTTGCGATCATCCGTAAGGAAAAGCCATCAGATGACTTCGTTCCACCTGCGGAGAAGGCCGCAAAGGATGATGCGATCTCCGAGAAGATAAAAAAGAACTTGGAACGCCTTGATGAGCTTGCCAGGAAGCTTCACGCTGAGGTACATGATGAGGAGCCGGAGATAACGACGCCTGACGGCCTCACCCTCAGAGCCTCCTTCTTCCCCAACAAGGGAAACAGATACGCCATCCTGGTCCATGGATACACAGGATCCAGGAAGGAGATGCAGAGCAAGGCCGCTATCTTCCATTCCTGGGGCTATAGCGTGCTTACCCCTGACAACAGGGCACATGGCAGGAGCGATGGCCGCTATATCGGCATGGGCTGGCTCGACAAGGACGACATCGCGCTCTGGATAGAATGGATACGGAAGCGTAATGCAGAGGCGGAGATCGTCCTCCTGGGAGTCTCTATGGGAGGGGCTACCGTGATGATGGCATCGGGATCGAATGACAGGAACGTGAAGGCGATCATCGATGACTGCGGCTATACCTCCGTCTGGGACATCTTCGTCGATGAGCTTCATTCGCTCTACCATCTCCCTGCCTTCCCTGTGCTGGAGATGTGCCGCATCATGATCCGCTTCAAGGCAGGCTATGACATAAAGAAGGCATCAAGCCTCACAGAGATCCGGAGAAGCACGATGCCAATGCTCTTCATACATGGCTCTGATGACCACTTCGTCAGGACCGAGATGGCACATCGCTGCTATGATGCCAAGACAGAGGGCTACAAGGAGCTTCTCATAGTGGAAGGAGCGGCCCACGCAAGGTCAGAATCCCTTGAGCCAGAGCTTTATTTCGAGACTATAAGGAAGTTCCTGGAGAAGATAGGATAACCTGCCATACCTATGCGGAGGGCTATTCACAAGCGAAAGAAGCACAAGGCTCTCACCGGTCAGATGAACATTGAAGGCCCTTGCTCCTTCTATATGGCTCCTCTTGCCTCTTCAAATGATGGTTCTGCAGGTCAAGTATGAGGTATTATCGAGATCCATACTTCTCCACCGCCGCCTTCTTCCAAGCACCCTTCTCAGGCTTTCTGAGTTCGGGATTTGAAGATCCAGCAAGCATACCCGCGGACTTAAGCGTCTTATCCCCATCCGGACGCTTCCTTATGATTATCGATCCGGCTACAGCGGTTACCTCGACATCGTCCCCTTCCACTATCCCGGTATCGCTGAGGATCTTCTCAGGAATCCTCACAACCAAGGAGTCGCCCCACTTGGCTATCTGGGTTCCATACATACAGCCTTCCTCCTGCATCTACTGTACACAATATCCTGGAATGGCAATACAGCTTGATTGCTGGCATTGCTATTCCCTGGCTAAGGTCAGCAATGGTTGCTGAAGTTTCACTACAGAGATGGCTAATATCCCTAAAACATCTCCACATACGTGGAGCAAACCCTGCATAACCCATCAGCTTCATCAAGATCATCAATCAATCTCCATCTCCTAATCTACAGGATAGCCCGAAAGCATGGATATGACGAAAAAAGCTTTAAGAAAAAATAAAATCATCTGAGTGGCATTGATGATTAATGAAGATAGTAATGACCACCGGCCCAGCCGGTGGCTTTGAATCCCCCTAGAAGGGGCCGTCACCTGCCGGCAGCTAAAAGCTGCAACCCCCAAATGCACTCATTA
>CASFZR010000042.1 GCA_949299185.1 uncultured Spirochaetales bacterium
TGCTCCTCCGTAGCGACCGATGCCGGGACCACGCAGTCATCGTAGACGAGGAGGTCGAAGTGCATACCCGTCGGAAGGGCGTTTATGAGTCCATAGCCTGAGACGGTCGGCTCCTTCCTGTTGCTCTTCCTCTTAACGGTGAACGACCTGTCCGACCAGTTGAACTTCCTCGTCGTCCTCTTACCGGACCTGTCGATAGAGGTGTACTTACCGAGCGAGGTGTTCTCAGGTATGATCTCAGGGAAGAGCGCCTTGAGCTTCGGATTCTCAAGGCATGAGCGTATCTGCTTGACGAACGACCTCGCAGTCTCCGAGGTGAACGAGAAGATGCCTACGGCTATCTCCTGGTTGCGGAGTATGTCCTGCACCGTCTTGAGGATCGTTATGATCGTGGACTTGAAATGCTCACGGGACCAGATATCCACATGGTAGTCAGGCGAGTCCTGCACCTCCCAGCATCTGTTGAATATCCACGGCCTGAGGATCGTCTGTCCCTCCTCGGTCTTCGTGTAGTACATGAACGTGAAGCCTAGGACGTACACGCCGAGATAGTAGATATCGTTGAGGATCATCGTGCGCTCCCACGCATCGAATTCCTCATCGGTCTTTAATTTCGAAACCATCGTTGCTATCTCGGTATGGTATTTCAGTAAGTCTTCTATCGTGAATACGTCATAGGACGCATGGCCGTACCATATCTCATCGGTGGAATCGTAGTTGTCGCTGGCTTCCCTGATCTCGCCCTGTATGGCCTTGAGGGATCTTGGGCGCGGAAGCTCGGACTGCTCTATCTTCCTCGCCTCGCTCCTAGCTTCTTGCATAGTTCTCCATTATCCTGTCGGTTATCTCGTCATCGCCGCTGGTGAAGGATGAGATCATCTTCCTCACGTTCTCGCTCTTCACCTCGACCGTATCATCAAGCTCTCCGCGCATATCCAGGATGGCCTCAGTATCCTCAAGCTCCCTGTTCTTCGCATCCGCATCCTTGAACACCCCGTCCTGTATGCGGCCCATCCTGAACATGGATATGAACTCATTGGCCATGTTCGCGACCTCTGCCTGCTTCTGGTTCTGCTCTTCCGTGATATCCAATAGCTGGGTCTTCCTCTTGTCGTCGTACCAGTTCTTCATCCATGCCGCCGCTGCTATCTGATCGGAATGGGCAGGGGAGATCTCATCCTTGACGAATCTTTTTAGGTCCTTGTCGTAATGGGCTATCTCCTTCTTGGCGTTGCCCATGGCTATGTCGTACATATGGGAGGCCAGCGCCTCCATATCCTGCTCGACTATGATCCTGACGACCTTGCGATGCGCAGCCATGTACTTCTGGGCCTTCTTGGTGGCGAGGAACCTGCTTGCCTTGGATGAGTACTTAAGGTACTCCTTCCTATCCTTGGCTACGATCCCGTACGCCTCCATGTATGCCCTGACTCCCGACTCGCCGCAGAGAACCATGTCGCATATGCGCTTCTCATCATCCGTAAGCTCGGGTATCCTCTTCGACGGCTTATCATCTACTATATGAAGGATCTCGTTCATGTTTCCTCCTTCCTGATATAATAAACATTATATACACGTTATCAAGTCTATTGTATTTTGTTTACTATTATATTATCTTAATGACATGACGCAGAGGATGTCGCTCAGCCAGTACGATGAGATATTCTGGAAGAAGCTCGATATCGCCAGGAGGAACAGGAAGATATCATGGGGGGAGCTTGCCCGCCAGATGTCCATCTCCAGGCACAACCTATTGGTATGCAGGCAGAGGAAGACGATCTTCCGGGTTTATAGGATCGTCACGCTCTGCGACGTGCTTCAGATATCGATGGATGAGCTATGCGATCCCAGGATAGATATAGAGCCGAACTATAAGAGGAAGACGATATACCACCACAGGCCAGAGGATCTTACGGAAGAGCCTGCCTGGGAGCTGGTGGATTAAGGAAGTAGCGCTTCAGGTATACTCCCTGGCTTTTCCCTTCCATAAGGCCAGCCGAAAATCCATTCTCCATTGTCTTTTAAATGATAGATTATCTTATTGTCGATCTTATCATGCGTAAACGACCAAGCCTTTAGCTCTTCAAAGGTCCTCATATGAATACAGGTTATTATATATGTGTCGTCAGTGTATTGTTCGACATAAGTAGAGAAATCACTCGCTTCGTCTAATACCTCATTCAGATCTATAAGAACATCTATTCCACCAAGGTAATATGAATAGAATATGATATTGTCTGGCGTAACCCGCATGATCTGGCAGGCAGCTACATTCTCTGAATCACGATCAAACCAGTATCCCATCATCCAGGCAGGCGGATTGAGGGCATAGAGACCAGTAAGCGATAGCAGCAATATAAATATGGATATGATCTTCTTCATATCCTTATCTTCTCCCATAAAGAGAAACCCTGCAATATCCATAATATTGCATAAATACAACACCCAGAAGGGGGTAGAAACAGCCCCGAAAAATATAACCCCCGTATTTTTCGATACCAAAACCTGAAATTCCAACACTTATGGCCTATCTGTTGGGAAACTACGTTGAATAAATGCAATATACAGCCATCATGAGACGATTCCTTAGCTCCTAGGCGATCAAAACCATATGCTTCAGCCCCTAAATGCTACAAATCCATAAGTAAATACGGTATTTTCCCGTGTTTTTCCGTACCTTTGTGAGACAAATCCTGAAGTTCTTATTCTAAATCCTGAAGTCAACCCGCTTATTCCTCAGGATTCCGCTCATCTTCCCCTTGATCTAGCCTGTTCGGGAAGGAGGTGATTTTTTCCAGGAAAATTGGCGCGTATGTAGAGGGGGTTATTCCCCCTGGCTTCGGGCCGGGCCTCGGCTCCCCCGTACCCCGAAATTTGACCCACTACCCCCTAACCTATCTAGAGAAAGGAACTTGTAACTCCTTATACAGCAAGGAAATAAATAGTGTTTGAAAGGCTATTTTCCTATTTATTATGTAGGTGTCCGTAGGACAAAGGAGAAATGAACATGGCAACAACGAAGACAACAACCAAGGCAACGGCTACCACGGCAACCGGTAGGACTATCACGATTAAGGCTACACCGTGCGTGGCAGTGGCTAGCACTGTTTACAGCACCAAGGCCAACACGCTCTATGATGCCGGCTATAAGGTCTACCGCATCAAGGATAGGGAAGGCGGCTATCTGCTGGACAAGGTGAAGGTCATATGCGGCGGCTTCACCATGTATGCTACACGCAACACTGATAACGGTATCGACCTCTCGCACAATGCGGTCATTGAGAAGCGCTATCAAAAGGACAACCTCGCCCGCGTTAAGGCTATCAAGGGCGCAACATTTGAAGCCACCCGCACCTATCTGCTTAATAGGCATAACTTTAAATCGATGAAATTTGATGCACTTCTTGGAAAGGTGGAGGAAAAAGCCGCTATCTAACGGGGCTTTGGCACAGGGCCGCACCGCAGTGCGGTCACCTGTCAAGACTCTGTTTCTATCTCCGGTGGGAGGCGTGTAGCGACAGGCGCAAAGCAAGGCGAGACTGCTAGGCAGTGAGCCGAGGCTTATAACCGCTGAATCGTGCAATCGTAGCGTTTTTTGACATTGTAGCAATGCATGGCATAAGGCCATAGCGTAGCTAGCGTTGTAGTGGGAAAAGGATAACCCGCAAGGTGAAGGATATCCCTATGCAGTAGGCATTGCCTATGAATTAAGCGCATGGCAGAGGGACTCTGTCATTGGTGATTATACCCCGCCGGTTTTTTCATCGAGGCCGGAGAATGGAAAAGCTAAAAGCATAAAGCCGCTATATTTAGCAACATAAGGCGGACAAGGCGCATAGCTTAGGTTAAGGCTGTGGAAATCCAACCTATGAAAACGTGACAGCATAGGCGGAGGAGCAAACGACATGGCAGTCTGATTTGAACGTGTGTGAATCATGGAAGCATCAGGCAGTGGAGGAAACCATTGCAGGCCTTAACCGAGAATAACGGGGATTGCTGACTACAGCCCTTGAGGCGAAGCAAGCCCTGTAAATCTATCAGATAGATTGGATACGTTAGAGTAATCTAAGGTATCTTCTTGTATCTGCTAGGAGGGTACGAAAAGCAGGTATCAGCCCCCGAGAAGGCACTTGAGACGGCTTGATGTTTACGGCTTAGGGTATCAGCCCGCGGACTGCTGGGAGGCTCAGCTATGGCGGCGAGGCTTGATTGTTTACTGTTGATACGGGTCATGGCGGCATGTCATGGCCCTTTTTACATGGAGGTAATGAGTATGGAGAGGATGGTTTATCCAGGAACTGAGGTAGAGGTGAAGGCTAGTGACTGGGCTTTCTGGAAGTATGTGGTGGTGTACAGGTATAAGCCCGAGGTGTGGGGCGAGGTGAAGTACAGCACCTATGGCGCGGACACGCCGGAGGAGCTTATCGAGAAGGTGCATCACGTGAGGGACTGCGACTGCATCATGGACTACGTGGGCTCTTTCAGGATGGATAGGGAGAATCACAGGGTTATTCCTGTGGAAGTGAGGTTGGCGGTATGACGTATGAGATGGCTTTGGATTTCTTGGAGATGATATTGAGGGATACGGAAGTCGGGTATGAGCCCGCGGATAGGGAGGAGTGATATGGACGCTAGGCTTATCAGGCAGATAAACGAGAAGGGAGACGCTGAGGCGGTCGTGAGGGTACGCAACATGTACTGGCGATGGGGCAGGGACGAGGAGTCCACGGAGAGCGAGAGGGAGTACTGGCTCACGAGGGCGGCAGGCATGGAGGAGGCGCTTACCATACTCGGCTATGAGACGAGCCTCAACCTTTCGACAGGGGAGATATCGATATGTTCATAGAGGACTACAGGAAGTTGCAGGAATGGGATGATGGGTACGATGAAGGGGGATTCCTAGCTGATGTATTAGCCAACTCGTACTCGATGGGCAACAGCCCGTGGCTCAGCATGATACCCAGCAAGGGCTCGGAGATAAGGCACTGGATATCGGAGCTAGGGGTGTGCTTCGAGAACAGGCTCGTGGCTTCCATCATGGACGGCACCGCGAAGATATACGTGGATGGCGAGAGGGTGGAGTGCGAGGGACTATGGGACAGGTGGCTGAACATGCTTGAGTATCCGCCGCATGACGTGGAGGCGTACCTCTTCGAGTTCATGGAAGGTATGGATGATGCGGACACGGCAGACTGCCTTTTGCAGATGTGGCTGTTGGATGACATAGTGTTTGATTGACATGCCTAGCACACACGATAGAGGCATGAGGTCATAACGAGGCTCTCTTGGGATAGAGGGCCTTTCTTATGCCCTTATGAGGCAGAAAGGAGTGATTATGGAGATACTTTACGACAGTTATGAGCCCAGCGTGTACTGGACTGCGGAGGGCAGGTGGATCAGCCCAGGACTCTATGACAGCTACGAGGAGTTCATGGAGGCGGTAGGAGAAGGGGCGGAATTCGGCGACAGCGATCGGCTTCCGGATATCTTCCACTCGCAGGACTCGTTCAGCGAGGAGGCATGGGCGTACTGCCGAGCCTATTACGAGGAGAAGATGCCGTGCGACGTGCTGGAAGCCTTCGTGGAGGCATATGGCGTGGACCACTACACCGATCCCGACGACTACGCAGAGAAATGCGGAGATGCCTACATCGGAGAGTTCGATGATGCGGAGGACTTCGGCTACTTCATGGCATGGGAGCTGGGGCTTCTCTCCGGAATACCGGAGGAGGTGGTCAGGTACTTCGACTATGAGGCGTATGGAAGCGACCTGCTGTGGGAGAATACGGAGCGTGATGGCCATTACTTCAGGGATGATTGGTATTGAGGAGGAGATATGGAAAGGATAACGCAGGAGGAATTAGCCCGCAGGGTCGGGCCTCGCATCCTCAACAACACGGTAATCAGCGCGGCTGATGACTTCGAGCCGTACTGCGGAAGCTACTCGAACTTCTACGACAGCGATGGCAACGAGCTTGTAGGAGAGGAGCTGGATGCCTTCTTCAGAGGGGAGTATGAGGGCGAGGTCAATGAGGAGTACGCAGAGATCTATCAGTACTTCATCATCACGGAGGATGGAGCGGAGTACCTCTCAAGATTCACGGATGACCTCGTACTCTATTCGGGGAAGCTGGACATGTACCTCTGGTGCATCGAGTTCTGGGGTACGCCTTGGAGCGGTGTGGACAGGAAAATAAAGACGTGGGAGGAAGTCTATGGCAACTGAGACAAGGAAGGATATCATCCGGCGGCTGGACAGCGCGCTGGACGATTGGTGCGCAATGTGCCTGAAGCTGGATGCGGATACATGCGACAACTGCATGGCTAGGTATTTCGATGCATGGCTGGAAGACAGGAGAGTGGAGGTAGAGGATGCTTGAGAATGAGGCAAGGCAGATGGAGAAATGGATCAAGAAGTACTCGAAGGCATATGAGGTAGTACTCGATTACTGCATCAAGTGCAAGGCTACGAAGCATGACGACTGCAATAGGAAAGGGTGCAGGGTATCAGCCCTCAAGACCGATATCCTCAGCGCCATAGAGGAGCTTGATCGCGAGACGTCGAGGATAGAGACGCTGAATGACGAGGTATGGGGAGGGCTCAATGAGGATAAGGCTTGACGATGACGAGGCGATGGATGTCGTAAGGGTGTTCGGACAGTACGGGCTCTATAAGGACGTGAGGTTCGAGGAGAGGGAAGGGCTCTGGAAGTACGAGTGCAGGGAGGGGGAGGACGAGTACATAGCCCAGATAGAGCCATGGGTGTGGGTGAACTTCTCCGGGACGATGTTCTTCAAGGAGCCGCTGAGGCCGGAGGATGCGTGGTATAAGCCCACGAGCGAGGGCGACAAGCCCATATGGGACGGCTTCCTCAGGGATAACGACAACGGCTTCGCAGGCGAGATCCTGACGGTAGCGGAGTACATGAGCATGAGCCGAGAGGAGCTTGAGGCCTTCATGACCAGAAGGGAGGAGTGATGGAGGAGATAGAGAGGATCGTAAGGAAGTATCCGGAGCGATTCACGGAAGAGGAGAAGCGGCATATCAATGCGGCGGTATCAGGAAGGAGCAGCGGCTACGAGATAAGGCAGTGTGACGTCTGCGGCTCGTACATGAACAAGGGGTACTGCTTCAACGATGGCTCGCACTACTGCTCAGGGGAGTGCATGAGGAATGATGGCGTCAGCCGGATCCTGCCTGCCAGCTGGGACTGTCCTGACGACCTGATCGAAAGGCTCAACCAGTGCCGCAGGGAACTGCTGGCAGACGGCGTGAAGCTCCCAGATAGGAAGAAGGTGCTAGAGGGCTTCTTCTCCTACTGGCAGGAGGAGGTACTCCCCTTATACGAGGAGGATAGGGCAATCCTTGAATCCTTCGAGGATGCGCTGAACAACGATTCGCCATACAGCAACGGCAAGGATTACATATCATGGAACGATGCGATAACGGAGGCTACAAAATGAGATACGTAGGATGTACGGACATAGGAGCCGTGGTCATGAGGGATGCGGTAGGCACGACGGAGGTGTTCACCGGAAAGGATGGGATCATCGAGTTCGACGTGGTGGAATCAGCCCCCGAGGAGAGGGACCCCGTCAAGGAATTCGTGGGTTACCTATGGATATACGACGATGATTCAAGGATAGCCGTGGTTAAGGGAAGCGGAGCGGTCTATCGGGTGGACGATGGCATGTTCGAGATAGTAAGGAGGGAGGCATGAGGATCTGGTACGAGAGCAAGGACGACCTTGTGGATGACATCGAGAGGATGCTTGAGCTTGGCGAGGAGAGCGTTACGATCAACATCTCGGGAATGAAGGTCATAGTAGGTGATTCAACGGAGATGAAGGACAGGATAAGCTCGCAGAAACGCCACGCAGGAGAGGCTAGGAGCATCATCGGCGACCTTCAGTGGTATATGGATGAGATAGGGAAGCTCATATCAGGCAAGGTCACGAAGAAGGAGAAGTCGGATATCGAGGAGTGCCTCAAGGAGATGGGCAACGATATCGAATACGCGCTGGCAGAGCTTGATTACTGCTGATTCTTTTTTGACCATTTACGGAAAACTAATCCTAAATCGGGCTATAAATAAAGGAGTATAATATGAAGGATAACCTCAATTCTGTGCTGTTGGAAGGAATCGTGGATGATGATCCGAGGTTCGTGGGCGGTATGTTCCCTAGTCTCGGATTCGATATCAGGTCGGTACGCAAGATGGGGCGCGGATACGAGGAGACCGTGGTCTATATAGGGGTAGAGGGATTGCTGGCTGAGAGGCTTCATGAATCCATCCATAAGGGCACGGAGCTACGGGTGGTCGGAAAGATCGTGCGGTTCCCTGATTTCATAGGGCTGGGGATACTTGCCGAGCATGTGGAGATTAACTGGAAGAAGGAGGAAGAGGATGTTCACGCATGAGTTCGAGACGTACGAGGAGCTGAAGGAATGGGCCGAGGGAAGGTGCGGCATGGGAGATAAGCTGTACTACTGGGGATTCCTGGAGTGTATGTGCGATTGGTACTCGGCAGAGGACCTAATAGAGGACATGGATCCAGACTGGTTCGAGGACAGCGAGGGCAATCCTCAGCCTGTCGAGATATACGAAAGAGACGAAGGCGATTACGGATTCCTCGATGAATCCCCTGATGCCGAGGAGGACGAATGATATACGGATTCGAGAGAGAGGAGATACTGACGGGAAAAGTGTACGTCGAGGCTGATAGCCTAGATAAGGCCTATGAGATAGCGGAGAGGTACTTCGATAGGTATCCCCTTACGTACGATGACTACGCGGATGGGAATACGTGCGACTTCGTGGAGCATGACATGAGCCGCGAGGAGTTCGAGGAGGCGTTCCCTGACGAGGAGGTGGTCGGAAGCGAGGTGTGGAGATGAAGTGCAGCTTCTGCGGAAAGGAGATACATAGGGGCTGGGTCACGGAGGAGAGCTACGGGGTACTGCGCTTCTGCTCCGGTGACTGCGTTGAGGCATGGTACGGGATGTATATCAGGGATGCGCGTCCTGAATGGCAGGAGGAGTTCCCTGAGGAGATCGACGAGATAGAGAGGGAGGTAAGGAGGCTAGGGATATGAGATACGACATGGATTCGATCGGCGGAGGCTTCCTGAGAGAGGGAGCCTCTTCTTATATGGACGCATCGATGGCGACCGATAGGGAACTGCTGTCGGTATTAGCCTCGGACGAGGCTGATAAGGATCGGATAGACAGCGTGATGGATGCGATGTTCTCAAGCGGAGATGTCGATCTGCACATGGACTCGCTGGATATATCCGACAGGTTCAGGGTCGGCATCAAGGCGGCGATAGAGCTTGGAAGGCGGGCCTGCGGACGCAGTGGAAGGGTTGTCGTCAGTCCGGATGACGTGTACAAGGAGGTGAGGCACTTCGCCTTCGACAATAGGCAGGAGCGCATGGTAGTGGTGCTTCTCAACGGAGCGCACGAGGTGATGCGTACATTGGTGGCAACACAAGGACTCCTGAACAGGACGATCGCGCATCCTCGCGAGATATATTCGGATGCCATAAAGGAGCGCGCTGCGGCGATAGCCATAGCGCATAACCATCCATCTGGGAACATCGAGCCATCTAATGAGGACAAGGAGGTCACCGGAAGGCTCTCCGAGGCCGGGAATATACTGGGGATAAGGCTCCTTGACCATCTCATAATCACGCCTGACGGGTACTACTCGTTCCTGGAGCATGGACTGCTATGATAGTCACGGCGATCAGGGATGGGTGGGCGACCACCGTGGAGAGGGATGACGGAGTGGAGTACGCAGGAGCGCTGAGGGACTCCGGTACGGTCGATCAGGTCTCAGTCATCAGCGGCGGGATCACGCTTTTCTCGTACATGAGCCGCGATAAGCCCATAGACCGCCTTAAACATGGCAGGAGATAGGTCGTATATCCTGTAGCATAGCGTACGGAACTCCTTATCGTTCGTGATCCTTGTGGTCAGCTTGTTGAGTATATCGCTGGTATTGTCGGTATGCCATCTTCCGCCGATGAGATAGCCTACCGGGATCTTGAGATAGCTGGCGACGGCGCAGAGGGCGGTATACGAGGGCTTCCTGCCCTTCGTATGGCACATGGTAAGGTACTTCATATCCTTACCGATAGCCACACTCAGCTTGTTGAGGGAGATCCCCGCCTTGTTGGCTTCCTTCTTTACGAGCCTATGTATCTCATCTTCAGACTGCCTCTCATAGGCGACAAAGAGCATATCCATAGGTTCTTCTTTAGCACGAAAGCTTCAAAAAGTAAATGTTCACCCATAAAAGTTTGCTTTTTGAAACCTTTTTTGTAGAAAAATGGTTTCATTTAGGATACCATATAGGCATGGAAGGAATGAACAGGATCAAGATAGACGGCAAGGACTATATCCTTACGCCTGCTGACAATACGCCTGTCGGGACGGAGTACATACGCTCGGTTCTGGGGATAACCTCATCAACCCTATCCCGGAGCCCGTGGCACTACCCGGATTACGGCAAGGCGGTGAAGGGGCATAAGAGGACCAAGCCGTACAGGAAGTCGGATGTCGATAGCTGGCTGGCGATACCAGCGAGGACTCGAAGGAGGAGATATATGGAGGAGATGAATGAGGCTGGTGAACGAGACGGGGTTGCCGGAGCCGCTGGTGAGGGTGGCGGAGAGGCTGGCGAACAGCCATCCGGTATTCGGGACTGACAGGTATTCGGCAACGGAGACGCTGAAGGGCGAGAGGCAGGTGGTATTAGCCCGCCGACACGCCGATGAGATCGTGCAGGACGTGCAGGACACGTTCTCGATGTGGAACGGGACCGCGATACACGCGCTCCTTGAGAACGAGGCGGCAGGCACGGACTACGAGGCGGAGCAGAGGATAGAGGCTGACTTCGACGGCATAACGCTGAGCGGCGGATTCGACCTCTTCTATGACGGCAACTCCACGCTGTACGACTACAAGACCTCGAAGGTGGCGACCATCGACAGGCAGAGGAAGCTGGAGGAGACGAAGTGGCTTGAGCAGCTCTACCTGTACAAGGTGCTGAGGGAGCGGTGTGGGCTGTCGGTTCCGAAGAGGGGGATCATCGTGGCGATGGCTACGGACTTCTCGAAGATGAAGGTCGGTACGCCGGGATATCCGGAGCATCCGATACAGATGCTTGAGTGGGAGCTGGACGATGAGGAGTTCGAGAGGAGGACGCTTGAGAAGTCGCTTGAGGTGGCTAGGGCATCCAAGGCGCTTCTGGAATCGGGGGATGAGCCGCCGCTATGCACCTACTCGGACTGCTGGTGTACCGAGGACTGGGCGATCAAGAAGAAGGGGAACAAGCGAGCGAGCAAGGTATTCCGCAGCAGGGATGAGGCGTTCGAGGAGTTCTTCGGAGGTGGCTATGACGTAAACGAGTATGCGGTCTATCACAGGATTTCGGATTTTAGGAACTGCAGGAACTACTGCCAGTGCGCTCCGTTCTGCGGGCAGTGGGCAGGGCTCAGGGACAACGAGGAGATATGCGAGGACATAACGGACGAGTACGTGCCGTTCTAAGGAGGATAAGGTGATGGCTGATAAGATGAGCCTATTGGAGAAGATCGCTGAGGCAAGGGTAAGGCTCGGGCAGGCCGAGCTTGATAAGACGGGATACAATCCCCACGCCGGATTCAAGTACTTCCAGCTTGATGACTTCATGCCTGAGGCGAGGAAGATATGTAGGGATCTGAGGTTCCTGCCGATAGAGAGCTTCGAGACCGGAAGGGCGGTGATGACCGTGAGGGACTTCGATGATCCATCGGCGATAGTGCAGTTCGAGTGCCCGGCGGAGAAGCCGAACATACCCGGCACCAATGCGACGCAGGTAATCGGAGGGATGATCACGTATCTCAGGAGGTACCTGTGGATGATGCTATTCGAGATAACGGAGAACGATGAGTTCGATGCGGAGCAGGGAAAGGATGAGCCATCGAAGCCTCAGACGGCGAGGAAGTCCACGAAGCCCGCATCTCAGGCGGCCCCTAAGGACGAGAGGCCGGCAGAGAAGCCTGAGGTCGAGCCGATATCAAGGGGAACGTTTGCATGGAAGAGCGTCCTGACCCATTTCGGATATGACTTCCGCAAGCCCAAGACCGATGCCGACAACACGGATGCCTTCCATGCATCGCTGGAGTTCGTGAAGCCATACGGGATCAAGGATGCCAAGGAGATGAAGGAGCTGGGCGATGATACGGCGGAGGCGATCATATCGAGGATAGCGAACATGGGGTCGAGCGAGGGAGGGCCTGAGAGCTTCAAGGGCGATGACCTATGATCCAGTTCCTCTGCGACAGCGACAAGCCGATAGAGATCCCGATAGAGCTAAGGGATGAGCTTAGGAGGTACCGGAGACAGGGGAAGCGCATTAGGGTGACGATATCCCCCGTCTACGATACCAGGACACTATCACAGAATGCATATTTCCACGCCAAGGTCAATGAGATATCAGCCCTCACGGGACAGGATAGGGACCTCATCAAGCGAGACATCAAGGATTATGCCATGGGATTCGGCTATCCGGCGGCTGTCGATGAGACGGGCGAGCTTAAGACGGATGGGGAGGGGCGGCTCATACCGCTCTCCTCCTCAAGGGCCACGATAGAGCAGATGGAGATACTCATCGAGGCGCTGTACTCATGGTGCTTCGAGAAGGGAATAGCGATTCAGGAGGAGCTATGAACACGGTAATCATATCAGGAAGGGTCCAGAAGGATATCAAGAGGGATCAGGGCAAGGTGTCCTTCGATATCAGCGTATATGACGGAAAGGACAGGGAAGGCAACGCTAGGTACTTCTACATCACGGTGAAGGCCTTTGCCGACAGGGCGGTGACGGAGGTGCCGGGCCTCGTTCCCGGGGCTGACTGCATGGTCTACGGGCGCATCCACAAGTTCAAGTACAACGAGAAGTACTACACGGAGATAAGCGCCGCCATGAGCGATTGCAGGTGCTCATCGCGTCCGCAGTCCCAGCCGTACCAGCGTCAGGATGGAGGATCCAATGACAGCATCCCGTTCTGATGAGAAGCCTAGGGCAAGGAAGAAGGTTCCCGTCAAGAAGAGGAGGAAGCCGATCCCTGATGGGATAAGGACTACCTGTCTCACCACCATGCAGAGGATAAGGAAGCTGGAGGAGGCCAATGACGAGGGGATGGTCAGGTGCATATCGTGCGGAAAGGTCATGCATTGGAAGGAGGCGCAGGGTGGGCATTACATCCCGCGCACCGTCCGGCCTACCGAGATCGATCCCGATAACATCTGGCCTCAGTGTCCCCAATGCAACGGAGTGAGGCACGGGAACCTGCTTGACTACCGCTACAGGCTATCGAAGAGGATAGGAGAGGAAAGGGTGAGGCGGCTGGAAGACATGAAGGCCGCCTACTACGGAGACGAGGAGGCGATGGAGAGGCTTGATCCCGATGACCAGAAGGAGGTGAGGAGGAAGAGGGGCAAGGTCTACTACGCCGAGAGGTATGCGGAGCTTAAGGCGCATCTGAAGGAGCTGGAAAGATGATAAGCCTTGAGTCGAGGGAGAGGGATATCTGGACGATACTGAGGCACTACGGCAGTTCTTTGCAGAGGCTGAAGGCCATGGAGGAGCTGTCGGAGCTTCTCTTGGCATTAGCCCGGATAGGCCTCAATGAGGAGAGGGAATCGGAACGCTACGCGAATCTCATGGAGGAGATGGCCGATGTGGAGGTCATGATGGCCCAGATGAGGATGCACTACGACATCGACACGGAAGAGGTTTCGAGGATTGCGAACGAAAAGATCGATAGGACGCTCAAAAGGATGATGGAGGACCGATTATGACAGATAAGGAATTGATTAAGGAAATCGATGCAAGGATAGCGGAAAGCGATGATTCCCTTCTCAGCTTCGCGAAGAGAGAGTTAGGGATGATACTTGAGGGCTGCAAGGATAAAAAGGGCTGGGAGATGCAGGAGCTTGTCAATGCAGGCATCCTCCGCAGCGTCTATATCTTCACGCTGGAGGACCATTCAGGATTCAGCGCGGGTTATGCGATACCTAGGATCGAGAGGCTTCTCCGGTATCACCCGCTCTCTCCGATAACCGAAAGCGATTTCAAGGAAGAGAATAGCCACGAGACCAAAGAAGGAACCACATGCCAGTGCAGAAGATGCAGTTCTGTATTCAGGGATATCAACAAGAAGACGGGCAAGGTCTCTTATCACGATATCGACAAGTATGTCTTCTCTGATAATGGCGGTGCTACATGGTTCGGAACAAGGGGATGCTGCGGACTGGAAGGATTGACGGACGAGATCACCCTTCCTTATGACGTGCCCGACCATCCGGAAAGGATATATGTTCGAGAGCTTCCTGACGGGATGTATGAGCGCGTAACCGACGCTGACGAGATAGAGGAAATGTACAAGGCATTTAAAGAGGAAGTCGCGAGATCAATGGAGAAGAAGTAAATGGACAGGAACATAGCGAACGCATATTGGAATCTGGGATTGCTCTACGGAAAGGAGAATGACACGGATAAACGGGATCTTATCGAGAATATCAAGGCCGCTCTCGATGAGTACGTAAGAGAGAAGGATAAGCCGAAGGAATCCGGTACAGGCATCGATTGGAACAGGCTCATTAATGATCCTGCCGACCCATTCAAGCCGGATCCCTATAAGATGCCGGACGTGATCTGTAGAGCAGCTACCGAGGCTGTGACAGCAGGAAGGACTGAATGACTGAGATAAGGAAGCCGGTAAGGCCAGACGAGGCTATGAGGGCGCTCCCGAAGGCATGGAAGAGATACATCAGGGAGCTCGAATACTACGCGGACATACAGGAAGGAAAGGCAAAGGGATACCTGGATGTACTTGAAGCCGCATTAAAGAAGGAGGGCTGAATGACATACGCATACAACGACATAGTGACGGCTAAGGACATCCGCACCGGGAAGGTGAGGAAGGAGGATATCATCGGGAAGCAGGGGTGGTTCTTCAATACCATCCCATCCGATATGAGCGAGGATGCGATTGAGTGCATCGAGCCTAGCAGATACGGCGTCCTTAATGACATAGCCATGAATAAACCATTCCCATTCCGTGTTACTTACGACGGTTGGGGCTTCTTCCTCCCTGAGAAAAAGAAGCCCTACGAAGAGCGTCAGGCTGAATGGGTGAAGGAGAACGACATCCAAGACGGTGACAAGGTAAGGTTACTCAGGAAGGCAGAAGACCATGAAGATGGATGGGGGTGTTATTGGGGGACGGGAATCGTTGGAGATGTCGGGAAAATAATCGGCCTAGATTCTTTATGGGGTGTGCGTGTTTCATTTAGTGAAAGTTCATACTGGTACCCATTCTTCGTGCTTGAGAAGGTCAAGGAAGAGTACATCCCCTTCGACCTCTCGCTACAAGAGGACAGGGACGCGCTCAGGGATCGCTGGATAAGGTGCAGGCAGACCGGAAGCGAGTATAGGATATCAGCCTTCAAGTATCGTGATGACTACGGATGGAAGGCGCACACCCCGCAGGTAGGGCTGCGGGATGGGGAGCAGCTTTTCAATAACTATGAATTCCTTGATGGCTCTCATGTCGGAAAGAAGGAGGAAGCATGATTGAGATAAGGCTTAGGACAGTGCATCAGAATGGCATCGTGCCTGACCATGCAGAGGCTTTTGGAGAGTGGGCGATTAATACTCCGGTCACCAAAGATGAGTATGAAAAGTTTGTCGAGGAAATGGATAAGGCAAAGAAGATTGCAAGGCAGATATATCTCAAAAGCAATGGGCTTATTGATGCCGACAAGCTTCAACAGGAGGAAGCATGACGCTGGATGAAGCGAAGAAGAGGATATTGAACTTGGCATTCGAGTGCCAGAGATCATTCAAAGAAGGAAAAGGAGAGTACTACGACGGGAAGTCCGACGGCTTATATGAAGCCCTCGATATCCTTGAGGAGGTGGATGAATGACGCTTGAGGAAGCGAAGGACGAGATCATCAGGCTTGTGCAGGAGCATGACGGGGATGAGAAGGAAGCAA
>CASFZR010000043.1 GCA_949299185.1 uncultured Spirochaetales bacterium
AGATCATCTTTACCCTCCTGACAAGAGGAGAAATGTATAAGGATGAATCCTGATTCTTGTTTCCTATACTTTCTCATTCTTTATAGTTGACTCCTATCATTTATCATTTTCACATATACAGGAGGGACCGATGAGAAAACAGCATTGCTCTATGCCTCAGCTACTGGTATGGGGGGGGGTATAATAATAGCGCTACTACTAGCGTCATGCATCAACAATAGCCCAAGAATCCATACAGTCACATTCGACTTCAACTATGCCAACGCACCACAGCCATATACGGTAGAGATAGAAGATGGTGCGATCCTCGAAGAACCCGATAAGCCAACACGTTCTCGCTATGACTTCCGAGCCTGGTCAACGGATCCAGACAAGAATACAGCCTATGACTTCTCCCTTCCGATCACATCGGATATTACACTCTATGCAATATGGGAAAGGGAATACACTCCCACTGTAAGGCACACCATCACCTTCTCATTCAATGGGATGGCAGATCCTATCACACGGCAATATGATTATGGCACGACCTTATCTAAGGACGATTTCCCATCTCTAGATGATAATACGGCTATTCTTGAGGAAATAAAGGGTGATTTCATGGGCTGGGGAACTGACATCACAGGAGATGGAACGCCAATAGAATCCTTTACGCTGAAAGAAGACACTACGCTATATGCACAATGGGACAATGGTTTCGTGAGCGATTCTGATGGCTATACGGTATATAGCGCAGACGGGCTCCTTGCATGGGCAGATGCAGCAGCAGCTAACACGTCTACAAACTGCAATATCCTTGCTGACATAACGATGCCCGAAGGCCATACGTGGCCTGGAATAGGATATTCATATTCTAACTTTGATGAAGATCGATTCAGAGGGACAGTCAACGGAAATGGACATACCATCAGCAATCTTGTAGTTGAGAGTGAGGATTCTGCAGGATTTATCGGATGCCTTGACTCATCAGGCGAGGTAAAGGATCTGATCCTGGAAAATGCACAGATAACCACGCAAGATGACGCTACTGCATATGCCGGAGGTATTGCTGGATGTAACTACGGATCCATAACAGGGTGTGCAGTCATTGGATCTTCTCTAAATGCTAGAGGTTCTATGATGCTTAGCTTTATCGGAGGAATCACTGGATTCAATGCAATGTATGTAGATAAATATGCAAGCATAAAGGCTTGTTATGCCGTAGATATCGATATATCAATAGAAGCAGAAGGAGTACAAGATTTTGATATCTCAATCGGAGGAATCGAAGGTGGCAGTGATAGACAAACCTCTATTACATCAAGCTATTCAAAGGATATAGAACGTATCGATGATAATTCACGATTAGGCATCGTAGGTACCATGGGCTACGGCAATTTCACATCATGTTATTCAGACGCTACCGGTGGAACTGGAGTAAACGTGGTTGACGGAGAAGATGCCACCTGGGAATCGATCGTTGATGATATAAACACCGGACTCACAGGATATAAATATGTCCCCAATAGCGATGAAGCCACCAAGGATAAGATACCTCTAGTCCTTAAATATACATCCATATGACGCTGTCAGGGATAGGATGGAGTATGGCAGATATAGGCTGTATTCCATCCTTTTTTACTTCCTTGAATGATTATTTTATCTATTTACGAATAGACTATTTTAAAGTAGACTAATCGCAAGGAGGAGAGGGATGTTCCTGAAGAGAGATGAGGAACTCAGGAATCTAAATAGCTTCCTTGAGGCAGATGTAAAGACGGCTGCGATGATCTACGGCATAAGGCAGATCGGTAAAAGCTCCCTGATACTCCAGGCGATCCAAGGGCGCGATGACGTGCTTTACTTCGAATGCCTCGATTCCACCGTAGAGGAAAACCTCGCGCAGCTATCGCGGAAGGCAAGGATCCAGCTTGGCCTCCCTCCCCTAGCCGCGGATGATATCATCAGCTTCTTTGAGGGACTCTCGTCATTCAACAGGCCATTCACGATAATCCTTGATGAATACCAGTATCTGAAGAGGAACCTGCATACAGGGAATATGGATTCATATATGCAGAGCATCATTGATTCGCTGAAAGGGTCTAGGATGAAGATCATACTCTCAGGATCCTATGTGACTGACATGAAGGAGCTATTGGAGAAGGACAATCCGCTCTTCAACCGCTTCAGCCTGATCATACACCTCAAGGAGATGGACTATTTCGATGCCTCTGCTTTCTACCCCGCCCTCTCTCCATATGATAAGATCGCGTTCTACGGCGTCTTCGGAGGAAGTCCCAATGCACTGTCATTGCTGGATGCTGATCTATCGCTGGAAGAGAATATAAAGGCCCTTCTGCTTACGGAGAGCGCCCCGCTCCGCTTCTATGTCGAATACATCCTCTTCATGGAACTCAGGAAGGCACAGGCGGCAAATGCCGTTATGGATGCGCTCGGCAATGCCAAGTTCAGGTTCAGCGAGATCAGGGAAAGGATCATGGGCGTAGAGGAGAAGAACCTCAACCGGCAGCTGAGGATCCTCTTGGATATGGAAGCGGTGGAGAAGGTGGCGCCGATAAACGCCAAGGATGATAAGCGCAAGACCTTCTATACCATCACGAACAATCTCGTCCGGTTCTACTATGCCTATATCTTCTCCTACAGGGATGAGCTGAGGCGTCTCGGACCAGATACGTTCTACAGGATGTACATAGCACCGAGCATCGGAACATTCATCAGCTATCGGGCGGAGGCCATCGCGCGTTCCTATTTCATAAGGAAGGCTCGTCAGGACAAGCTCGGGGATGTGCTTGATATAGGCACCTACTGGTATGATGACAGGGAGGAACGGAAGAACGGCGAGTTCGATTGCGTGATAAGGCGCAGGGATTCCTATGACATCTATGAGGTCAAGTACCTGAAGGACAGGCTCACAATCAAGACCATGAACGAGGAGATAGCGAAGATAAAGGCGATAGAAGGCCTCAATGTAGGCAGGATAGGCTTCATCGCAGCGTCAGGTTTCGAGTCAGCGCTTCCTGATACAGAGCAGATAACAGGCGAAGACCTCTATGATATTAAGAGCTAAAGGACAGGCTCTCCGCAGCCATTTCATCTCTTGATTCTCTTTCCCCTACTCCTTGCTTGCTTGACTATTCTGTACGGGGGGGGGGTAATATTTTATAAGAAACATATCTATGGGGGTTTCAAATGAGAAAGAACCTGGTTGCGATACTGAGCATCGCCCTGATGCTCCTCGTCTTCGCCTCATGCACGAACGACAACGCCTCAAGCCTTCCCAATGAGGAAGCAGGGGCGATTGCTGCCAAGATCGATCCTGTACAGCTGATGAACGATGCACTGTCCGGGAAAATCAAAGGAGCGACTGTCACAGTAACAGAGCCAAAGGCAGCTACCACGCTGATTGCCACCGTGGAATTCAGCAACAACACCTATAACGGCATGACGATCAGCTCAGGACGTCTAAGATATACGCTTACCGGTGAATTAAACGGCACGAGGTTCTCTGCAACGTCTTATCGCGTCACTACAGAGCAGGAGCTTAGCATCATCGATGATACCAGTGTCACCGTCTCAATAGAGATTCCGGAAACGACCACGGCATCAACGAGAAGCTCCATCACTGCAACGGTGACAACCGACACGGAAGGCAATGCAGAGATCGAGATAACAAAGGTCTCCATCTCCCTCCCCTCCTCTGGCGCAGAGGTAACGGTCGGAGGCAATGACGTCACAGATGTTATTCCATCCGATCCTGAGCCGGAAACGCCTTCTGTAAGCTATGTCACGGTGACACTGACGACAGCGGAAGGAGAAAGTACCACTGCTTCCGTAGTACAGGGTAGCACATACACCTTCACTGCACCGGCAAGCGCACCAGAAGGAAAGGTTTTCCTCTCATGGTCAAACGGCAATACGGAATATTCCGCAGGAGACACGCTCAAGATCAACGCAGATATGACATTCACTGCGAACTTCATCAATGATACTACCTATGCAAGGTTCAATGGTACGGAATATGAAACGCTTACAGCGGCTCTGGATGCAGTGAAAGCTGCTGGTACCTCTCCTGCTACGGTTGAGCTATTGCGTGATGTGACAGATGGAGAAGGATATTCGTTCGCCGATGGAAGCTTCAATGTAACCATTGACCTCAGAGGCAATACCTATTCTTTCTTTGAACCATCCGTGGGAAGCTCAGGAACAGAGACACAGGGATTCCAGATTAAGAGAGATAACACTGTAACCATTAAGAATGGAACCCTGAATATCGCTGAAACTACAGGAGACGAAGGTATCTTTAAGATGGTCATCCAGAATTACTCCAACCTGACTCTCGATAACGTAGTCGTAGATGGATCGAACCTGATTGATGAAGGTCTCATG
Source organism: uncultured Spirochaetales bacterium (assembly GCA_949299185.1). Classification (GTDB taxonomy): domain Bacteria; phylum Spirochaetota; class Spirochaetia; order Sphaerochaetales; family Sphaerochaetaceae; genus Ornithospirochaeta. The sequence goes on from CASFZR010000043.1 coordinate 4,387, forward strand.
TATACCTTATCAAACAACTTCGGTGATACTGTGCTTAAGAATAACACGAAGATTATCGCAGTAACTGATGCGGATGTTGCATTTGATGTATGGTATTGGCCAGAAAATAGTTATGGAGAAGGGGTCACTGTAAATATCAAGGATACCTCTGTTATCATTGAAGGACTTGTAGAATACGCTGACAGGTCAGGAGAATACCCAGATTTCTATGAACTTACCTCCCTCACGATTCCATCTGGATATGAATCCAAGATACAGCTTACTGATGCTACGGAAAACGGTAGGGAGTGGATTGATAACGGTGATGGCACCAAGTCATTCAGGATGCCTGCAGAAGAGGAGCCTATAACAGAAACCATCGTATAAGTCAGAACGGCTTATCCATTGCCTTGCCACCGACCATCTGTTCGGTGGCATTTTTGATGGAATCCAAAGAGGCCAGGATACTTCTCCTGGCCCCTGGATCATGCGAGTCCCCCCTTAAATAATCGCTTATTCAGTAAGGTTTCCCGTAGCGACGAGATCAGATCCCGTCCCAGCTATATCATGCACTATTATATCACCGATGGAAACAGGTGGAGTGACGCATTGCTTCCTTATCTCCTCCATGACGGGGAAGATGGCGTCCTTGGGAATCTCCGGCACGGTCTTCACCGGAAGGCGCCGATGGATGCTGTACTCCGTCTCGACAGTGGATGTGACGGTACGTCTCGGGTCCAGTACCTCCTGCCTGGCATATCTATCGCCCCTTGGGCATGTGTTGCCTTTCACCGATATGATATTCCCATCTTCCATCTCGACGCTTATCTGGCATCCCAGTGGGCAGCTTATGCAGGTCAGCTCTCTCTTCATCATACTTCAACCTCTATTCCTATCTCCTCGTTGTACTGAGGTCCGGGAAGCGTCACCTTCTCCATCTCTCCTGGAGCAAGCACGCGCTTCTTGATACGCTTAAGGACATTCTCCCCTTCCCTGACCACTATCGTGGCGTTGGAGAAGACATCGGAGACGCGGAACCGTATCGTCACAGAGCCGGCATTCCGCTTTATGTACTGGGGAACCGTGTATCTCACGCCGTTTCCAGGAATGACCTTCACCTTATCCTCGGAATGGCTGCCGGAGAGGATGTAAGCGGCGGCGTTTCGGCCGGCGATCGCGGCCTCCTCGGAGACGTAATCGACGAGATCATGGACGTGCAGGACGTTCCCCGCGGCAAAGACTCCCTCGATATCCGTGGAGAGGGTGTCATCGACGACAGGGCCTCCGGTAACGGGAGAGAGGGCCGCTCCGGCCTTAAGCGACAGCTCGTTCTCCGGCAGGAGCCCAACGGAGAGAAGGAGCGTATCGCAATCGAAGTCCATCTCGGTCCCGGGAATCGGGCGGCGGCGTTCATCGACCTTGGCGATCGTCACGCCTTCCACCCTTCTCTTTCCCCTGATTTCCGTCACTGTATGGGAAAGATAGAGAGGAATGGAATAATCATCGAGGCATTGCACGATATTCCTCTTGAGACCTCCGGAATACGGCATTATCTCAGCGACAGCCAGCACCTTTGCACCCTCAAGAGTGAGCCGTCGGGCCATTATCAGGCCGATATCCCCGCTACCGAGGATGACGACGCGGCTTCCCACCTTGTATCCCTCGATATTCATCAGCCTCTGAGCAGTCCCTGCGCTGAATATGCCGGCAGGCCTGTAGCCGGGGGTGTTGAGCGCGCCGCGCGGCCTCTCGCGGCATCCCATCGCGAGGATGATCGCCTTGGTCTCCTCCGTGACGATCCCTTCAGATGAGACGTAGGTGACGAGATGGGGCTGGACATCGATGACCATGGCGTTTAGCCTGTACTCTATCTTCCGCTCAAGGACCTCCGTGATGAACCTTCCCGCATACTCCGGTCCTGTAAGCTCCTCATTGAACGTATGCAGTCCGAAGCCGTTATGAATGCACTGGTTGAGTATTCCACCCAGCTCCGGGGCACGCTCCACGATCAGGATGTCCCTGATGCCGCTATCGTATGCCGAGACCGCGGCTGATAGTCCGGCAGCCCCGCCGCCTATTATGACCAACTCCCTCATACAAGCACCTCTGAGCCTTCATCGTTCTTCCTGATCTCCTCCATCGGGATGCCAAGCTCCCTTGAGAGGATCTCCATCACGCGCGGTGTGCAGAAGCCCGCCTGACAGCGTCCCATGCCGGCACGCACGCGCCGCTTCACCCCATCGAGCGTGGTCGCGCCTCGCCTTATCGCCTCGACGATCTCCCCTTCGGATACCTCCTCGCACCTGCAGACGATCTTTCCGTAAAGAGGATCCTTCGCGATAAGCCTCCGCCTCTCGTCAAGCGGGAGCTGGGCTGCCTTCACGATCGCCATGCGCTTTTCGATATACCGCTCCTTGCGACGTGCTCCGAGGTACTCCGCGGCCATCGTGCCGACCATCTCCCCGATAGCAGGGGACGCGGTGAGTCCCGGGGACTCTATGCCGGCAGCGTTGATGAATCCGGGAACGGGCATCTCGATGATGAAGTCATTGCCATCAGGATGGGCACGGAGGCCCGCGAAGCTGGTTATCACCTTCCTCAGATTCACTCCGGGAGCGCTCTTGCGGGCCAGACGCATGACATATTCCAGTCCCTCTGCGTCGGTGGAGGTATTCTCCTTGTCCTCGATATCCTTGCTGTCAGGCCCCACCAGGATGTTCCCATGGGCGGTGGATGTGACAAGCACGCCCTTCCCTGCCGCGGTAGGCATCTGGAAGATCGTGGATGATATGAAGCCGCGCTCGGTCTTGTCGAGGAGCATGTACTCGCCTCGGCGCGCCGTTATCGTGAAGTGCGGCTCCGCGACCATCTCGCTTATCCTGTCGGCATAGACGCCTGCCGCGTTTATCACGGCACGGGCGGTAAACGTTCCCTTGCCGCTCTCGACACGGTAGCCTCCTCCGATCCTCTCTATGGCTCGGACCTCAGCGCCGAAGACAGGCCTCATGCCATTGGTCATGGCGTTCTCCGCGAAGGCGTAGTTGAGGGAGAACGGGCAAATGATGCCGCTGGTGGGAAGATAGAGGGCCGCCACTATATCATGGCTGAGATTGGGCTCGCGCCGCAGCACCTCATCACGCGTGAGTATCTCCTGCCCCGTCACCCCGTTGTAGATGCCCTGGGCCCTGAGATGCTCAAGCTCCTTGACCTCCTCCTCGCTGAAGGCGACGACCATCGCGCCGTTCTGGACGAAATCGAGGCCGAGCGTGTCATGCAGCTCGCGGATGAGGGCATTGCCGCGGACGTTGAGCTGCGCCTTTAGCGTATGCGGAAGCGGATCATAGCCTGCGTGTACGATGCCGCTGTTCGCCTTCGAGGTCCCCTCGCAGAAATCGCTGCCCTTCTCCAGGAGGAGGACACGCAGGTCATACCGCGCCAGATACCAGGCAGAGGCAGTGCCGGTCACGCCGCCGCCGATGATTATCACATCGTAGTCCATATCAGTCCCTCTTCGTCCAGCCAAGGGTCCTGGATACGGCCTTGTGCCAGAACGTCACCTTCTGCTCCCTCACATCATCGCTCATGCAGCTCTCGAACCTCTCCTTCTCCTTCCAGAGCCTGGAAAGCTCTTCAAGGTCCTTATAGACGCCTGATGTCAGCCCGGCAGCGAAGGCCGCGCCAAGGGCAGTCGTTTCCGTGATGCGCGGCTTGATGATAGGAATGCCGAGGATATCGGCCTGGAACGCCATCAGGGGACGGCTGTTCGTAAGGCCGCCATCGACCTTGAGGCAGCTGAGGCTCACGCCGGAGTCCATCTCCAGCACCTTGACGATATCGAAGAGCTGGAAGGCTGTGGCCTCGAGGATGGCGCGGCAGATATGCCTGCGGTCGGTGTATCCCGTAAGTCCGGCGAAGACGCCCCTGGCATCGCTCCGCCAGTATGGGGCGAAGAGGCCGCTGAACGCGGGAACGACATAGACGCCGCCTGAGTCCGCCACCTCATCAGCAAGCTGGTCAAGCTCCTGAGGCGTCTTGATGATCATCAGGTTGTCCCTAGCCCACTGCACTAGAGAGCCTGCGACCGCGACGGAGCCTTCGAAGGCATATGAGGGCTTCTGCCCCTCCATCTGGTATGCCACGGTTGTGAGAAGGCCGTTCTTGGAGAAGCAGACATCCTCGCCGAGGTTGACAAGGAGGAAGCACCCTGTCCCGTATGTGCATTTGCCCATGCCGGGATTGAAGCAGGCCTGGCCGAATAGCGCGGACTGCTGATCGCCGAGGATACCGCAGAGAGGAAGCGCGGCTCCGAACGGGCCTGACTCCTCCGTGTAGCCGTAGACGCGTCCGATGGAGGGCACGATCTCAGGCAGCGAACGCTCTGGGATGCCGAAGAGCGAGAGCATATCAGGATCCCACTGCAGCGTGCGGAGGTTCATCAGCAGATAGCGCGAGGCGTTGGTGACATCGGTGACGAAGACCTTTCCCCCTGTGAGCTTCCAGATGAGGAAGGTGTCTATCGTGCCGAAGAGCGCCTTGCCGCTCTCCGCGTCCTCCCTCAGCGAGGGGACGTTATCCAAAAGCCACCTGATCTTCGATGCCGCGAAGTACGGATTGAGAAGGAGGCCCGTCCTCTCCTGTATCGCCTTCTCAGACTGCTCCTCCTTGATGCGGTTGATCAGGTCGGAGCCTCGCAGGTCCTGCCAGACGATGGCGTTATGATACGGCCGACCCGTCTCCCTGTTCCAGGCTATCACCGTCTCCCTCTGGTTGGTGATGCCGATACCGCTTATCTCGGAAGGCATCACGCCTGACTTGGAAAGCGTCTCCCTGATGACGACCTGGGTGTTATCCCAGATCTCTGCCGGATCATGCTCTACCCAGCCCGGCTTGGGGAAATGCTGCCTATGCTCAAGCTGATGGCTTGCTACGATCTCTCCAGTACTGGTGAAGAGAATGAACCTCGTGCTTGTCGTTCCCTGATCGATGGCTCCTAGATACATATTCCTCCCTCAGATGCGGATGGCCTTGGTCTCGGCCTCTATTGCCAGTTCGATGGCCCTGAAGATATGCTCCTGGCTTATCGCATTCTCCGTTCCGTTGATGCAGTCGAGTATCATCGCGCCGAAGTACGGATAGCCGACCTGGCCATGTACCCTGAAATGATGCTCGCCCTTCTCATCGACGAGGATCACATGATCCGGCGTGTTCTCCGCCGCCACGTCGATGTACTTGCGTAGCTCGAGGTATCCCCTGCTGCCGATGACGACGATCCTTCCATCTCCCCATGTGCCGAGGCCCTGCGGCGTGAACCAGTCGACGTTGACATAGCAGGGGATGCCGTTATCGGTGACGAAGGTCGCGTCTCCGAAATCCTCCAGGCCGGGATGATCGTGGTGATGGAGGTTGCCAACCCTGCTTGATATCAACCGGGCATCCCCCGCATGGGCGTATGTCAGCATCTGCTCAAGCTGGTGCGAGCCTATATCGGTGAGGATACCGCCGTACTTCTCCTTCTCATAGAACCAGTCAGGGCGCGGCGCGAGGCCTATCCTGTGCGGTCCCCAGCCCCTTATCTCAACCACGTCACCGATCGCCCCCTCGTTGATGAGGCGCTCTGCATAGACGGCCGCCTCGACATGGAGGCGCTCGCTGTAGTACACGAACCATCTCCGTCCTGTCTTCCTGACCTGCTCACGTGCATCATCCACCTGCCTCTGGCTCACGAACGGTGGCTTGTCGGAGAAGAAGTCCTTGCCGGCCGCAAGCATCTTCATGCCGACCCCTGCCCTGTCGCTGGCGACAGAGGCGCATGAGACAAGGGCTATCGAGGGATCGGAGAGGATCTCCTCCTCGCCTGACGCGGCCCTGGCCTCAGGAAACTCCTTCCTGAACGCATCCACCTTGGCAGGATCCGGATCATAGACCGCCACGATATCGGCACCGGCCTCCCTGAGCCCCTTGTTCATTCCGAATATATGGCCATGGTCCAGTCCGATCACTCCGACACGGAACTCTCCTGGCTTCACCACAGGCTGGGACTTGCCCTCAGGGGCATAGTTCATGCCGCTTTCCCTGTTATCCATCCTAATTCTTCCCCAGCGTTATCTCACCATCGATGTTATCCACCGATGCGGATTTCTCATAGAATCTCGGCGCCGCCTTCAGCACTCCATCCTTGGTATAGAAGGAAGAGCCCTTCCCTACCGGAAGCATGACCTCCCTCCTCTCGACGGCGCTCTGGTATATGCCGTAGATCACGTCAAGCGCGTCTCGCCCGGCGCTTCCATCGATAAGGAGATCCTCTTCCCCGGCTATCGTCCTCAGCACGTTGCCGATCTGGGCCGTATGCCCCTCATATTCCAGATCAGGTATGCTGTCATAGGCATCCTGTATCTCCTTCTCAGTATCCGGGTCCTGCTCGAAGAAGCCGTTTGGCAGCTGCCTCACCGAATGGACCGACCAAGGCACGGTGACGGTGGCACGCTCGGTGACGATCTCGAACTCCTGCCTCTCAGCATGATTGAAGAGCGAGACATTGATCTCACCGAAGGCTCCAGGATAGCGCAGGAGCGACATCGAGATATCCTCGACCTCGGAGTTATCGTGGGCGACATTACCCATCACCGAGATGATAGACTCAGGCTTGCCGACGAGATAATTCAGGAGATCGATCTGATGCACCGCATGGTTGAGAGTGCATCCACCCCCCTCATTGGCCCAGGTTCCTCTCCACCAGAGCGTGTAGTAGTTCGTTCCCCTGTACCAGAAGGAGTTGACCTTGGTATAGAGGACACGTCCGAGGATGCCTGAATCCAGAAGCCTCTTAACCTTATAGAGGTTATTGCGATACCTATTCTGAGAGATGATCGAGAGAAGGCGTCCCGTGCGCTTTTGCGCCTCGTTCATCAGGTCAGCCTCCTCCAGGGACGAGGCCATCGGCTTCTCGCAAAGCACGTCCTTGCCGCTCTCCATGAAGGCTATGCTCACCTCAGCGTGAAGAGAGGGCGGCAGGCAGACAGATACCAGGGAGATATCCTCACGGCTGAGAAGCTCCTTATAGTCCGCGGTGATGGTGCAGCCGGAGAGACCATGCTTCTCAGCAAAGGCCCTGGCCTTCTCGGGGAAGATATCGCAGAGGGCGACTATCCTGCACCTCTCGGGGAAGGCCAGATACCCCTCTGCGTGGCTTCCCGCGATATTCCCCGTCCCTATTATCGCGACTCCAAGCTTATTCAAAGCAGCGCCTCCTTCGGGGAAATGCGTATCTCATGGCTCTCGCCCTCGTTGAGGAGATCCGGATCGAAGGACTCGGAACCGACCTCGAACGCACGGCCTGATGCCTCAAGCCCCTTCTTCACGAGCGTGAATATGACATGGTCGGAACCTACCGTTATCCTCCAATGGTTGTACGCGCCCCTGTCGAGCATCGTCTCGCCATCATCCTCGTAGTACTCCGTCGTGCGTTCCCCGGCTGTCGGGAAGACGAGGAAGCGGGTGCGCGCAAATGGTCCCTTGAGCTTACTCGGCTCCGGTGAGGTGGCTATCGCAGAGCCTTCACGGGCGAACCAGATCGCGTGTCCATCAAGAGGTGCATCGATAGTGACTGTGCCACATTCCATCCTCTCACCGGTACGACCGTCGTACCATGCCACGGAAGATGGTAGCGTGACGCTCACGCTCTCCACGCCCTCATCGACGACAGGGACCTTGATGACGCTATCTCCGAAGAGCGATGGGATGGCATCGTCGCTGATTGCCTCATCAGAGGGGAACTCAAGATGGAGGCTGCGGTCCATCGGCACGCCGGTAAGGGCCGTATTGATCGCCTCTGAGTAGATATAAGGCATGAAGCGGTAATGCTCCTTTATCAGGGAGCGGATGGGATCGAGCGCGTCAGGATAGGTCCAAGGCTCGGTGGGATTGCCATCCTCACGCCAGGAGTGTATGACGAACCTAGGCTGGAACACCGCGCTCTGGCAGCTCCTGATCAGCAGCTCCTCCGATGGGGGATCCCCATAGAAGCCACCAAGGTCATGGCCGTAGTACGGCATACCGGAAAGTCCGAAGCCGACGCTCATATACTGGTTGTTCCTATAGGACACCCAGTCGCTGCAGTTGTCCCCTGACCAGGTACGGGCATAGCGCTGTATGCCCGCATAGCCGCTACGGGAGTATATCCAGCCGCGTTTGCCGGGATTAGCCTCCTCGAAGGCCTCAGCGGAGAGGCGGCACATCAGCACCGGCATGATGGTGCGGATACGGTAGCTGTCTATCTCGGTATCCTCCATCTCGAACTCGTTGTTATCATTCCAGATGCCGGAGCATCCGTTATCGAGATACTGCTTCTTCAGCTCCCCCTTCCACCAGGCCGCCGCCTCAGGATTGGCGAAATCCACGAGCGAGGCAGGACCGCCCCAGAAGAAGTCCACATAGGGCTTCCCATCCTCACCCTTGATGAAGTAGCCCTTCTCTGCAAGCTCCTCATACCATGGATGGGTCTTGAGTATTCCGGGCTTGAGGTTCATGCAGAAGTGGTATCCGCGCTCCCTGAACGACTCGACGAATCCCTTTACATCGGGGAACTTGCGCCTGTTCCAGACGAAGGCATAGCGCTTGCCGTCATCGGCGCGGAGATAGCCGCTGGAGAAATAGAGGCCCTCGCAGGGGATCCCATGCTCCTCGACGCGGGAGAAGTAGCGGGTTATCCTCTCTGCCGAATCATCGGGATCAGCATAGTTCATCGAGGATGCGAAGAAGCCGAAGCTGTAGAGCGGAGGAAGGTACGGAAGACCTGTAAGGGAAAGATATCCCGCGACCACGTCCTTGTAATCATCGCCTGCGATGACATAGTAGGCATACGGACCATCCTCGACCTGCCAGCTGTAGTAGAACTCGCTCTCACGGGCGAAATCGACGTAATCGATAAGCGGAGAGGGGATGAAGATACCCGCGCACACCCCCCTCTTCCTGTTCACGCGGAGGAAGAACGGTATCGACTTATACATCGGATCGGTGCGTGAGGCATCATAGCCTAGGGAATCCCTGTTGAACATCAGGAAGCGCCGTCCCCGCCTGTCTGGACGTCCGGTCTTGTCCCCAAGCCCATAGAACTCATCCTCCTTCCCTACGGGGAAGTTGAATCTGGCGTAGAGATTACGGCCGTCTCGCGCGAATCCCCTGACCTGGGATGAGGGGACCACGGTATCTGAGTTACCTATATTCCCTCCATGCTGCAGCACGCCCTTATAGTATACGGCGAAGCAGGCGTTATCTCGGGCGAGGGAGACGGAAAGATCGCCGTAAGAGAGCCCGTATCCGCCATCATCCTCCGTGACCATCGCCTTGACGGGAGCCGGTACGGATGGGGTCATGACGCGCTCGGCGTCCCTCATGTTGGCTGATGTCTCCAGCCTGTCGAAAAGATACTCGATCTTGACTATCCTGTCGCTGATGAACGAGATGGCTATGCTGCCGCTCTCTCCGTGGAAGAGATAGCATCCGCCTCTCTCCTCTACTCTTCTCAGGTTCAGTATCTGATACTTCATATACTCTCCGCAGATTCTATCAAAACGTTTTGATAGAATTATATCCCACTCTATCCGGAAATCAACGGACAGGTCTCCGCTTTCTCATACCACTGCCGAGCTGCGCCTGACGATCAGCTGAGGCTCCATCACGCAGCGCCGATGCAGGACGGTCGTCGAGGTCGAGATCATGCTCCTCAGGAGTCCTATCCCGATCATCCCTATATCCTGCAAGGGGATCTTGAATGTCGTGATCGGAGGATTCCAGAAGGAGGAGAACTCCCTGTTGTCGAAGCCGACGACCTTCACATCCTCAGGCACCCTGATGCCATGCTCGAAGAGGGCGGTTATGGCACCGGCCGCGATATAGTCATTCTCGGCGAAAAGCCCATCGAAGCGGCAGCCTGATCTCAGGATGCGCTGGCACGCATCATAGCCATGCTCTGCATCATATTCGCCGAAATAGACCTCACGCGGAGCGGCAAGCCCAAGCTCCCCCACCCTCTTCATGAAGGCCTGGAGGCGTGTCTGCGCGCTAGCCCTGTCCTCCGGTCCGCAGATGATGGCAGGATGCCTCATGCCAGCACCATAGAGGTGATCCGCCGCGAGCCCTCCCCCGCTCTCGCTGTCGACGATGACAGAGACATGCTCGCTCAGCTCCATGTTCAGCGAGACGATCGGAATGTCTCCACGAAGCGGCATGACGCCATCAGGGGGGATGTGGTAGCAGACGAGAAGCCCGTCTATGTCATGGCTGAGAAGGAAACGGAAGGCCGCCTCGAAATCCCCGCCGAACTCGACGAGAGAGACAAAGAGCAGGGTCTCCTCACCTCCGATGAGACCCTGCTCTATCCCCCTGACGATCTGATTGACGAATGACTCGCTTATATCAGAGGCGAGGCATCCGATGACGCCGCTGAAGCGGCCCTTGAGGCGCGAGGCGTTCCATGACGGGACGTAGCCGAGCGTGTCGATGGCCTTCATGATACGGGCCTTCGTCTCCTCCTTTACCGGCCTCTTGCCATTGAGGGCATGGGTGACGGTGGATGGAGAGACGCCGGCCATCTCGGCCACATCGAGGATCGTAACGCTGTTCCTGCTCTCACGCACGCGTCCCATCGCCGCCTCCGGTATCAGCCCTTGACCGATCCTGCCGTGATTCCCGTCATGAAGAAGCGCTGGAAGGCGAAGAACACCACCAGTACCGGGATTATCGAGATCGTGGTCATCGCAAGCAGGTTCGACCAGTTGATCTGCAGCTGTCCGACGAAGTTCGCCAGCGCCTGCTGCATCGTCATCAGGTCGTTATCCGTTATGACGATCAACGGCCAGAGATAGTCGTTCCATCTCCACATGAACGAGAATATCGTGATCGTCGCGATGATCGGCTGGGAAAGCGGAAGGATGAGCTGGACGAATATCCTCAGCTCCTTCGCCCCGTCGATACGCGCGGACTCTATCATCGAGTTGGAGAGGTTGACCATGTACTGGCGCGCGAGGAAGATGCCTGTCGGCGTCGCCGCTGGCGGTATGATGATTCCCCAGAGGTTGTTCAGGAGCCCTAGGTTCCTCAGCTGGATGAAGATAGGGATCATGATGACCTGGAGAGGCACCATCAGCGTCGCGATCATGATACCGAATATGATATTCCGCCCTTGGCAAGCGCGTAGCCCGCCATGATGTTGACAAGCACCGACAGCACCGTCGATGTACAGGCGACGAAAACGGTGTTGAGGAAGTAGCGGACGAAGTTGCCCTGGCTTACCGCCGCCGCGTAGTTCTCCTGCGTCCAAGTCTCGGGAAGGAACGTCATCGGAACGCGGAACAGCTCGCTCTGCGGCTTGAATGACGACAGAGCCACCCACAGCACGGGGAAGAGCGACAGCACCGCAAGCACGATGAGGATGACCAGGAATATGTTGTTCGTGAGCTTTCGGGTGTTCATATTAGTCATACTGGCCATCCTTTCCGGCGACCTTGAACTGGACAAGGGTGAAGACGCCGATTATGAGCATCAGGACCATGGACATGGCCGAGGCATAGCCCATCCTGTCCTCCTGGAACGCTACTTGGTAGACCTGCTGCACGATGAACTTCGTGGCATAGCCCGGTCCGCCCTTGGTCATCGTCACGATAAGCTCGTAGGCCTTGAATGACGCGATAGTCGCGAGGACGAGGACCACGAGTACCGTGCTTTTGAGAAGCGGCAGCGTGATGCGCCAGAAGGTACTCCACGCGGAGGAGCCATCGATCCTGGCCGCCTCATACAGCTCTCCCGGAATAGCCTGGAGACCGCTGATGAACATTATCATGTAATAGCCTGAGCTGGCCCAGACCGAGACGATTATCACACACATCATCGCCAGCGAGCCGCTGGTAAGCCACTGGACGCCGGGGCCTCCCGTGACGCTGCGTATCACGTAGTTGATGATTCCCAGCTCATCGCCGAGGATGAAGCGCCATGCGATACCTACCGCGATCATCGACAGGAGCGATGGGATATAGAAGACCGCACGGAAGACGCGCTCGCCCTTCATCGAATTGCGGCTGAGCATCAGCGCCAGGCATAGCGACACCACCGTAAGCAGTATGACTGTCAGGAATGAATAGACGATCGTGTTCTTGACCGTTATGAGGAAGACCTCGTCATGGAAGAGGTCCTTGAAGTTATCCAGTCCGATGAACTGAGGCTCCATGAAGATTCCCCAATCCATGAATGCCATCCTCAGCCCCTGGAAAAGGGGGATGATGATGAACAGCAGGAATATGATCATGTTAGGCAGCAGGAAGAGCATCGGAGCAAGGGTCTGGTTGAAGTTGCCCTTCGTCCTGATGCGCACATGGCCGCCATCGTTCTTTGCTTTCATCTGGACTCCTTTCTTCTTTGATGAAGATCAGTGCCGGGCAGTCCCCGGCACTGAGTACGAGACGGCTATCAGCCTTCGATCCTGCTCTGGATGTTCTGGCAGGCCTGCTCTGCGGTGATGTTGCCCATCAGGGCCTGTACGACCTGCTCAAGCATGTATGTCGAATACTGCGTCACCTGAGCGTTGCTCCACTCGACAGCGGTGAATGCAGGAGTGACCATGAGGTCCTGCTGGAATACCGCGAAGTCCTCGGAGTTGGTAGGATACTCGATCTCGGCATCGGCGCGTGATGAGATGTTGAACGTGCCGAGGCAGTACTGCTCGTTATGCTCCTTATCGGAGAAGGCAGCCATGAGATCCATAGCCGCGTCAAGGTTCTTGCTGCCCTTGAAGGCCGCGATGAACTTTCCGCCAGGAACGGATGAGACGATCTCACCCTTCGGGGAATGAACGGCGCACCACTCGAAGTCCTTTACGTTCGTGTTGTAGGTGTTGATATTCCAGCTTCCGCCGATATGGCAGGCCACGAGGCCGGCCTGGAACAGCTCAGCAGGGTTCTCTGAACCGAGCCATACGCTTCCTGGCACGAGCCCCTCGTCATGGAGGTGCTTGAAGTACTCGATCGTGGCGATGTTCTCAGGCTTGACCATGTCGAAGGCGCTCTGGTCGGCATTGAGGAAGCTGCCGCCGAACTGGTAGAGGAGCGTCGCGAACCTGTGCATCGTGTAATCGACGGCAAGTCCATACTCCATTCCCTCGTTGGCCGCGATGACCTTCTTCACCGCCTCTTCCCACTCAGGCCATGTCCAGGTCTTGGAAAGCTCGCGCACATCGATTCCGGCGTTCTCCCATGCGGTGAGGTTCACGAGCATGCCGTTAGCCGTCGCCTCGGTAGGATAGCCGAGCATCTGGCCGTCCTTATCGAGGACGAATGCGAGCATCGAAGGCATGAACTCAGCCTTCGTCGCAGCCGGATCCTCAAGATACGGATCGACAGGAGCAAGGGAGGAAGCGAGGACGGTGACATCGCTGGTGGTGAGGCGGGCAAGATCAGGAGGATTGCCGCCGCTGATCATCATCTTCAGCCTCTGCTGGTAATCACCGAAAGCGACGACCTGAAGGTCGACCTTCACGTTCGGATTCTCCGCAAGGTAATCCTGGATCGTCTCCTCGAACACCTCGGACTCATTAGCATCATTGAACCAGAGGACGGTAAGCGTCACCTCATCGGATGAGGATTCAGAGCTTCCGCCTGCGAAAAGCGGCATGAAGGCCGCGAGGATACAGAAAAAGACAGCTAAGGTTCTTCTCATTCACTAATCTCCTTTTGTAAAAAGGGTAACATCGAAAATCCCAGCGCGCAACTAAAATGGTCAAATCGTTTTGATTATGGCTGGATCATATTATTTCTGATTACATTATAAGAAGATACCGGATTCGTAGGCAAAAGGCATGATAGATATGGGAAATGGGAATCGTGACAAGAGCCATCAGCTGACCTGATGGCTCCCATGTCACTCGCCCATGAAGCGGGAGAGGAATTCCTTTGTCTTAGGGCTCTTCGGGGAAGAGAAGATCTCACGAGGCGGCCCCTCCTCCTCTATCCTTCCGTCAGCCATGTATATGACACGGGTGGAGACATCGCGGGCAAAGGCCATCTCGTGCGTCACGACAAGCATCGTCATTCCGCTCTCGGCAAGGACCTTCATCACGTCCAGCACCTCTCCCACCATCTCAGGATCGAGCGCTGAGGTCGGCTCGTCGAAGAGAAGGACCTCAGGATTCATAGCCAGTGCCCTAGCGATGGCGACACGCTGCTTCTGGCCGCCTGAGAGCTGACGGGGCTTGGCGTTGATGTAAAGGGCCATGCCGACCTTCGACAGGTACTCCATGGCGTTCTTCCTCGCCTCCTCCTTGTTCCTCTTAAGCACCTTGACCTGCCCGATCATGCAGTTATCGAGGACGGAGAGGTTGTTGAAGAGGTTGAAGGACTGGAAGACCATCCCCACCTTCGTGCGGTAGGTATCCTCATCGATACCGCCGGAAAGGACGTTCTGCCCATGGAAGAGGATGCGTCCGGAAGTGGCCTCCTCCAGCATGTTTATGCATCTCAGGAGCGTGGACTTTCCCGAACCGGAGGCTCCGATGATGCTTATCACATCGCCGCCGTGGACGGTGAAGTCTATGTCCTTGAGTACCTCATTGGTACCGAATGTCTTGGCAAGATGCTCAACCTTTATGATCTCGCTCATCAGTGGGTACCTCCCGTCCTTTCATTGTATCTGTTCATGCCGCTGGTGAAGGCAAGGGTATCACTGGTGGCAAGGTCGAAGTTCGCCGGCCCGTCCATCTTAGACTCGATGGCCCTGAGGATGCGTGAGCAGGTGAACGTAAGTACGAAGTAGATGATCATCGTCACCGTAGCCGCCTCGAAATAGGTATAGAGCGCTCCTGATATGCTGCGGAAGGTGAAGAACAGCTCGACCGTTCCGATGATGGACAGGACGCAGGTATCCTTGATGTTGATGATGAGGTTGTTGCCGATCTGGGGCATGATGTTCCTCAGCGCCTGCGGCAGCACGATATAGACCATCGTCTGCATATGGCTCATGCCGATAGCCATCGCTCCCTCCCTCTGGCCGGGATCGACGGAGAGGATGCCTCCCCTGACGGTCTCAGCCATGTACGCGCCGGTATTGATCGAGACGATGATGATGGCGGCGCTCCACATGCCGAGGTTGATGCCGAAGACCGAACTCATGCCATAGTAGATGAAGGCGGCCTGGAGCATCATCGGGGTACCGCGGAAGACCTCGACATAGGCGGTAAGGATCAGCTTGATGAAGCGGAGTATGCCGCGCTTGACGGCTCCGTCCTTCTTATGAGGCTCCGTGGTCTGTATAAGCCCTACGGCAAAGCCGATGATGCAGCCAAGGAGGGTACAGATTATGGCGATCGCCATCGTGGTAGCGGCTCCCTTCGCCAGGGAACCGCCGTAGTCCTGGAGGATGTAGAGCATCCTCTGCAGGAAGTTCATCTCAGAGATAGACATCGTTCAGGACCTGCTCAGTTCGCGAGAGGCTGGACCGAGATAGCCTCATCCATCATCCTGTTGAAGTCCTCTACGGTAAGCGTCTCAAGCACGCTGTTGATGGCATCCTTAAGCTCGGTGTTCTTCTTGTTGAGGGAGATGCCGATATTGATCTCCTCCTGGCTTACCTGGAAATCATCATCGCTGCCGGAGAAGTCAAGGAGCCTCATGTCAGGATAGGCGACGAGGGCTGCCTGGCCGGTAGGCATATCGGTGCAGATGAGGTCGACGCGTCCGCTGTTGAGCGCGACGAGCATCGCAGGTGCGCTGTCCTGGGCAGGAAGGATGTTGGCATCTGGAATCTGCGGCAGGCAGACATCATACCATACGGTATTCATCTGGCTGGTGCAGGAAGCGCCGGCAAGGTCCTGCACGCCCTGGGCGTTGACATACTGGCTGTCCTTATCGACGAGGCAGATGATGGAAGCGTAGTAGTACGGCTCGGTGAAATCGACCATCTGCAGCCTCTCGGTCGTGATGGACTGTCCTGCGATGACGCAGTCAACGGTATTGGAAAGCACTGCGGGAACAAGGGAATCCCAATCGAGCTTGACGATATTAAGGTCGTATCCGAGGCGCTCGGCGATGAGCTTCGCCATCATGACATCGTAGCCATAGGCATAGTCTGTCGAACCGGAGATCTGCACGGCGCCGTTGGCATCGGTCGTCTGCGTCCAGTTATACGGAGCATAGCCGCACTCCATCGCCACGCGAAGCACCGGGCGTCCTGATTCAGAAGCGGCCCCGCTCTCCTTGCTGCCACCGGCAAATACGAGCGACGCTGCTGCTACGAGTGCCACGAGAAGCACCATGAACCTTCTTATTCTCATAGGATTCCTCCAAATCTTCATTAACGATAGCCCGATGATACATATTAGTTATTATTTAATCAAGGTGTTATTATCGAAACTTTATGTTATCATAATAACAAATCAAAGGCTTTTACCACAAACACAAATGCTATAGACTGTCGGCATGATCAGCACGATAAGGGAGCTTGAGGATCTTTTCGATGGCTATGCACCCTCCTCTACCGACATCAAGGTACGGGAGGAGCGGCTTGAGAGGATGCGGATGCTCTTGCATCATATAGGCAATCCAGAGAGAAGCTACAGGACGTACCACACGGCAGGATCGAAGGGCAAGGGCACGACAAGCGCCTATCTTGCCGCGCTTATCTCCGGCATGGGCCGTCGCTGCGGCCTCTATACGTCGCCTCATATGTACAGCGTGCGCGAGCGCTTCACTCTATCCACTGAGTTCTTCGACGATGAGCTGTATATAACGACGGCAAATGAGCTATTAGCCATGACGGAGGACTTCTCCATCCCCTCCTCCCTCGGCCCCCAGTGTCCCACGACGTTCGAGATGTACACAGCCTATGGCTACCTTTTATTCCAGAAGGCAGGATGCACCGATGCCGTGATAGAGACAGGACTGGGAGGACGGCTGGACGCTACCAACACGATCGATCCGGAGGCTGTCTTCCTCACGCCCATAGAGCTTGAGCATACCGCTGTCCTTGGAAGCACGATAGAGAGGATCGCCACGGAGAAATCGAAGATAATAGCGGCAGGAAAGCCGGTGTTCGTTTCGCGGCAGCGGCCCGAGGCCCGAAGCGTCTTCGAGGAAGAGGCGGTACGCATGCACGCACCTATAGCCTTCTTCGATGAGGAGATATCCTCATTCGGCTCAGAGACGCTGAGGGAAGGAGAGAGGACCTCCTTCGCCATAGACGGAAGGCACTACGATCTGATGCTCTCCATGAGTACCGAGGCGATGGCGGAGAACGCAGCTCTCGCGATCCTCGGAGCTGAGAGGCTGTCGCTCCTGACGGATGAGGGCATCAGAAGACTTGAGCAGACCACCCTCCCCGGACGCTTCGAGAAGAGGATGATCGATGGACGCCTCGTGGTGATAGACGGGGCCCATACCGTCAACTCAGCACGCTCCGTGCGTGACGCGTTCTCCACGATCGCAGAAGGCAGGAAGACGCTCATCTACTCCTCCATCGAAGGTAAGGACATAGAGCATATCATCGGCGAGCTGTTCCCCTTGTTCGACCGCGTGATAGTCACCTCAACCGAAGAATGGAAGAGAAGCGACCCAGAAGGGATAGCCTCGCTCGGACGCGCCCTCTTCCCCGATACCCCCATCACTATCGAGAAGGACAGGAACAAGGCGATTGATGAAGCGTTGAATGATTCAGATTCAATCCTCATCACAGGCTCATTCTACCTGGCATCAGGGATGAGGAGGCTGATGGAGCATTTTCACTAAGTCGCACTCGTATCAGGAAATACCAGAGCATATTCTCCACCCCCTTCTGGGTGTTGTATTTATGCAATATTATGGATATTGCAGGGTTTCTCTTTATGGGAGAAGATAAGGATATGAAGAAGATCATATCCATATTGATATTGCTGCTATCGCTTACCTGCCTCTATGCCCTCAACCCGCCTGCCTGGATGAGAGGCTTTAGATATGCGGATTTTGATCCGGTTGATGCATGTGAAGTTTCTGATGTCAATCCTGATTATGTCCGTATCTATGGATCTTATCATGATAATTTCAGGGGAATGTTTGCTTCTGATTATCTAGAGGGTATGTATGCCGAAGATGAAACTATCGATGATTCCTATTATGTATATATGAAAAAGAATGATACCGATAATGTGGAATTTATATTCTCGTTTACATATGACAGAGAATCTGATTCGGTTATTTATCAGTATTGGGATGATAAATGGATAACATGTCCTAAAGAATTTGTCAGAACAAAACCAAGAGATCTCGATATGAGCATATTCCCTATAGGTTAATCCACCAGCTCCCAGGCAGGCTCTTCTGTAAGATCCTCCGGCCTGTGGTGGTATATCGTCTTCCTCTTATAGTTCGGCTCTATATCTATCCGTATAAAATGCTCAAATACATTTTGACTCCTAATCTATAAGTTTAATTTATATCTTACTCCTCAAATTAAGGCTCTATACAGAAAGGTGTGGGGAGACCATCAAGCATAATCAATAGCGGATAGAGACAGGAAAGGGTTTCATCCTGTAATGTTTATCTACCAAACCA
>CASFZR010000044.1 GCA_949299185.1 uncultured Spirochaetales bacterium
AGGATAGGAACAGGTAGGGAAGAGCAGGGGATTAGACAGGGTGATCAGTTCTTTGTCCCTGCATCGGATAATGACGTATATCTGTACTCCAGACATGGCCAGATGGAGGTATTCATTATAAGAGGCCCTGTAGTAGACTGAGGAATGATGGGATTCCGAACCGATTGCCCGTTTCCCCCACATGTTGTATATTGTTTTTGCTAAAAGGGATTTTCAGATGAGAGCTGACCGCATAAACAAGATGGAGCAATGTATAATCGAGCGTGGTTCCATGTCTTTGCATGATCTTGCGGAGAAGTTCGATATATCAATCAATACAGCAAGACGTGATATCGAGGAGCTCAGCGTAAGGGGGAATGTCCGAAAGGTCTATGGCGGAGTTGCCTCTGCCAGCAGCTCTACCGTGCTTACGACTGTATCGGAAAGACAGCTTAGGAATTTCGACCTCAAGATGCGCATCGGCAAGGCTGCTGGGGAATTCGTCTCTGATAATGCTCTTATCTTCATAGATTCAGGCTCTACTGCGGTATGCATGGTTCCTTTCATAAAGGACAGGAAGAATATAACCGTTATAACTCATAGCCTGACCGTAATGAATGAGGTTGCAAAGTATCCTAATATTAATCTTATAGGAATCGGGGGATCGTATTACTACTCTCCTAACTCGTTCATCGGTATATCGGTGATCGAGACCATAAGCACCATGACATTCGATATGGTCTTTATCGGTACCACCAGCATATTACCCATAGGGCTATCTACTAATATCTACCTTGAGGCGGAACTTAAGAAGACCATCGTTAAGCATGGCCGCAAGGTATTCCTCCTTGCGGATAGCACTAAGGTCGGACAGCCTGCAGTGTTCAATTTCTGTTCCTTTGACAATATAGACGTATTGATAACCGATAATATGCCAGATCCGGATATTCAGGGGATAATGAAGAACCATGATGTCCAGATCATACTTGCCTGATCATGGATGGGTATGAGCTTTTTCTTTCAAGAAGCGCAGACGACAGGCCTAAGTATAGGCATCTTGATCAATTCGCCATAATCTTCAATATCTCGAGCCCGTTTCAGGCCGTGATGAATAATCATCATCTCCATATTGGACGGAACAGCATCATCCTGCTTGATGACGAGGATAATCTGCACCTGATATCATCTCCCGATTCTGATTTCGTAAGATATGAGCTGTATATATCGAAATCATATGTGGACGATCTTTCCACATCGGTCACCGATCTTTCTGAATGTTTCCGTTACAAGGACTTCGGTGAAGTGAATGTCATAAGCCTCTCGGAGGATGATGCGATGAGGATAAGGAACCAGATGGATACCCTCTTGAGTATCTCTGCGGGGGATGCTTCATATGGTTTGTCATTGATGAAGCGGCTGCTGGTTTCATACATCCTACTCCTTGCGAATATGAATTTCCGCAAAGCGTTCTGTCTCTCACCTGATGACCTTCCTCTCCCAAAGAGCTCAAGGTTCTATCAGATAGTCACATATATAAGGGAGAATTATTGGGAAGACATCACAATAGATGGCCTTTCGATCAGATTCAATATAAGCCGCAATGATCTCTGTAGCATGTTCAGGCAGTTTACCGGTCGGACGCCTATTCAGTATCTGATCGAATTCCGCATATCGAAGGCTACTGAGTTCCTCAAGGAATCCATCCCTGTCGAAGGTGTATGCAATAAGGTAGGATTCAATAACTATCCGCATTTCTCCAGGACATTCAAGAAACGTGTCGGCATGAGTCCTAAGCAGTATCAAAGCATGGTTAGGAATCTTCATTGATGGTAAGATTATTGTAAAATCAGTATCGATATGAGCTAAAGAATCCCAATAGATTATAAAAAAATTACAAAGAAAATATAAAAAAGCAAGAAAATCCAATCTATTAATCAAAAATACATCAACTTCAAGTGTATACTGCAACAAAACAACTTGGAGGTTAACAATGGTGAAAAGGAAAGTATTTGTACTCCTTCTTGCTGCATTGCTTTGCGTAGCGCCAATATTCGCTAGCGGCGCCAAAGAGGGTTCTGACGATGATGTCGTCGAGATCAGCTTCATCCAGTGGTGGGAGCCAGAGCTTCCAGAAGGTTCTCTTAGGGCGATAATGGATGAATTCGAGGCAGCTAACCCTGATATCAAGGTGACTCTCATCTCTGGTCCTAACGCATCCATTTATGATCAGATCATCGCTGGTACTGCTACTGGTACCCTTGCGGATGTAGTGGGAATGGACGGTAAGTGGGCATATGATCTGACGATGGCTGGCGGAGTCATCCCTCTTGATGATTATCTTGCGGAGAGCCCATATACCGAGGACATCTCCATCATCACTAAGGTTCATGATGACAGCATCATGTTCCCTCTCGTGACGTTCCTGTATCCTCTTTACTGCAATATGGATCTCCTCAATGAGGCTGGATATACCGAGCCGCCGAAGAATAGGACTGAGTTCGCTGAGATGGCAAAGGCTGTAACTAATCCTGCAGAGAATAAGTATGGCTGGATCCTTCCGATGCCTGTGCAGTCTTCAACTGGTCTCCGCGTTGAGGTTATGTCGCTTTATTGGGCAAATGGCTATTCGATGCTGAAGGATGGTAAGCCAAATCTTACCAACCAGCATATGTATGATGTGCTTAACTATACCAAGGACCTCTATGATACGGCTGTATCTCCTGGCGCATTCGCTAAGATGGAGCAGGATAAGAACGAAGAGTTTGCAAATGGAAATGCTGCATTCGCGTTCTCATCACTGGCAGCTCTCAACATGCTTCTCGAAAGGAATCCTGATCTCAACCTTGTCCTGACCGACGTTCCTGCAGAGGATGACTATACTGGACAGAGGGGTATCAGATACGCTGACTGGGGTGTCGGTATCAGTGCATCTTCCGATCATCCGGATGAGGCCTGGAGGCTTATAGAGTATCTCATCAGCCCAGAGGTCAATCAGAAGTTCGCTTCTCTCGCCAAGGGATTCCCTGGAAACACCACTGTCGTTCCTGACTGGGTCGATGATCCTAATCCGATCTATCAGCAGGCCTTCGATATCTTCCAGAGGAGCACTCTCGTAAACGAGTATCTTGCTCTCCCGAATTCAGATGAGATGGGACGCAGGTTCGCAACGGAGATCCAGAAGTTCTTCGACGGTCAGTGCACGGCTGAAGAGGCATGCCAGGCTGCTCAGGATAGCTGGAATGAGATCTGGGTCTGATCCAGATAACAATATCGTAGAAAATGGGAATGCCACACGGCATTCCCGTATTTTAGGAGTATAACAATGTCATTAGTCACAATGTCGTATCTGCTTAAGAAGGCCCAGAAGGGCCACTATGCCGTAGGTGCCTTCAATTTCCCCGATCTTTCCAGCATCCAGGGTATTGCCCAGGCTGCATCGGCAAAGAAAAGCCCGGTTATCATAATGCCGGCCGTCCTTACGATGAATGAGATGGGCGATGAGATGTGCTACTCAACTATCGAGACCATCAGCCATGAGTATCCTGATATCGATATCGCTATCCATCTTGATCATTGCTCCGATTTCGAGAGGATCAAGAGATGTATCGATTACGGCTATACTTCCGTGATGATCGACGCTTCAGCATATCCGTTCGAGGAGAATATCGAAAGGACCTGCAAGGTAGTTGAATACGCATCTCGTTATGGCGTTACCGTTGAAGCAGAGCTTGGACATATTGGTGGAACAGAGGACGACATTTCCGTTGATGAGCGTGACGCATTGTTTACGAAGGTCGAGGATGCCGTCGAATTCGTCAAGCAGACGAATGTCGGGGCTCTTGCTATCGCAGTCGGAACGGCCCATGGCTTCTATAAGTCTACTCCGAAGCTTGACTTCGATAGGATCGCTGCTATCCGTGCCGCGATTGATGTACCGCTTGTGCTTCATGGTGGCTCTGGTGTTCCAGATGACGATTTCAAGAAGGCCATAGCCCTTGGAATCACCAAGATAAATGTCGGCACCGAGCTTAAGGTTCATGGAAACTTCGATGTCCAGAAGGCGGCATATGCAACGGCCGATCATGGTGATGTCAGGAAGATCCAGGCACTCGTAAGGGCCAAGACGCAGGAAATCGTCGAGCACAAGATCGATGTATTCGGAAGTGCAGGGAAAATGGCTGAGGCATGAAGTGCTTCGCTGGGATCGACATCGGATCGACCAACGTCAAGATACTTGTGATAAATGAGGATGGTGCTGTGGTATACACAGCATCATCTTCTACTCCAAGGATCTATGATGATGGTCTGAAATGCTTTGATATAAGAGCCCTTGACCGTATCATCGATTCGTTCATAGATGAGGCCGGTACCAGATGCAACGGCACCTTGGCTTCTGTCTCATTCTCCTCTGTGGGCGAGACTGTCGTTCCTGTTGGATACGATGGGGAAGCCATGACTAATCCGCTCTTCTGGGATGAGAAGAATGCAGCTCCTACGAGTGAGGAGATGCGGATCATCGAGGAGAATACCAGCTATTCGATAGACGGTGTTTCCGTGAATGGGCTGATGATGTCTGTTGAGAAGATATTGTGGTACAGGGCCCGATTCAAAGAGCAGGGAATCAAGGCTTCTAGGTATCTTCCGCTTGCATCGTATGAGGTTTACAGGAAGACAGGATACGGGTTCTGGGATTATTCCCTTGCCAGCCGTAGCCATGCCTATGATGTATTCAAGAAAGAGTGGAATCATGCCTTGTTCGATAAGCTAGGTCTTGATGAGCCTGGCGATATACATCCTATGGGAACCTATGCCGGGCAAGCGGAAGGAATCGTATATGGCGTAGGGGGGCATGATCATGATATAGGCCTATTCGGCTTATATTCTATCCTAGGATGCGAGAGCTTCTTCTTTGATTCAATGGGTACCAGCTCGACTATATCCGTGATAACCGATGATGCTGATGCTATTCAGGGCGATAAGACATTGCTGAACAGTAATGGCGGGGTAATCAATGGCTTCAAGGCCGATCAGTTCGTCGTGTTCAGGTCCTGCTCTCAGTATGGTTCTATCCTTTCATTCTGGATGAGCCGATTCGGCATGAAGGCTGATGATGAAGGATACGCTGAGATGAATAGGCGGATACGTGATGCCGTAGACGGCAAGCTGGCCTTCCTGATGCGATGTGGCGGCAATTTCCTCAGCCCTGACATCCTGGCAAGAAATGAGGTCGATATTCATCGGCTGAATATGGCTATGCCTGGTGAGTATTTCGTAAAGAGTGCCTATCTCTATTGTGCCATTAAAAGCCGTGGCATAGTTGAGAATCTGCTTTCCTTCTCGACTCATGATGATCCCGGGTATTATGTCGGCGGGGCAGCCATAGGAAACGATCTCTTCATGCGGTATAAGGCGACGATGCTCGGCCGGAGGCTGAATCGTGTCCCGGTTAAGGAGATATGCGCATTGGGCGCTGTCTGTTCGGGAATCGCCGCAACAGGCGATCAGGATGTATTCGCTTCTATCGCGGAAGGTCTTTCCTCATCTGATCCAATCGATCCTGATGACTCCCTGGCTCCTGATATAGATGCGGCCTTGAGATGTTATGGAGAGTTCGTTTATTGAGGGAGCAAAGAATGAAGAGTATAGCCGTAGCTGGTTCATTGGTACTTGATATTACTCCGATCATTGCTTTCGGTAGTCATCTGAGCCTTGATGGAGGATCACAGGCATATCTTGACCAGATAGAGACAAGCATAGGTGGCTGCGTAGGTAATACCGGTATTGCTCTTCATAGGCTTGGATTTCCTGTCACGCTGATTGGGAAGGTCGGTGACGATACCTTCGGATATATGGTCAGGGATGTCATTTCTAGATCAGGGTGTCATGCCTCAATCATCATGGCTGAAGGTGAGTCAACATCATCTTCCATAATACTCCTGCCAGAAGATGGGAATCGGATCATCCTTCACAAGAAAGGGGCTTCGAATATGCTTGCTGCTAACGAGATTATCATGGCAATACCTGAAGGTGTCTCTATGCTCCATCTGGGATATATGCTTAATCTTGGGCAGTTATGGATGGATGCTGAGAATGGCCTTATCCCTCTTCTGAAGGAGATGCGAAGCAGTGGGATTACGGTCAGTGCCGATACCAGTTCGATAAAGAGGGGCGATATCGATCTGGCGTATCATCGTTCAACGCTTGAAGCGGTATTAGGACATTGTGATATCTTCATGCCGAGCGTAAGCGATGTATGCCCGCTTTATCCTGAATACTTTGCATGTGATGACATCCCTGGGGCTGCTCGTCATTTCATTGAGTGTGGCGCTGCGATTGTCCTTATAAAGGATGGGAGCAACGGTATGTATCTTCAGACCGCTTGCAGTGATAGGATATCCAGGATAGGTAGTATATTCCGAAGCCCCGATCAGATTGAGCGATGGACCGATAAGAGCTTATGGAGGAAGGCCCCTGACGTAAAGGATATCATATCAACTACAGGTGCCGGCGATGTTGCCGTTGCGGGGTTCTTGGCTGCGTTGCTTCTGGATAGCCCCCTCTCTGCAGAAGAAGCGGTTTCCTTATCTACTGCTCTTGCCGGCATAAGCCTAGGATCTCGTGATGCGACAAGCCTTATACCGGATATCAGCGGTGTTCTTCCGGCAGTGATGAATTATCAGTCCTCTTCGCGAATATGAAGAACCGGCCTGCAAGATAGTTGCAGATGCCGACGGCGAGGTTCGCGATGAACTTCCAGAGCGTGTGGTTCCATGCCATGATATCGACGGCTACGAACATTATCGCTATATCCAGCACGCCGCTTAACGCACGGCAGAGATAGAAGTATCCAAGCTCCGCGAGGAATGAATGCCTGTTCCTCGCGCCCTTCACCTTGAATACGATGTATGTGACCGCAAGGAACCATGACAGCGCGACAGAGATGACATTCATGAGCCCCAGCATCCTGTAGAGGATCTCATAGCTAAGCATATTCACGGCAGTGGCCATCGCTCCGAATATGCAGTAGATGATGAAATCATGAGGCCGTTTCATGTCTAGGTATCCCTGAGGCATGAGTATATAGCGAATCGTATTATCTGGATATACCTTGGAGAGGCAGGGATGATGCCCGCTTGGCATCATCCCCATCCCGCTAGAACTCTATAAGCTCATACTCCCTTGAGCCATAGCCAAGCTCGGCGGCAGCCTCGATGGTATGGATGCCGTTCCTGCTGTTGACCCTCTCCATGAAATGCTCCCGGCCCGGATCGTTGGAGTTCATCACGAGATCGATGCAGGCCTGATCGATCGCCACGGGATCCAGGGAGGCAAGTATCCCGATGTCCCTCATGCAGGGATCCTCCGCAACCACGCAGCAATCACAGTCGACGGAAAGGTTCTTCATCACGTTGATGAATGCTATGCGGTTCCTGAAATGTTCCATGACGCTCATCGCGGCATCGGCCATTGCTTCCGGAAACTCCACCTTGCTAGCATGTTCCTGCCATGTCTTATAGCGGTCATCTGTCTTGCCGGCTGAATGGATGAGCGCCTTGCCCGCACGGCTGGCACAGCCGATTGAGAGCTGCTTGAGCGCCCCGCCGTAGCCGCCCATGGGATGCCCCTTGAAATGGGCCAGTACCAGCATCGAATCATAGTTCATGATATTCTTGCCGACATGGTTCTCCTTGAGGACCTTGCCATTCGCGATAGGCCAGATCACGTCCGGACCTTCCGCATCCATGAGATCCACGTCGAAGTATCTTGTCCATCCATGCTCCTCAATCAGCTTCCAATGGGAATCTGTGTTATCGCGGACGCCGCCAGAGGCATCCCCGTATGCCGTATTGCATTCGACGATCGTGCCATGGATCCTGTCGACCATCGGCTTCCAGAACTCAGGATGCAGGTAGTTCTGGTTCCCCTTCTCTCCCGAATGGATCTTCACCGCCACCTTCCCCGGCAGCGTGATTCCTAGCAGATCATAGGCCTCCACGACCTTTTCCGGTGCAAGATCACGCGTGAAATAGACTTTTGATCTCATATGTTCCTCCTTCATATCAGACACTGATCGGTATCTTCTGAGTTAATGCTCGCCGGATCCTATCGCAGTGAGCCATGAGACAAGCGCGGATCTGGGATTGCCAGCACTTACCCTCAGGCCATCGAGCACATCGGCATCACCTTCCATCTCTGCGATATTCCGTACCGCAGTGGTTATCCCGCTGCCTCCGCTTGTGCAGAACGGAGCGATATCCTTGCCGGAAAGGTCGTATTCATCCAGGAACGAATAGAGTACCTTAGGCATATCGCCGAACCAGATCGGAAAGCCGAGGAAGATCGTGCCGTATCCTATGATATCCGCATCAAGCGGCTTTATCGCTGGTCTTGCCGAGTCATCATGGCTCTCACGGTATGCCCTTGAATCGGTATCCCTGTAATCAAGGTCAGTCTCCGTATATATCTCCTCCGGAATGATCTCGACGATCGGAGCGCCCGTAATCTCGGAAAGCTCCTCGGCTACAGCCCTTGTGTTTCCTGTCGCGGAGAAGTACACGATCATAGCTTCTCCTGATGCTGATGCTTCTGCATCCATATGTCCATCGTTATCCGATGCCGCGCATGACACGACGCCAAGAAGCGCGATCATCGCCAGGATAGGTATCCTTCTCATCCATCTATCCTTCATCGCCTGTAATCCTCTTCTGATCATCCTCTTATGAATGCCGCATCGGAGGAGGGGATACCGGATTCATCCGATATATACCTCTCCGCACGCATATGAAGGTCATATTCCTCCCTGAGCTGGGCGATCGTAGTCATCATCGGCGAGCCGTGATGCGCATCCAGGGATTCCTGATCCCGCCATCTGTCGATAAGCAGTACCGTCTCAGGATCATCCAGCGGAAGGAAGTATCTATAACCTTCGTTCCCATCCTCCTTCCGTATGAGATCAGCAGTACCGCTTCTTTCCATCTCCTCGGCAAAGCGTCTGGCACTGCCGTTGCTACCGGTATAATAAAGATGCATGACTATGCTCATCCGTTATATCCTCGCTTCATGAGACGGCCTTAGATGATATCCCCATCTACATGGCCATTGAGGAGCTTCCCTTCGGCGATATCCAGATCAGGATATTTCCGCCTGAGGTCATCTACCGCATAGGGCAGCGAGCTGCCGCCTGATGTGGCGAATATGACTATCTTCCTTCCGCGGAGATCGCATCCCTCCATGAATGTGTTGATTATCCTCGGGGCGACACCCCACCAGATCGGGAATCCTATGTATAGGGTTTCATATGCCGAGAGATCGGGAAGGTCCCCTGCTATTGCCGGACGCGCGGACTCATCCTTCATCTCAGCAGAACTCCTGCTCTTCCTGTCTGTCCAGTCTAGGTCAGCGGCAGAGTAGGGCCTCTCCGGCCTTATCTGGTAAATGTCAGCCTTGATAGCATCCGCAAGCTTCCTTGCGGCTCTTCCTGTGATGCCGCTTGCTGAGAAATAGGCTATAAGCTTCTTCATCTATCGCTCCTCCCTGATGCGATCCTTTCCAGAAGATCGGATATGAATTTCCTCGTTATCTCGTATACAGTCAGCTTCCGAGGTACCATTCCTGCGTTCCTCATCGCATCCAGCTGCTTCTCTGTCGGATGAGCATATGGATAGACGCCATACATGAATGGGTAGAACTCATAGATGAAGTCGCTGCGTTCCGTTCCCGAAAGATGCGGGAAGTACATTGATAGACAGCCATCCATAAGCGCTATCGTCCTGCCATACTGTACCTTGAAGGCCGTCAGCTTCTCGATGCGGCTGTTCTCCTCTATGTCATAGAGGTTCATGGACTGTATCCTGAGGAGCGTCTCGCGGCTCTTGAGCGAACATGCGATGGCTTCGGCAAAGCCTTCTGCCCCCTCAGCCTGCCCATCCTTCAGGATCTTCTCCAGATCATCACCCCAAAGCCTATACTCCTCTTCAAGGATAGCAAGGAAGATCTCCTCCTTCGTCTGGAAATAGTTATAGATGGACGGCCGCGAGAGGCTTGTCTCCTTGCTGATCTCCTTCAGGGTGATCTCATGGAATGACATCGTCTCATAGAGCTTTCTGCAGGCCGCGACGATCTCCGCAGGCCTCTGCCGTACGATTTCCTTTGATACCTTAGCCATTGCCTTTTCTGACTCCGTGTCAATAATATGATATGCCTGACATCGTGTCAATAAAATCCGTCAGGCATCTGCTGCCGTGTCACAGGATCGCCAGGATCTTCGTATCCGGAGGATCGTAGCTTGAATACGTGGAAAATCGTGCCTTACCTATTGAATATCCTTCGATGCGGTGGTATTGTTATTACAACGATTAAATAAATGCTTAATCGTAGGAGTAAAGCGATGAAGAAGACATATGGTATTGAGGTCGATTGCGCCAACTGCGCGAATAAGATGGAAAGTGCGGCTCAGAAGACAGCTGGAGTAAAGAGCTGCTCTGTTAACTTCATGATGCAGAGGATGACCGTCGAGTTCGAGGATGGTGCGGATCGGTCTTCCGTCATGGAGAACGTCAGGCACAACTGCAAGAGGGTCGAGAGCGACTGCGAGATCTTCATCTGAGATGCGGATCCTAACGGAGGCTTTATATGAATAAGAAGCAACGGCAGATGCTTATCCGCATAATCATCTCGGCTGTGATGATGGTGGCGCTGGCCTTCATTCCTGTGCAGGGAATCATGCGATTCGGGCTCTATCTGGTGGTATATCTCATCATAGGATATGACATACTCAGGAAGGCCGTGGGCGGGATCATCAGGGGGCAGGTCTTCGATGAGTGCTTCCTGATGGCTACCGCGACCGTAGGCGCCATGGCATTGGCGATCTATGAGAGGAGCGGAGACTATACGGAGGCAATCGCCGTGATGCTCTTCTATCAGATCGGGGAGCTGTTCCAGAGCTATGCAGTAGGCAAGAGCCGGAAGAACATCACCGAGCTGATGGATATCCGCCCGGATTATGCGAACATCGAGCGCGACGGGAAGCTGGAGCGCGTGGATCCTGACGATGTGGCCGTCGGTAGCGTCATCGTCGTGCAGCCTGGCGAGAAGGTCCCGCTTGATGGCGTGGTGATCGAGGGCGACTCCTCGCTCAATACCAGTGCCCTTACCGGAGAGAGCCTCCCGAGAAGCATACAGGAAGGAGATGAGATCATCTCCGGATCGATCAATATGACCGGAGTCCTTAAGGTACGTACGACAAAGGAGTTCGGGGAATCCACCGTCTCGAAGATCCTCGATCTCGTGGAGAACGCCAGCTCCCGCAAGTCCAGGTCAGAGGACTTCATATCCAGGTTCGCCCGTGTCTATACCCCTGCCGTATGCATAGGCGCACTGCTTCTGGCCCTGCTGCCTCCGGTGGTGAATATCGTCCTCGGCAATGCCGCGGGCTGGG
This sequence comes from uncultured Spirochaetales bacterium, assembly GCA_949299185.1. GTDB lineage: Bacteria > Spirochaetota > Spirochaetia > Sphaerochaetales > Sphaerochaetaceae > Ornithospirochaeta. The sequence goes on from CASFZR010000044.1 coordinate 11,417, forward strand.
AAGTCTGGATCTACCGCGCGCTTACCTTCCTCGTGATATCATGCCCATGCGCGCTTGTCATATCGATTCCGCTATCGTTCTTCGCCGGAATCGGAGGGGCGAGCAATGCCGGCGTGCTTGTGAAGGGGTCGAACTATCTTGAGACGCTCTCGAAGACAAAGGTCGTTGTCTTCGATAAGACCGGAACGCTTACTAAGGGAACATTCGAGGTGAATGGCATACACCATAGTGCGATCGAGAACGAGAGGATCATCGAGTATGCCGCTCTTGCGGAAAGCTCATCATCCCATCCGATAGCGAGAAGCCTCCAGAGGGAATACGGAAAGGCTCTCGACAGAAGCAGGGTGAGCGAGGTCCATGAGATAAGCGGAGGAGGAGTCATTGCCAAGGTCGATGGCCGTACTGTCGCCTGCGGAAATGACAAGCTGATGCGTTCGATAGGCGTCGAGCCCATACCATGCCATAGCGTCGGAACCATAATCCATGTCGCAGTCGATGGCAGCTACGTAGGCCATATCGTCATAAGCGATGTCCTGAAGCCCCATTCCGCTGAAGCGATGAAGGAGCTGCGGAAGGCCGGCATCCAGAAGATCGCGATGCTGACCGGGGATGCGAAGAGGGTGGCTGATGATGTCGCTGAGTCTCTTGGCATAGATGTCGTCTACAGCGAGCTGCTGCCCTCTGATAAGGTCGATAAGGTCGAGGAACTCCTGCAGTCCAAGCCGGCTAAGGCCGCTCTTGCCTTCGTTGGCGATGGTATCAATGACGCTCCCGTGCTGAGCCGTGCCGATATAGGGATCGCGATGGGAGCCCTAGGATCCGATGCCGCGATAGAGGCTGCCGATGTCGTCTTGATGGATGATGATCCCATGAAGATAGCGAAGGCGATAAGGATATCCCGCAAGTGCCTGAGGATCGTTTATGAGAATATTGTATTCGCGATAGGGGTAAAGGCTATCTGCCTTCTCCTTGGAGCGCTGGGAATAGCCAATATGTGGCTGGCGATCTTCGCTGATGTAGGCGTCATGGTCATAGCAGTGCTTAACGCGATCCGGACGCTATTCGTGAAGAACCTCTGAGTGTATGCCTCCTTCCAGCAGGGAGGCATATATTAATTGATATTATCATTCTAATATAGGAAATATATTCTATATGTAATATCTCTAGCCTCAATCAGATGGATTCACGCAATGCCAGAAGGTTAGCTACCATGGGCCATATGGTAATAATACAGCTACCGAGGCATTGATACGACCTTCCTGTATCTCGGTCCTTTCTGTTATAATCCCTTACTATGTGAGGTAATTGATGCGATACGAGGATATGGAGTTCGAGAACCTTAGGAATGTGTATCAATGCATTGCCGATCTTCCCGGTGGATTATCCAGAGCGGGGGTCGCTAAGAACCTTTCCTTATCCCGCACCGCCGTATCACTCATAGTCTCAAGCCTCATCTCTGCCCGTCTTGTCTCAGAAGGGACGAATCCGATAGATACCGGAAGAGGCCGTCCTGGACTACCTTTGCTCATTGATGACTCATACTGGCGTGTCGTGGGTGCTGCGCTTGATGTCGGTAAGTGGCAGTTCGTCATCTGCGACCTTTCAGGGAATATAGTCAGGTCATTCGAGCATCTTGCCGATGTCTCGTCGCCCTCGCTCATGGAGGATGCGCTTATCGATGGCATCAAGCGCATACAGGCCGAATATGGCGATGTGCTGATCCCTGGAATAGGCATCGGCGTGCCCGGTATCGTAGACACTACGAAGGGCGATCTTCTCTTCGCCTTCGACCAGAGCTGGCTTGATAGCTTCAATATATCCGAGAGGGTAAGGAAGGAGACTGGGATGAAGGCCTATGTCATGAATAGGCATACGCTTGAAGGTGTCTCGGAGTTCCGCTATGCAAACCCTGAGAAGATCCGCGACATGATATACATCGGTGTCGGCTCAGGTATCCGCTCCGCGATATTCTCCGATGGCAAGCTTATGCAGGGGGCGCATTTCAGCGCTGGACGTATAAGCCATCTGCAGGTCAATCCCAATGGACGGCAATGCTCATGCGGAAGGTATGGCTGCCTGATAACCGAGGCAAATTCATTCGCGCTCCATGACTATGTGATCGAATTGCTCTCTGCGGGTGATGAGGCATCCGTTCTCAGGGGCCACGAGGGTGAGCTTACCACCTCGATGATAATCCAGGCTGCTGATAGCGGCGATGCCGTGGCTGCCGCGGCGGTAAGGCGGGTCGCGACTGCGTTGGCCAAGGTCATCTGCATGGTCGCTGATGTCGTGGATCCTCGTAAGGTCGTCATCGGAGGGCCGGTAGGGACATCTGACTCGCTTGTGGGGTTCGTAAACGCCTCATTGGATGACTATTACTCGAAGAGCGTGCTTCCATTCGGGCGCTTCCGTGCCTCGAAGGCTTCTATCGCAAGCTTTTCCGCAGCTCATGGTGGAGCCTTCCTGGTCCTTCAGGATGTCATTCCGCTGATGTTGTCGCTGATTAGAAGCTCCAGAAACCGCATTGATTTGTAATTTCTATTGACAAACCGGAATGAGCTGGTATCCTATTTCTATAGTATTTTGTCAATCTGATTAACAAAATACCCTGAAAGGAGGTCTCTGATGCTAGGAGTCGGTCTCATAGGATTAGGGATGATCGCTGATACTCACGTCTTGGCGATCTCTTCATCATCTAACTGTTACCTGAGGGGGGCGTTTGATTCGGTTCCTGGCAAGGCTGAGGCCTTTGCCGCCAAGAATGGCGGCATTGCCTATGATTCCCTGGAAGCCATGCTATCCGATCCTGAGATCAGCATCATATCGATCACGACACCGTCTGGCTTCCATCTTGAGCCTGCCCTTGAGGCCGCACGCCACGGTAAGAATCTCCTTATAGAGAAGCCTATCGAGGTAACGTACGAGCGCGCGCGTCAGATCATCGATGCGGCCAAGGAGAACGGAGTCCTGGTATCGGGCGTGTTCCAGTCAAGGTTCCAGGAGGCTGCCCGTATCGTCAAGGACGCCATAGACAAGGGCCGCTTCGGCCGCATCGTGCTTGCGGATGCGTACATCAAGTGGTATCGGAGCCAGGAATACTATGATTCCGGAGCATGGCGCGGTACCTGGAAGATCGATGGAGGAGGAGCCCTCATGAATCAGGGCATCCACGCCATAGACCTCCTGCAGTGGTTCATGGGAAAGGCCGTGAGCGTCTCTGCCTCTACAGCGACGCTGGCTCATGAGCGTATCGAGGTCGAGGATGTAGGCGCCGCCGTCGTGCGGTTCGAGAATGGCGCGATCGGCGTGATCGAAGGGACCACGGGAGCCTATCCTGGATCGCCTAAGCGCATAGAGATCCATGGTACCGATGGCTCTGCCGTCCTTGAGGAGGATTCGATAACCGAGTGGAGCTTCCGCGATAGCACGGAGGAGGATGCCGAGATACTCAGGCGCTTTGCATCAGCCTCATCGGCCGGTGGTTCTAATGATCCCAAGGCCATAAGCTACACGGGACACCTGAAGGAATATGAGGATTTCGCTGAGGCCATCATGACAGGACGTCGTCCTTTCATAACCGGAGAGGATGCGGCTGAATCGGTGAGGCTGATAGAAGGTATATACCAGAGCGCTAAAAGCGGTAGCTCCGTAGCTCTCTGATGTAATAGCAAGGAGGAAATAGAATGAGAAAGGCTTTGATTGTTTCGCTTTGCCTTATCATGGCAATGGGCTCGCTGTTTGCTCAGGGTGGCAGCGAGAATGATGTATTCCCATCCAAGACCGTTGAGGCAACGGTAGGCTGGTCTGCCGGCGGTGGCGGAGATGTCGTGTTCCGTGCCCTTGCCGCAGTCTTCCCGAAGTATGCCAACGGACAGACGATGGTTATCAAGAACGTCAATGGAGCTTCTGGAATAACCGGAGCCATCGAGTTCCTCAATGCTTCCAAGGATGGATACAGTGTCATGCACTGGAATAACGCATCCCTTACGAAGACGCATCTCTCAGATGTCCCTGTGACCGGTGCTGATACATTCGAGGCAGTTTGCCAGGTCGTCTCTTCCTACAACTACCTCGTCGTTCCTGCCGATTCCCCGTATCAGACGCTGCAGGATCTCATCGATGCGGCCCTTGCTGCTCCTGAGACCGTAACGATCGGAAACGCTGGCGCCCAGGGCGGTAACCACATGGCAGCACTCCTCTTTGAGGATGCCGTAGGCGCTACATTCGTCCATGTTCCGTTCTCTGGCGGTGGCCCGGCTATCACCGGCGTACTCTCAAAGCAGGTTGACTGCGTAATGGCTAACGCTCCAGAGGGCATCTCCAACGTTGAGAATGGCCAGCTGAGGATCCTTGCCGTATTCGCACCTGAGCGCTATTCCGCATTCCCTGATGTTCCTACGGGACATGAGTGCGGTGTTGACCTCGATCTCCCGCAGTGGAGAACTGTCGTATGTCCTCCAGGAACGCCTGAGGAGAGGATCAACCAGCTTGCTGAGATCTTCAAGCAGTGCGTCGCCGATCCGGAGTTCATCGCAGCGATGGAGAGCCAGTGCGTAGAGGTTACCTATAAGGGACCGGCAGAGGCCGATGCATTCATGCACGAGGAAGATGCCAGATACGAGGAGCTTGTTGCTTCAACGACCTTCTGAGTCTTTTAACCAAGGGGCTGTGCAAGGCGTACAGCCCCTATTGATGGAGATACAAGATGACAAAGAACACGAATAAGGCGGCTGATTTCTGGGTTGGTTGCGCGATGATGGTGGTAAGCATCATCTTCTTCGTTTCCGCATGGAAGATGCCGGATTCCCCGAGAGGCATCGGGCCAGGCGATTACCCCATGTTCGTATGCGTCCTTCTCTTCATACTCGGCCTCGTGCAGGCCCTTAGGGTGCTTATCACGGAGAAGGGGATACCTGGAGTGGACTGGCAGGGCGTGAATAAGCGCTTCCTGCTTCGCGCGTTCATCATGTTCGCCGCGACTTTTCTTTATTATTTCCTGATGAGGATCATCGGCTTCCCGATCACTACGATGGTCTATCTCTTCGGGTCGATGATGTTCTTCGGATACAAGAACAAGATAAAGGCTGCAATCATCAGCGTGGTATTCACGTTGTTCGTATATCTTCTATTCGTTAGGGTGTTCCAGGTACTGCTGCCCAGCGGATTCCTGATCTAAGGAGGCGTCATGTTACCAGAACTGCTTAATGGACTTGCTAATGTCTTTCATCCGATGACATTCCTCCTGATGGTGTTCGGAACGATTGTCGGAGTCGTCATCGGCGCGCTTCCGGGCCTTTCCGGATCGACGGGAATCATACTGCTGCTGCCGTTGGTGTACCAGCTGGATGCCGCGACGGCCATCGTCATGCTCTGCGGACTCTTCTGCGGCTCGATGTACGGTGGCTCTATCGCCGCGGTACTCCTGAATACTCCCGGTACGCCATCGGCTGCAGCTACCATGCTTGATGGCTATCCTCTCTGTCAGCAGGGGCTTGCAGGTAAGGCGCTCGGTGTCTCTGCGACATCGTCATTCCTCGGAGGACTGATCTCCTCGATCTGCCTTATCCTCATCGCTCCGCAGCTTGCCAAGATCGCGCTTTCGTTCCATGCTGCTGATTACTTCGCGCTCTCGCTCTTCGGCCTTACCATCATGGCAAGTACCGATAAGAACATCGTCAAGGGCCTTATCTCCGGCGTGTTCGGACTGCTGATCTCCACGGTTGGAATCGATGCCGTTGCCGGTCTTGACCGCTTCACCTTCGGCAACTACCAGCTGATGAGGGGCTTCCAGCTTCTGTCCGTGCTTATAGGCGTATTCGCCCTCAGCGAGGTCTTCGTCATCGTGCAGAAGGGCGGCGAGAGGGAAGGGACCTCCCAGCAGCAGAAGGTCGGAAGGGTACTGCCTTCGTGGGTTGACTTCAAGGGATTCGCATTGGCTGCTATCGTTGGAGCCGTTATCGGAGTATTCATCGGAATCATCCCCGGAACGGGTGGATCTATATCCTGCTTCCTTGCCTACAATGTCGCGAAGAAGCTCTCGAAGCACCCTGAGAAGTTCGGCCATGGTGCGTTGGAGGGAGTTGCGGCTCCTGAGGCATCGAACAACGGAACGACAGGCGGCGCTCTCATCCCGATGCTCACGCTCGGCGTTCCGGGGGATGTCGTAACCTCTGTCATGCTCGGTGCGCTTATCCTCATCGGCGTGCGCCCAGGTCCGATGCTCTTCGTCGAGAATCCTGATATCGTCTACATGATCTTCGCAGGTATGCTCATCGTCCAGTTCATCATGCTTGCCGCAGGACTGGTATGCGCGAAGTTCTCGCCGAAGATCCTCAAGATCCACCAGACGATCCTCATGCCGATCATCGCGGTACTCTGCATCGTCGGCGCGTACTCGAACGCCAATAACATGTTCGACGTGCTTATCGCGATACTCTTCGGACTGCTTGGATTCGGCATGAAGAAGTTTGGGTATCCTGGCGCGCCTCTTGTCCTCGGCCTCATCCTCGGTCCTATCGCGGAGGAGAACCTCAACAGGGCCCTTGTGATATCCAACAACAACTGGTCGGTCTTCATCACCAGCCCGATATCCTGCATCTTCCTGCTTCTATCTGCAGCATCCATCATCTATGCGATCTACACGAACATAAGGGATGGACGCAAGGAGATGGCTGAGAAGACGGCATAAGGAATATTGTCCATTCAATCCTTGGGGGCCTCACGGAAACGTGAGGCTCCTTATTCTCATTGATCATCCTTGTATCCGTAGTTCTGCTTAGAATCTTGTTCCAAATGCAATGCTTTTCAAAGTAAGGATAAGAAGATTTGCTTTTGCTTAGGGAATCACGATAAGAAGGAACATATCTATCAACAGCACATGCGGAGAAAACAAAAAACCACCGGTTGCCCGGTGGCGATAACCAAGGGAGATTAGTTATCTTTCCAGTATCGCAGGTCTTTCAAGGTTCATTCCGCCTGCGCTTACTACTACCTTAGGGAACAGTACCGGCCCTGTTACCATCTGCACGCCATCCTTGGTGACGATGCATGTGTCCTCGCTCTTCGTGCCCGTGATCGAGGGATTCCAGCAGAAGGCCTGATGGTCCTGGATCCTTCCGTTCGTGGTGAAGCCGACCCTGTAGTCACGGCCAGCGTATCCGATAGGACCGCCCTGATGATGCTTGTCGAACTCCTCGCCGTATCCTAGCTCCTCATACATCCTCTTACCGGCAAGGAGCGCGTCGGAATAGATCGTTCCGGGCCTTGATGCCGCGATGTAGGTGCCATCTATGATCTGGTTATCATGGTACTGCTTCTTGAGGGCATCGCTGAGAGGGGAGAGGCTGACGTATCTTGTCATGCAGATGATGAGGCCATCCCTTCTGAAGTTCCCTCCGATCTGTACGAGGTTCTCTACGGCCTTTCCTGTCGGGAGCGGATGCCTGTATGACCTGATCCTCTCATCGGCGGCTACCATGCATGAGACCATCTCCAGACCTCGGCCTTCCATGTTCTTGATTATCCTCGCGGCGATGGAGTATTCGATGTCACCCTTAGCGATGGTCGCTGCGGCCTCTTCCATGGCCTCTGAGGCATCGCGGCCATTGCTGAGGTATCTATCGATCTCGGCCTCGGTAAGATCCATGCGGATTCCCTTTATATCCTCGGCTATGCTGCCTTCTCCGAAGTCCTTTCCGACCTTGCCGCCATCTGTCAGCGCCGCTATCTCCTTGCCTTCGAATCCCGAGTCATGCCAGACGCCAGCCTTGATATCAAACCCAAGCTCTCCGAGGTTCTCCTCGGCAGCCATGCGGGGTGCCTCGATGTTGTTGGTTATCGCATAGTAGCCATCATGCGTGACCAGAAGTCCGCAATTGCCCATGTCACCGGCTCCGACATAGTTCCTGCCTCCGCATGAAAGCCAGGCGAAATCATCCTGCCTCTTGAGGAATACCCCATCCAGCCCCTTTTCCTCCATAAGCTTTCTTACACGGCCGAGCTTTATGCTGAATTCTTCCTTGAGTTCCATCAATGCACTCCTTTTCCTGTGTTTATATGAAGATGGTACTATGGGATATTCAATTTGTAAATCAATATTACAAAATATTGATGATAATCTTTCTCGCCCATGTCTCCGCATGGAAGCAAGGAGGGATCAGATGTTGAGAAGCCCTGGGAAATCTTCCTTTATGGATAGGTATGAGCTATAGCCAAGCACGTTGACCCATGCGATATCTATGCCATACGTGCCATTCATGTTGCCTTCGTCCGAGAAGTAGTCCCAGAGGGTGTGGTTGATCTGCTCAGGCTGCCAGCCATCGAACTCCGCCTCTCTGCCTAAAAAGCCATTGCCATCGGAGGCTATCAGGCGTAGGCAGGAGGCCATCATCAGCACAGCCTGGTTCTTCCACAGCTCATCGCCGGTGATCTTCCACAGCCGCAGGTAGAGATGGGCGATCAGCATCCCGTAGAAATCCAGATGGTGATGGGCGGCTGATACGCTTGTCATGCCCTGGCTCCGGAAGCCAAGCCTGCCAAGAGGGGAATCAGGGGAGATGTACGAATCCATCTCCCATATCCATGTAAGGGTGAATGAGGCAGCGTGGATGGCAGCCTTCAGCGTATCCTCGTCGCCGTATCCCGATTCCAATCCTTCAAGCATCAGGGACAGGAGGCTTACCCCTGCTTCCTTGTCTACGGAATCCGCATCGAGCGTGTCTCCGTGGAAGCCCCCGGAGAGCGAGAGGGCCGAGTAGTATCCTATTGCCTTTACGAGGGCCTTCTCTGCATTCCTCCTTTCGTCTTCATCGCTTAGATGGGGTATCATCCTTGACAGCGCCACGGCGACATAGGCTCCATTCGTGCCATTGCGGTCTATCGAGAAGCCCTCCTTATCCCACCATCTGCCGAACGAGCCGTCGGGAAGCTGATGTGAGATGAAGAAGCCCAGCACGCGGCGAGGCAATTCCATGAATGGCTCATAGCCGGTTCTCTCATATAGGTCGATATAGCTTGCCATTGCCTCTCCGGCACACCTCGCGTTCATCAGGAACCTGAACTCCGGATGCTCGCTGATGCCGAGATATCCTCCCCGTTCGCCGGTATCGAGGCTTATGGAATCCTGATAGAACCCTTCCTCTGTCTCTGATGAGAGGAAGTATCTTCCGATCCTTAAGGCAAGCTCCTTAGGCCAATCGTTCCCGCTTATTCCCAGCAGTTCCGCTATCCTCTCCCTTGCCGCTTCCAAGGAGCCTGATGATAGGGTGGTGCCATCTGTCCTGAGGAATGCGGATGCGGCCTCAAGCGATTTGACGAGGAATGATCCTGAGGTGAAGCGATAGACGCTCTGGTGGCTGCCATTGCCCTCTCCCATGATCAGGGCTGCGTTGCCATCGGTGGTGCGTATCACAAGGCCAAGGAGCCTCTTCAGCTTCGATTCCTCATATGCTTTCCAGCTTCTGGGAAGATCGTTGGAATCATTGAAGCGCTCCCTGATAAGCTTCCTGTAGCCATCGTATGGATCAGCCTCGCCGCTTTCGAATATGTAGAAGCGCCGGCTTATCACGGTGCCTGGATCAAGATGAAGGAGCGGGGAATCTCCTGCAGGCAGCAGCTTCGTCTTGCCCCTGTAGCTGAAGGGCGCCTCATGATATGGAAGGCGGAAGATTATTCCATCGTCATCCCAGCCGGCAGAGGCGAGGGCGAGGGGACCCGCACATTCATCCATCCAGAAGAAAGTCCATCCATCCTCATTACGAGCCCCTATGATGCCTGGCATCGGCATCCGTGTTTCAACGAATGTCCAGGATGATGATCGCCTTGCGGAAGGGAAGCATCCCTCTCCCTCCATATTCCCGCCGTACCACACGGAAGGGATGAATACGCTCTCGGGCGAGAGCCCCTTGAACGGGAAGCGCAGTGATAACGCGCATGAGGAATCGAGATCGGAGCGGATACTGAGGAGGAGGCCATCAGGAAGCGCCTTCGCATCCAGCGACATCCCGTCCTTATGGACCGAGCAGCTATCCATGATCGATTCCTGATACCTGCCGCTTCCCGTCTTCAGTATGATCTCCGCTCTCATCCTCACCCCTTTATGCCAGTCATGGCGATGCCATCGATGATCTTTCTTCTGAATATAAGGAAGAATACCAGCTCTGGCAGCGATGCGATAACCGCTCCGGCCATTATCATCGCATATTCCGTTCCATGCGTGCC